>JBIKWG010000006.1:0-31658 GCA_044356425.1 Bdellovibrionota bacterium | reverse complement strand
GTATGATTAGGTGTTTGTTTAAGGGCTGGTGCCCGCCCCATCAATGCTAAACTAAAGCATCTATAATGCATGGAATCAATGCGGCACTGCGCTCCTAGCTGCTGGTAAGCTAAGCTTACGTAGGTAGTTTGAGCGCTGGTAGGGCTAAGATGTATACCCCCTGCACGTTTGCCTGAGGAGCTGTTGCCATCATGTCGACCACCACACATCCATATGACTATGATTTGCTCGTTATAGGCTGCGGTCCAGCTGGCCAGCGAGCTGCCATCCAAGCCGCCAAGATTAGGAAGCGAGTTGCTATCATCGATAAGCGGGAAGTTGTGGGGGGAGTGTGTGTTAACACCGGCACTATCCCTAGCAAGTCGTTTAAAGAGGCAGTGCTGTTTCTTTCCGGGTTTCGACAGCGCAATATATATGGCGCCGGGTTTCGCGTGAAAACTGATATTAGGATGTCAGACCTCACCTTTCGCTGTAACCGCGTGATGCAAACCGAGATTGAGACCATTAAGCATCAGCTTCAGCGAAACCACGTTGATACGCTGTGCGGCCATGCCCGCTTTATTGGGCCGCACACGGTAGAGATATCTTCTCACTCTGGATCGGTCCGTAAAACGGCCGATAAGTTTGTAGTCGCTGTTGGAGCCAGGCCGTATCGACCGCCGCAGGTGGAGTTCAATGGCAGCACCATCTTTGACAGCGATGATGTGCTGAATATCACAGAGCTTCCACGCGAAATGACGGTTGTTGGGGGTGGGGTAATCGGAACAGAGTACGGCTCAATGTTCGCCGCGTTGGGTGTCAGTGTAACGATCGTCGATCAGCGCAAGAGGCTGCTTGGTTTCGTTGATGAAGAAATTATCGACGGCTTCCATTACCACATGCGCAGTATGGGTGTTCGACTTCGACTGGGCGAAGAGGTAGAGCACTGCGCTGCGCGTGAAGATAAGCAGGTGGTAACAACTCTCAAGAGTGGAAAAGTAATCGTTTCTGATTGCGTGCTTTATTCTGCGGGCCGAATTAGTGCTACAGACGACCTAGGTCTTGAGGCTGTTGGTGTAAAGGCAGATGCTCGTGGAAAGCTTGCAGTTGATGAGAACTACCGCACGGAGGCCGCGAATATCTATGCCGCTGGCGATGTAATTGGGTTTCCGGCGCTTGCTTCAACCAGTGGGCGTCAGGGGCGCCTCGCAGCTTGTCATGCGTTTGGAATTGACGAGAAGATTATGGAGGTGCCGCTTCCGTATGGAATCTACGCTATTCCTGAGATTTCGTTTGTTGGAAGCAGCGAAGAGGAGCTAACGAAGCAGGGGATTCCTTATGAAGTCGGAATTGCTCGATACCGCGAAATCGCCCGTGGCCAACTCATGGGAGATGAAAATGGTATGTTAAAAGTGCTATTTCATCGATCTAGTAGGCAGATTCTCGGAGTCCATATTATCGGAGAGTTCGCAACTGAACTGATCCATATCGGACAGGCTGTTATGGCGCTCGGTGGGGGACTCGATTATCTGCGCGACGCAGTCTTCAACTATCCGACTCTCGCAGAGTGTTACAAGGTTGCTGCGTTGGATGGATACAACAAGCTACGTGCATAGCCCGCTGGGATGAATGAACCGCCAGGCTCAACATGCTTTATTTTGTCGCAATTGGTAGCGAACTAAGAGATTCTGAAAATTGCTCGATCTATTTGCAGCCCGTCGGTGATATAGCGAATGATAGAGGCCCACGAGAGATGTAGACGCTTTTGGCCCTCCCAAGAGCATCCTGCCCTTGTAGGGCGGCGATGTCTCTAGTTCTGCGAGGTGCCATATGATTGAAAACGAGCTCGCTATATTCGCGCGTTTTGCGCGTTCATTAACTCACCTTCTCAGGGGGGATGTTTCTGTTATATCAAATGAACTTGTGTATCTGAGCAGCGTTATTGATAAACGTGAGCTACTCGTTTCGCAGAAGCGATGCGCTGCGATAGCAGAGGTTCTTTCAACAGTCTCTTCGCTCGGCACCATCTTGCACAAGAGCCCGACTAGCATACGGGCGCTTGCTGATACGTTTGGCGCTGCAGAGGATATTGCCTCTGAACTAGTTGTGGAGTGCGACGCTGCGGCGTTGGGTCGCTGTGGGACTGCGCTGCGTCGGGTGCTGGGGTCATGGAGCGCAACAGTTTCGGTAGTTGCAAGCGGACGGGTTGAGCTCGCTTTTACGGCAAACGCGCTCGCAGCGCCTGCTCGCTATCATGACTCGCTGAGCTCTTACGTTTCAGAGCAAGGAACAGACGATGTGGCTGTGCTCATGAGTGCCGCAGTAGACATGATTATTCGCGGACACGGTTGGAGGGTAAGCTGTTCTGCCCATGGTGAGCGCTGTAAGGTGCTGATTGAGATCCCAGCAGAGCAGTGTGGTATCGGCACAACGATGCCGGGAGCTGTATCGAATGGCTGATATTCTGCTCGTAGACGATGACAGTGAGCTGCTGCAGTCGATGGTGCGTGCTCTTTCGGTGCTTATTCGCCCGTTATCTATATGTGCCGCTGGCTCCAGCAGCCGCGCTCGCGAGCTAGCCCTATCTGAGTGTCCTCAGGTCGCGGTAGTCGACCTTGCGCTTGATCCACGAGGTGGTGTTCAGAGTGGTTTTGCTCTTATTTCAGAGCTACATGTTGCTGATCCGACGCTGCGCATAATTGTCCTGACTGGGCATGGCGCGTTGGAGCACGGTGTTCAGGCGATTTCATTGGGGGCCGCACATTTCGTTGAGAAGCCGGTTGAAGCTCAACATGTCGCAGTCTTAATCAAAGATGCAGTTATTCAGGGCGCGATTCGACGAGAGCATCAGCGGCTATTAACAGATGCGGCCAAGGGAGCATTTACTGGGTTGTGTGGTTCTAGTCCTGTAATGTGCGGCTTGCGTGAGCAGCTGGCTTTCCTCTCTACCACGAACCAGCCGGTTCTAATCTGTGGCGAAACCGGAGTAGGAAAGGGAGTGTGCGCACGAGCAATCCACCGCGCAAGTAGGCGCAGCAAGGATAATTTCGTGCATTTTCAGCCCAATTTTGGCGGCGCTGATCTCGTTCAGAGCCAGCTCTTTGGGCATGTTCGTGGGGCTTTTACCGGCGCCACTGAGTCGCGGAAGGGGCTTGTTGTTGAGGCTCATCGTGGCACGCTTTTTATTGACGAGCTTGATGAAGTTCCCGCGCCGACGCAGGTTGCGTTGCTAGACGTTATTCAAGAGCGGCGTGTTCGGCCAATCGGTAGCGACGCATTTCATGAAGTTGATTGTCGTTTTGTGGCCGCAACAAATCGCCCCTTAGAAGAGGCGCTCACCTCTGGTCGGATTCGTAGAGATCTCCATCATCGCTTGGCGCACGCGATGGTTTGTATTCCACCGCTACGCGAGCGTCGCGAAGACATACCAGAGCTAGCAGAATATCTGCTCTGTGAGTGTCGAGAGCGCCACGGGGTGAATGTATTTGAATTCTCAAAAGACGCACTGCTGTGGCTTTGTGAAAACGATTGGCCGGGTAATGTTCGAGAGCTACAGGCGGTTGTGGAGGGAGCAGCTTGCTTTGCGCACTTTAAGGGGCGCACGGCTGTGATGGCAGATGATTTTCCCGGATATGCTCGTTTTGGTGGTCCTGCAGTGAGTAGGGTGCGACCATCTTTTCATGACCAAGTTGAGCAATTCAAAGTGCGAATAGTCAAAGAGAGTATGGCTTTGTGTGGGGGTAACAAGCTTAAAGCTGCGCAGGCTCTTGGGCTAGACAGAGGCACCATGCGCCGAATTCTTGCGCGCGGCAGTCTTGCTGCTTAGTGTCACGGTATTTTCTTGCCGTGGGGGTCTTTAGATAAGAGGAGTTCTCGTTCGAGCTCACGGGTAAGAGCTTGTCCGATAAAATGCTCCGCGCGCTCTGATGGAGCGTGCACGTGGTCTGCGGGAAGCCCTAGGTGTTTTGCCAAGTAAGATTCCCAGAGTCGGTGTGAACGCACGAGGGCCTTTGCTTCAACGAAACCGCGCTGAGTGAGCTGCATCCCTTCTTTGCCACATATGACGTAGCCCCTAAAGCGAGCAAGGGTCAGAGCTGTGTGTGCGGTGCAGCCATTTGCGACGGCTCGCAGGGTAAGCTGCTTGGATATCGGATGAGCAGGGGCTGTGCCAGAATGAGATTCGTGTGCTCGATACAGGAGTCCCAAGATATCCTCCTGTGCAATCTGTATCCGAAGATAAGCTCTCTGTGTCATGCGCGCGATAATTCCGTTCTGGGGTGCAAAGAACAGTGCCCCAAAGAACAGGGCACCAGCCGCCACGCTCATCATGCCGGCCACAGGGGTGTCGAGCGCCGTTGCGCCCACGATGCCCCCCAGCGCGGCGAGGGTGGCCGATATGAGCGCAGCAGCAAGAACCCGAGGAAGTCGACCGGCAATCAGGTGCCCTGTTGCAGCTGGAGCGATAAGCATGGTGATTACGAGGATTGAGCCTACAGACTCAAAAGATGCAACGATGGTTACGGTGGTTGCGGCCATCAGGCCGTAGTGAATTGCTGTTGTGTTGAAACCGAGAGAACGAGCTAGCGGCGGATCGAAGGTAGACACTAATAGCTCCTTCCAAAACAGCCGAACAGCAAGCGCGTTTGCTACTAGGACCAGCGAGAGGAGAATGAAGCTTCGAGGCACCATGAGAGATCCGGTGAAGCTGCCGAGCGGCACCATATCGAGCGGCGCAAATTCTACCAATCCGTATAAGACACAGCTGGGATCGATATCAACGTTGCGCGCGCCGAGCGACAGAAGCAAGACACCGACGGCAAAAAAGGCTGTGTAGGTCATGCCGATAGCGGCATCTGGATTTGTGCGCCTGGTACGCTGGATAATTGAAGATATCCCTACGCTGAGCAGACCAGCGGCAAACGCCCCTGTCATCATTGTTAGGATGTCTCGCGAGCCTGAGATGAAAAATGCAGCTACTATGCCGGGGAGCACCGAGTGAGAAATAGCATCGCCGATGAGCGACTCACGTCGGAGCATCAGGAATACACCGGGAAGAGCGCATGCAGCCGCACATACGGCGCACACGGCAAATATCCATAGCTCGTCATTCGTAAGAGCTGTCACGCGAGACTTCTCCTTCGTCGGATGAGCGGAGCAAGTGCTAATGAACCGACAAAAATTGCAGCACAACACAGCACCACCACTGGGCCGGTCGGAAGCCCAGTAACGGCTCCAACGCTAGCAATCGGCACCGCGATACTAAGGAGCGCACCGCTAAGCGCAGCAAATAGCCCAAAAACTGCTGATAGTAGGGTGGTTGTAGTAATTCGGTCTGTCCACAGGCGCGCCGCAGAGGCCGGAAAAATCATTAGTGCAGACACCAGGATGGCTCCGACTGCAGGAAGGCCTGCCGCCGTGCACATGCAGATGAGAGTCATCAGTATGATATCTAACATCCGAACGGGTAATCGTTGAAGAAGAGCAAACTCCCGATCAAAACACACGAGTGCGAACTCCCGAAATAGAAGTATTGTTGTGAGAAGTGCAACGAGCGTGGTGCAGCCGATAGTCAAAGCATCATCCCACATCATGTGAGCTGCTCTTCCGAATATGAAGTCGTCGAGGCCAGCGTGGGCGCCAGTAGGATCGTTCTGAATGAGGCGTGATAGTGTGATACCAATACCAAAAGAGCTGCTGAGAACGATTGCAATTGCAGCGTCGCTTTTGACCCTTGAGTGGTGATGAATAAAGGAGAGTAGCCATACGCAGGTAAGTCCTGCTGCGACTGCTCCGAGTAAAAGAAGGGTAAAATTTCGGCTGCCTCCAGAGAAAATATAGGCTATGCAGACTCCGGGTAGTGCTGCATGAGCTAGCGCGTCGCTTAGTAGCGCTTGTCGGCGCAGGACGGCAAACGTTCCGACTGTTCCGCATGCAAGCCCAAGCAGCGACAGTCCAATCATTACGGTGAGTGCGTTCGGTGATAATATGTGGCTGAGTATCTCCATCTGCTAGCTAATTCCACTCGTCGTGTCTTGATTGAGACGTGCCGTCTCAGTGCGCACAGCCTCGGCCACCTTGTCGAGGATGGTAAGTCGGCCCCCGTAGGTTCGCTGAAGGTTCTCAGTGGTAAAAACCGACTCAACAGGACCTGCCGCGATTACATGCATGTTCAGCATGACTACCCAGTTGAAGTACTCCTTTACGGTTTGTAGATCGTGGTGCACCACGATAATAGTGCGTCCATGAGAGCGTAGCCTCCGCAGCGTTTCAACGATGGTGGTCTCGGTTACTGCGTCGACTCCTGCAAATGGCTCGTCCATTAGGTAAATAGGCGCTTCCTGCGCTAGTGCGCGCGCCAGAAAAACGCGTTGTTGCTGGCCCCCTGACAGCTGGCTGATGTGCCGCGAGGCGAAGGCTTCCATGCCGACCTCCTGTAAGCACTGTAGGGAGATATCTCTATCGAGTTTTTGGGGGCGCCTGAACCATCCAAGTTTGCCGTATCTGCCCATGAGCACTACGTCGTGTACGGTCACTGGAAAGTCCCAGTCCACAGTTTCTCGTTGGGGCACATAGCCCAGTGTGTCGGATGAGGAGTTCTCGTGGTGTACGCGCACAAAGCCGCTGACGGGCTTCAAAAGCCCAAGAATCGCTCGTAGTAGCGAGGATTTTCCAGCACCGTTCGGGCCAACAATTGCTATTAGTTGAGCGCGAGGAAACGCTACATCTACGTTCCATAGCACCGGTTTTGTATCGTAGGTAACCGTGAGATCATGAACTTCTATTGCGGTGTCGTTGTCGGTCATGACCTTTCTCTCGTTAGGGCGTCTTTAATCTGACGGACGTTGTGACGAATCATCCCAAAGTATGTTCCTTCTGGGCCGTTAGGAGATCCTAAGGCATCGCTATAGAGCTCGCCGCCAAGGGTAACATGGACGCCTTTGGCTCGAGCGCCTTCAATCAGGGCTTCCACGGCCCGTGGCGATACGCTTGACTCGATAAATAGTGCAGGGACCTGTTGCTTCACAATCAGAGATACCAGGCGATTGATATCTCGGATGCTAGCCTCGCCTTCGGTGCTCATCCCCTGAATGCCGTGAACTGCGATGTCGTAGGCTCGACCAAAATAGCCAAATGCATCGTGGGCCGTTATAAGGACGCGGTGCTCTGCCGGGATAGAGCGAATCTCTGATGCGCACCACGTGTGCAGCCGGCCGATCTCGGCTGTGTAGCTGTGTAGGCGAGCTTGATATTCAGACGCGCGATCTGGGTCGAGCCGAGCGAGTGTTTGGGTGATGTTCTCAGCCACCAATGACCATAGCGAAGGATCGAACCACACGTGAGGGTCTGCCAGTGTATTTTCTGGATCGGTGTATCGAAGTCGAGTCGGCGGGATAGTATGAGTAGCATTGAGCACTGTCTTGCGCGCAGCAAAGCGGTCGAGGGCATCGGCTAATCTTCCTTCAAGGTGCAGCCCATTGCTGATGATGATGGTCGCTTCAGATAGTTTGCGCAGATCGCCGGGGGAGGCCTTGTAGGTATGTGGGTCGACCCGTTCTCCCATTAGGGCAGACACCGCAGTTCGTGAATCAGCAAGATTTCGAACTGTGTCCGCCAGGATGCTGGTGGTGGTTACGACAGAGCGCGGCGGTTCAGAGGCAAAAAGTAGCCGGGGCAAGAGGGTAAAAGCTGCCATAGAGAGGACGCACAGAATTATCGCGGGATGTATAGGTTTTGTCTCTCTAGTCAATAAATGTATCATTTGCTACAATTTTGAGGTCTTAGCGGTAGACAGTCAAGGATAATCGACTGTGTGAGAGGGTGGCTTTGATTATGACTCGCGCAGCAAAAAAAGGTAGGGCGCTTCCCTTAGTGGCTCGGGATAGCTGCCCAGCAAGTGTGGCGGTAGTAGCCGCCGAGCGACATCGAAAGACGCGGCAAGATCGCTCAAGTGAGCTTGCAGAGGATTACGTTGAAGTTATTGCTGAGCTGCAGCAAGAGTGTGGTGAGGCGAGGCTTGTAGGAATTGCGCAGCGTCTTGGGGTTACCCATGTAACCGCTACAAGGACTCTGTCGAGGCTTGAGCGCCTTGGTTTGGTGCGTCGGCAGCGCTACCGGGCTATCTTTCTTACTACCGAGGGGCAGGAGCTTGCGCAGCTCGCCCGCTATCGACACACCATTGTTTTGGAGTTTCTTCGTGTCTTGGGAGTAAATGAAGCCGTGGCGCAAAATGATGCCGAGGGCATTGAGCACCACGTAAGCGCTGAAACGCTGCGCGTATTTGCAGAGTTTATAAAGCGTTCTACTAAACGAGTAGCGAGAGGGGGGCGCAGGTAGCCATGCAGCGCCTCTTTGATGTCTTTGCATATGTTTTAATGCGTATTCTCTTCTGGCTGCTTGGGGCTTTGCCGCATTCCTGGCGGGTGCGTAGCTTTGCGGCGATGTTCCGTATTGTAGTAGCTATGGTGCCGCGCATCTCGCGCACCATCCACTCAAATCTACGGAGAGCGTTCCCTTCTGCCTCTGAAGAGTGGTTGGCAGATGTTGCGCATAGGAACGCTACCGAGATCGGTCGACTCGTTGCGGATACAGTACGTCTCTCAAAGCTCGATGAAGGCTGGGTGCGTGAGCATGTTAGTTGCGCAACTCTCGGTGGGTATCTCGAGAGTCTGCAGGCTCAGCCGGGCAAGGGCGTTCTGATTGCTACAGGACATTTAGGGAGCTTTGAGCTTCTGGGCCATGCAATTGGGTTGCTGGGATATCCTCTTGCAGCGGTGGCGCGCAAGTTTCGTTCTCCGTTGATCGATCGATGGTGGACCAAGATGAGGGAAGCGCGGGGTAATCGTATTATCGATAGAACAGGGGCATTCAAGCAGATAGTTGCGACGCTTAATGAAGGTATGTCAGTGGCAGTGCTGTTCGACCAAAACGTAACTAAGAATCATGCGGTTTTTGTGGATTGGTTTGGAGAGCAGGCTGCAACGACAAAGTCAGTAGCATTGGCTGCGTTGCGGACACAGGTGCCTATCTTTGTCGCCTCGATGAAATATATCGGGCAAGAGCGTTATGTCATCGACGTTGTTGAGTGCAGCTGCTTTGATATCTATGAAGATGTTGATTCTTCTACGGATGAGAAGGTTCGAATAATAACACAGCGCGTCTCGGACATGTATTGCCGCATGATAGCAGATTTTCCAGAGGGATGGTTCTGGATGCATCGACGTTGGAAGACTAGGCCGCAGGTCGATGCTTCAAAGGGGCGATCTGTATGAATGATTCGCGCAACGCACAAATCGAGACGGTGGTTGCCTCGTTTTTTTGTGTCCTGATCGTAGTCGTTTTTTTTCTGCGCGCCCCACTGACTGAAAGTTTCTGGCTTGATGAGACGCTTTCAGCCTGGGTTGTTATGGCTGGAGCCGAAGAGGTGTGGAATCGAACGATCGCTTTTCAGGGGCAGTCACCACTGTACTATCTTCTGCTGTGGAGTTGGTCGAAGCTTTTCGGATCAAGCGAAGTGGCTCTGCGTTTCTTAAGTATTCTTTTCTGCGGGATGGCTCTCGCTTTTATGGCCCGGCTTGCTCAGAGATTGCAACTTCCCAAAATAGTGACGCTCATCGCAATCTCATTTCTATTTTCGGCCGATATTTTTCAGGATGCTCTGCTGAGTGCGCGACCGTATTCCCTGGCCCTGCTAATAGCGGTGATATCTATCGGCCTTTTAGTGCAGCTACGTGGCGGCTTTACAGCTAGAGTTGCCGCGCTTTGGGCGGCTTCTTTGGTGCTCGTATTCTACTCTCACTACCTTTTTGGATTGATAGCCCTTCCGCATTTCATCGTCCTCTTGCGAAGCCCAATACTGGTGCGGCGGGTAGCTCCATATCTGGTGGGCGCCGGCTGTTGTTGCATTCCGGGTCTGGTGCAGGTCGGGATGCTCTTTGGTAGGAAGAATGGTTTGGATTTTGCCGCAACGCCGGTGGGTTTATCTCTGCTGCGGGGCTGGGTGCCGGTGGCCACCACCGTTGCGGTGGTCATGGGGGCGATAGTGGCTGCTATTTGGGGTGGACGCATCTCAGTGGGCGCTGATTACCGCAAGGCGCTTCGTGTGCTTTTGCCATATGTTTTTCTTGGCCCACTGCCGCTGATGATTGTTAGTGTGCTTGGAAGTGCTTCATTGTGGACGCCGCGCTATTGGTCCTGGCAGCTCATGGCGATGGCTTTGGTTGTTGGGGCACTCACCAACTCGATATCGGGCCATAAGCCACGACTGATCGCTATAACAGTTATAGGATCGGCTCTTTTGCTTCGTGTTGCGTCCCAGGAACGGGTTGTCGAGGGCTGGCGTGAAGCGGCACAGCTAGTGGCGGGCAGACCCGGTCCGGTAGCGCTTTACTCAGGGCTTATTGAGGTGGAGAGCGGCATTGTTAACGGGATGCCTGAATATCAGCAGTATCTGCGCAGTCCGCTGTTGGTGTACGGGGTTACGAAAGAGGTTCGGCTGATGCCGATAAAGGCCACGGATGAGGCGCTTATGGGTGACCTGCGCGGCGTATCCTCTGTCGTTTTGCAGCGCCGATCTGATCGCAGTGGGGCAGAGATATCCCCTCGTAGATTTAGAGGGCTGCTGCTGGCAAACGGCCAATCGATAGAGAGTGAAAAAGAAAGCGGAACCATAACCTGGCTCGCGGTGCGTTAGGCTTTCCCAGCAATTGTTATTTCGAAGTTTTTTTCTTTACCAGCTCTAAGTCTAAGTAGTTCGCGAGGCTTTCGGCAGTTTTGAGCTTAATATCGCGCTCGCCGCGGATAAATCGTCGTAGTACGGCATGATCGACCCCTGATCCGATCGCGATGGCGTACCTCGTTTTTTTCGATGTTAAGACGGCTTTTCGTAATCGTTCCGAGAGAGTCATAATTTCTTACCTAGAAAACTGCTCAAAGATACAGCCGCGCATCAAGACGATAAAGATTGAACGATTGACCCATAGTTTCCAGGCTTTTTCGTTGGCTAGTGGCTCAATCGAGAGTTCAGAGCGAACGGGGCGCTGGTGGTGCCAGCGCTAGCCAGCCGGTAGTAGTTTTAGTTGGGTAGCCTCGGCTTGAGTCGGTGATATTGCATGCCGGTTAGTCGAAGCTACTCGCACAGAACACGATTGTATTTTTACAATTCGCGAAATATTTGCTGGTAAGGATAGTTTCGCCGTCGGTCTGGGGCTCTGATAGGGCGCAGGCAGCAGGTCTTTTTATTGCTACAGCGCGGCAAAGAGCTGATGAAGCCTAGTGTCGCTGCCGAGCTCCACGTGAAAAGAGCATGCCCAGATCCTGTTCTGTGAAAAAAAGACAGGCTGGGTTTCGAGGTGGGCGTGGATACTTAAGGGCGCACGAGTGGGGTGAGCAGGGTTGGCCTTAAGCAGCGGTGCTCTAATGAAGTGTGCTTCGATCTCAGTGGGCAGGAGGTCGACAGAGATTGGGGTAACAAATGAGTCTAGTTGTGACCCATAGAAATTGCGGTGAGCTGTGATATCGATCGCTTTAAGTGATGCTTGCGAGGGGTTAATCACTTCTTGCGCAAGTAGGATTGAGCCGGCGCAGATGCCCCAGGTGGGGTTGTTCTGTACAAAAGTTCTTAGCGGCTCAAGCATGTTGTGGCCTTCGATGAAGCGCAGCATCGTGGAGCTTTCGCCACCAGGGAGTATAAGCCTATCGATTTGCGCTAGATCGTCGGCTGTTCGCACTCGACGAGTCTGCACGCCAAGCTGAGCATACATCTGCTCGTGTGGCTCAATGCAGCCTTGATACCCTAGGATGCCAACGACTCTTGGAGCTGCTACCATCCTCGATTTGCAAGCAGGGCCTCGGAGGGGATCTTACCGATCTCAAGCCCTGTCATCGCCTTTCCTAAATTGCGAGACACCTCGAGCAGCTTCTTGGGGTCATTGTAAAAGCAGGTCGCGGCAACAACGGCCTTTCCGAGCTTGAGAGGGTTCTCTGCTTTGAATATTCCTGAACCAACAAATACTGACTCAGCGCCAAGCTGCCGACAAAGCGCCGCGTCTGCTGGGGTAGCAACTCCGCCAGCAGCGAAATTTGGCACCTGAAGACGTCCCAGTTCGCGAACCTCAGCGACCAATGCCAGGGGCACTCT
Source organism: Bdellovibrionota bacterium (assembly GCA_044356425.1). Lineage (GTDB taxonomy): Bacteria > Bdellovibrionota_C > UBA2361 > UBA2361 > OMII01 > OMII01. Next base: position 19,543 of record JBIKWG010000006.1, on the reverse strand, counting down.
ATATTCTGTGGCTTTGTCTTGCAGCTGACTGTCAGTAAGTGAGCGTAGCTCTGCTATTCCGCGAGAGACTTCACGGAGATGGCGTACGGCCTCGATGATGTTGCCGGTGCCTGCTTCGCCCTTTGTTCTCATCATAGCCGCACCCTCGTGGATGCGTCGCAATGCCTCGCCCAGATTGGTTGCTCCGCATACAAACGGCGTGTTGAATGCGTGCTTGTCCACGTGATAGTGCGGATCGGCCGGGGTGAGCACTTCAGACTCGTCAATAAAGTCTATGCCGATTGCTTCAAGGATCTGGGCTTCAGCTAAGTGTCCGATTCGAACCTTCGCCATCACGGGGATGCTAACGGCTTTTTTTATCTCTTCAATCATCTGAGGATCGCTCATTCGCGCAACGCCACCCTCTTTGCGGATGTCAGATGGAACGCGCTCAAGCGCCATTACGGCTACAGCGCCAGAATCCTCGGCGATTCGAGCTTGTTCAACGTCAACAACATCCATGATAACTCCGTTGCACAACATGCGTGCTAACCCGACCTTGAGGTCAAAAGAGTTTTTGTTTGGTGCGTGTGATTCGTTGGTGCCCATGTTTGGTGCCCCTATTTTTAGATACCCTGTTTAGATACCCTGCTTAGCTATCGCTACCTAGGTGTCGCTATCAAGATGCCGTCATCAAGATAACTTTGCGCTGAAATAATTAAGGCTTTGTAACGAGGAGCGGACAAATTTGGTGACCCCAATGGGACTCGAACCCATGTTTCCGGCGTGAGAGGCCAGCGTCCTAGACCGCTAGACGATGGGGCCACTTCGTAAGTCTTTTTGTACCCTAGCACGCTTAACCAAGCGATTCAACTTTGCAGGGCTTAAAGAATATTGTTGCCCACGGCTTTTTGGGTGTTTCCTGCCGTCTTGAGTAATGGGGGTATGTACTTTTTTGAACGCTGGTAAGCGCGAGTTAAAACAGCGGGTTATGGTCAAATTAAATAAAATGTGGGGCGGATTGGTAGTGCCAAGTTTTTGCTGCGGACGTGAGGAGCCACTCTTTGGGGCTATTCTGAAGCAAGCTTGCTACCATATTTTGGCAAGGTTGCTGCCATATTTTTCTGTCGCTTTCTTCCTTTCGGTGGCAGGGTATGAGGAAGATGCGGTAGCGTGACGATAGTGAGCTTCATTACATGGTAGTGCCGTTGAAGAGTGAGGCCATGCGTGGTACACTTTCGAGCCCTCTAAAAATAGAAGAGGATTGTTTTATTCGCCCGTGGTGCAATGGCAGCACGTCAGGTTCTGACCCTGAAGATCGAGGTTCGAGTCCTTGCGGGCGAACCACCTTACTACCAGCAAGCAACAAAGCTACCAGCGACCGTCTGTGGTCGCTGGTAGAAGCAGTTAGCCATCGAAATGGAATGCTTCTGATGTGTAAAAGTGGGGTGTAACGGTTGTATGCATCCGGTCAACGTTCGGGTCGCCTTGCCTGTAAGAGTTTGTTTCAATTCAGCGCGCGAGCGCCAAGCACCTCGAGCTGAACACTTGTATCGCGGTGTCCTTAGCTCTTGTTTAGGGTCTCTTTGCCGGCAGACTACCTTGGTTTCTAGCGTCATGGGCCTGATAATAGCCTTAGCGGGGTGTTCTGCGATTTCCCCCGGCGGAGATAGTTCTGATTTTTCTAGCACTGTTCAGATGGATGTAGCGAATGCGCATCCATCGCAGGTAACTGCCGATGTGTCGCGCCAGTCTGCCTCGCTGCATCATTTTATGGTCGGGCAGCTTGAGCTTAACCAGGAGGAGTATGCGAGTGCGTTGCAGCACTTTGCTCAGAGCGAATCGTTGCTGAATGAGCCAGCAGCTATACTGCACACGAAGATGGCCGATCTATACGTTCGATTTGGAGAGCTTGATAAGGCTCTGGTTGCTGCCGATAAAGCGCTCTCGGAAAAGCCGCAGGACCCCTACGTTCGACTGCTCTACGCAGGTGTTCTTGAGGCGCTCGGCCGAACTTCAGAGGCTGAGCCGATGTACCGAAAGTTGATGGAAGAATTTCCAGCTAAGTTTGATTCCTATGTGCTGCTCGCGAATTTGTATGCAAAACAACAGCGGTTTGATGAAGCGGTTGGTGTGCTGAGAGATTTAATAGTGGTTCAACCGCGTGAGCCGATAGCCCACTACTATCTTGGTCGAATGTTTGAGCAGATGGGGCAGCTCGGCGAGGCAGAAAAAGAGTATGATTTCGTAGTTGAGCGAGAGGCGGGCACGAGCAACGGTATGGCCGAGCTGCTGCGTGTGCTGCTTAAACAGAAGAAGAGTGAGAAAGCCAGGAATGTGTGTGAGCGGATCCTTGAGAAAGATCCCAACAATGCCCTAGCTCGCAAGGTTCTTAGCCATATTATGCTTGGGCAGTCGCAGTTGGATGGGGCGCTTGCGCACCTTCAGGTCTTAGAGACGCTTGAGCAAGATGCAACGGACACACGCTTTAAGATTGCGCTGATTCAGATCGAGAAGCAGAACTACAAAGAAGCAGAGCGTGAGTTGAACTTCGTGCTCGCCACTAACCCTAACCATTCTGAAGCGCGCTACTATTTAGCGTCGATGCTTGCCAGCGCAGGAAAGACGAAAGAAGCGGTGGATGAGCTGTTTCGGATTGAAAAAGATAGCCAGATGTTCGTTCGCTCTCGAACATTTGCTGCTTTTATTTTGCGTCAAGGGAACGAACGTAAGAGAGCGCTGAGAGCTGTGCGTGAGGGGCTTGAAGTAGAGCCACAGAACGTCAACCTTAGCTTGTATGAGGTGTTAATTCTGCGTGACCTTGGACGATATGCAGAGGCCAAGACGCAGCTTCAAAGAAGCCTTAAGAGGTCTCCTGATGATGAGCGACTTCTTTTTAATCTGGGGCTGATTCTTGGGGATCAGGGCGACATTGCTGAGTCTATCAAGGCGATGGAGCGCGTGTTGGCTGTTAGCCCAAAAAATTCCGATGCCATGAACTTTATCGCGTATGCTCTCGTAGAGAGCGGGGGTGATCTTGAACGCGCGAGTGGTTTGGTACATATGGCCCTTGAAAACAAACCGCGTGATGGGTTCTACCTTGATACTCTTGGGTGGATTCAGTTCAAGCAGGGCAAGGTTTCCGAAGCAGAAGCTACGTTGGCACAGGCTGTAAGCTTGTCGGGGGAAGATCTGATAGTTGTTGAACACTATCTTGAGGTGTTGATAGCCGAAGGTAGTTTGGCGAAGGCGGTTGGAATCATGAAAGGGGTGGCTGAGCAGGGCGTTGGTCGTGAAGATTCGCGTGACGAAGAGAAGTCAGAGGCGTATAAACGAATTCAGAAGCGGCTCGATTCTATATTGCAAGCGCATCCTGAGTTGCGCTCAATTCAAAGAAGCGAACTAGGTCGCTGGCCCCAGGCTGCCTAACGAAAGGCGTTTGTTCAGCTTGCTGAGGGTAATTGATAACAAGGTAGTATTTGCACATGTACATCTCTTTACGTCGGCTACTGGTTTGTGCCATCGGCATCGTTGCCACTGGCTGTTTTGGGGCGCCTCGTTTTGAGCCGGTTGTCGAGCCCCTAGCCGCACGCAGTTCGCGCGCTCGCTGTGAAGATGTCATGCAGCGCCGCCAGCCAGCTTCTTCTATGAAGGCGCTCGTTGATGCTGAGTTTTCGCGAAAAGATGAGGGCGCGCGATTTCGGTATGCGCTGGTTAGTCGCGCTGAGTCGAGTTTGCGAGTTGATATGCTGCCACCAGAGGGGGCAGTAACGATAGCGATATTGGTCGTTCATGATGGTGTATCCACGCTAATTAACTCTCAAGAGAAGACCTACACCGCTGGATTTGACGAGCAGCAAATGGTTCAGAAGTTTTTTGGACTCAACGGCGTTTCAAAGTCAATCGTCATCGGACTGCTTTCAGGGGTTGTTCCAGAGCTCTTCTGTCAGGATGTCGTGGCCTATGAAGAGGATGAAGATTCAGTCGTGCTGCTAGACACGGCATCGCACACTGCCTGGCACGTAACTCCCAAGGGACTCGTACGTAAAGTAGAGATTCTCGATGAACACAATAGGGCTGTTCGCTTGCAGGCGAAGGTTAAGGAGATGTCATCAGAGGGGTTGCCGAGCATCGCTGTAGCTCTGTATGCACCGTATGAAGTGCAGGGGATTTTGAGAGTAGCCAAGCTCACGTTGAATCAGCCGATAAAGCCAGCGCTGTTTGACGTCGAGGTGCCGTCCGATTATCGCCAAGTTGAGCCACAGAGCTAGGGCAGTTGGCCCGTAAGTACGAGCACGTTGTGCTTGCTAGTAAGAGTGTTTGCTCGTGGGGCTCATCTCGCTCTAGAGCAGGCTAAAAAGCATCAAGAAATACAAAGCCCAGTCGCAGGGCTGTGTGCCTCTTAAGCTTCAGACGCCCGAAGTTTGGGGGCGGTGTTTCTTTGGGCGCCATTTGCTAAGCTTTAATGGGAGCTCGTCTTGGGGGATAATGGCCGTGATGCTACCGACGCCATCGTTGAGTTTGAGTCGATACGCTTGAGATCGAAGTTTTTTGCCGGTAGCAACACCAGCGGAACAAACTCTTTTGCAACCGAGCTCGTGTCCAGGCCAAAGCTCTTCTCCTCTGTTAAGCTCAGCTTTTTGAGCAGAAAGTAGCCCTCCATTACCATCCGATCAAACCACGGAAGATCGCTTTCATAAGAAAGCTCTTTATGCAGCACGACGAACCGCAAGTCGCCCACGATATGGTTTGTTCGCAGCGAATCGTAGCGGCTTAACAGATCGACCTCTCCGCGCTCAGCCATCTCTTCGATAACCTTCTTGAAGAAAAGATGCACACGAGGTTCAACACGAAAACCAAGGTTGAAATCGATTCTGAAAACCTTGCGGGGAATCAGAGTCGTCACTTCATATTCAGTAGTGTAGGGAACATCCAGCACGTTTACATGTATGAACCAATAGACATCCGCGCGCTTTGGATGCACGTGAAAGAGCGAGTAGAGCACTTTGCTCTCAATGACTTTAGGGAAGGGCGCACCAGACATATAGACCAGGTGTGTTGAGTATTTGGGAACCTTTTCATCGCAGCTGAGAAGCTCAAGTGCTGGTAGGTGTTGCGGGAGTGACTCGTATTCCGTGTAGGCGACTTTGAGACGCGAGCCAGTGTTCCAGGTGTACATGATCGCAGCAACGCCTGAAGCGATCAGCAGGGTAAACCACCCCCCATGGTGAAACTTGAGCAGGTTTGCAAATAAGAATCCGCCCTCAATTGATAGGTATACAGCGAGGTATAGACCCACCAGGGGCCACGGTACGTGTTTGCGCAGCAAATAGTTTGAGAAGAGGATGGTTGTCATCAGCATGGTAAGAGTGATCGCTAGCCCGTATGCAGCTTCCATGTTGGCCGATTCACGAAAGTACAACACCACGACCATGCATCCGATAAAGAGCATCAGGTTTACGGCGGGCACATATATCTGTCCCTTTAGCTCACTCGGATAGACTATCTTCGCCTTAGGAAAGAGAGAGAGTCGCATCGCCTCAGTTGCCAAGGTGAACGAGCCGCTGATCAGTGCCTGGCTGGCAATGATTGTTGCCGAAGTTGAGATTGCAATCCCGGCAATAAGAAACCATTCAGGCATAATTTCAAAGAATGGATTGAGGTCGCCGAGGTTCTGACCTTCTCGCTGCAGGAGCCATGCTCCTTGACCGAAGTAGTTGAGCAGTAGGGCTAGCTTTACAAACCCCCACGACACTTGGATGTTGCCACGTCCGCAATGCCCAAGGTCAGAGTACAGAGCCTCTGCCCCCGTCGTGCAGAGAAATACGGCGCCTAACAGCCAAAAGCCATTTTTATGAATGAACAGCAGCTCTAGCGCATAGACTGGGTTTAGTGCCTGAAGGACTTCGGGGTTGGGAATAATCCAGAGCGCTCCGAGAATTGAGAGCATGGTGAACCACCCAAGCATGACGGGCCCAAATGAGCGTCCCACTGCCTTTGTGCCGAAGTGCTGAATTGAAAAGAGCACGGTTATAATAAAAAGCACAATCGGCACCGTTTGGATCTGAGGGCTGATCTTTCGGAGCCCCTCTACGGCAGATGAAACTGAGATGGGAGGTGTGATGATGCCGTCCGCAAGCAGAGCACTTCCTCCTATTACCGCTGGCACGATCAGCCAGGGAGAGTTCTTTCTGACTAAGGCGTAGAGAGCAAATATTCCACCTTCACCGCGGTTGTCTGCACGCAATGTGAGTGCAACATATTTAATGGTGGTAAGAAGAGTTAGCGTCCAAAAGATGCAAGAAAGAGCGCCTAGAACGATCTCGCGAGAGATAGGTTCGGTGCTGGCAACGGCCTTTAGCACATAGAGAGGAGACGTGCCGATGTCGCCGTATATTATTCCGAGAGCGATTAATAAACCGCCAGCGGATATGCCCTGTGTGTGTCCTCTGTCTGCCATATCTTAGTGATGCCTAGAAAGTATACGACCTTTGTCGCACCGACTCACCCTCCTGACCTGATAAAAGTAACAGATAGGAGCACTTCCTTCTTCAGTATGATGAAGGATCTACGGTAGATCAGTTCGCCGTTGGTGAAGCTTGCAGGCTGGAAGCGGTGTTTTTAAGCCCCTAAGGCCGCTTATGCTGGCTGGCGTGAGCTTGTGAGCGGTCGGCGCAAAACGTAGTTTGTGGTTTGCTTGTTGTTTGCGTTTGACGGGTCAGTAGGCAGTAGGCAGTAGGCGGGGGCAGGGGATAGCAGTTAATTCTGCTCTGCTGCAGGTTGCCGTGCCGTTTCGAGCCGCTCTTGCACCATCGGCCGATTGAGATGTTCTAGCTTATCGCGACCAGCACTTCCTCGCACATAGTGGTCGCAGCCAGGGAGGCGATCGTGTTGAATCACGCAAAGCTCAGTGATTTATTGTGCGAGCACAGGGTGTCAGGCAGCTCTGGTGTAGCTCTCTTTTTTCTCTCGCTGCTCTCTGGGCAGACTCGCTCCTATTTAACCGGAGACTCGCCGTTCAAAATCGCTTCCGCTATCTTGTTTGAATCGACCTGATAGCTTCCCTTCTCCAGGGCTTCTTTAATCCGTTCTGTTCGGCGCAGCTTATCAGAGATCCATTGAAGCGTTAGCGAGGTAAGGCCGCGCTTGCGAGGTTGTTTCTGCTCGTTTGAATCTTCTTTCATGGTTCCTTCTTTTAGGCTCTCAAATTACCTTATTTAAGAGGCGTCATCACGTCAGCTCTCTACAGTGAATCGCTCTCCCTACTGAGAATAACGCCACTTCTGCTGAAATCTTTACGTTTCGAGTCTCGAGAAGACAGCTGGCCCATCGGTACGGTCGACTTGAGGGTTTAAGACTATTTTTTTCTGCATATTTGTTACGAAAAGTGCTGAAAATTACCCTACAATGCCTATTTTTGACCCGTAACCAGCTCGTTTACTTGGCAACTACAGGGGTGCTACATTTCGGGGGCTCGTGCCTAGGAAAGAAAGATAGAGAGAAACAGAGAGAGAGAGAGAGTTGTGAAAGAGGTTTCAACTGCAATATCGCCCCGAAGAGATCAAGATTATCCAGAATGGTATCAGCAGGTCGTGCGTGCTGCTGATATGGCTGAAAACTCTGCTGTGCGCGGCTGCATGGTTATTAAACCGTGGGGGTACGGCATCTGGGAGAACCTACAACGCCAGCTTGATAGAATGATCAAAGACACGGGGCATGTTAATGCCTACTTTCCGCTTTTTATCCCGTTAAGTTTCCTAGAGAAAGAAGCGGCTCACGTTGAAGGGTTTGCTAAAGAGTGTGCAGTTGTCACTCATCATCGCCTAGAGGCAAAAGACGGTAAGCTAGTCGCGAGTGGTGAGCTTGATGAGCCGCTGGTAGTTCGGCCGACCTCAGAGACGATTATCGGAGAATCGTTTGCTCGTTGGGTTAAGTCGTATCGTGATCTGCCGCTCTTGATCAATCAGTGGGCTAACGTAGTTAGATGGGAGATGCGCACGCGTTTGTTTCTTCGCACGACAGAGTTCCTGTGGCAGGAGGGGCACACCGCTCACGCAACTGCGCAAGAAGCAGTCGACGAGACTTTTAAGATGTTAGAAGTGTATCGGGCATGCGTTGAAGATGTTTTAGCTATCCCTGTTATTAAAGGTGAGAAGATCCCTGAAGAGCGCTTTCCGGGCGCTGTCGACACCTATTGTATCGAAGCGATGATGCAGGACCGTAAGGCCTTGCAAGCCGGAACTTCGCACTTCCTTGGGCAGAATTTCGCCAAGGCGTCTGAGATAAAGTTTCTTAGCAGTGAAGGCGCTACTGAGTACGCCTATACGACATCATGGGGAGTATCTACCCGTCTTATTGGTGGCATGATTATGACTCATGCTGATGATGATGGGCTGCGCTTGCCGCCACGAGTTGCGCCGAAGCAGGTGGTTATAATTCCAGTGGTGCCGAAACCCGAGCTGCAAGGGGCTGTGTTTGAGTATGCTGAGAGTTTAGCTGCCGCACTTAAGGCGAAGCACTACAACGGTGCGCCGATTGAGGTAACTGTTGATAAGCGCGATATGCGCGGCGGCGATAAGAGCTGGGAGTGGATTAAGAAGGGGATACCGGTTCGGCTTGAGGTTGGGCCGCGTGATATCGAATCGAAGCAGGTCGTGCTCTATCGTCGTGATCAAGGCCCACGCGATAAAGCGTTTGTCGGTTTTAATGATGCTGTTGAAACGATGTCAACAGTTCTTGAGAGCATACAGAGTGCACTCTTTGCGCAGGCTAAGGCGTTTCGTGACGCAAACATTCGGACTGATATTAAAGAGGTTGCAGATTTCATTAAGTTCTTCACGCCGCAAAACACAGAGAAGCCAGAGATTCACGGGGGCTTTGTCTTAGGTAAATGGTCAGGTGCTCCGGAGGCGCTTGAGCTACTGGCACAGCACAAAGTTACCGTGCGTTGTTTACCGCTTGAGCAGAGTGGCACCGAGGGCCGGTGTGTTGTCACCGGAAAGCCAGCGACCAAGGATGCTATCTTTGCTAAAGCGTACTAAGGGGCTTGGAGCTAGCTCTTTAAAGGAGCATCGAAGTGGGCAAAGCTAGTTCTCGGCAAAGCTGGGCGCTCGGGTAAGTTAAGCGCTCACGCCTCCAGGGCTAGGCGCGGCACGATATGCCGCGTATGGAAAAGCCACAGCGGGCGCAGTAACGGCCTAGAACCAGGGCTTTTCCTGCTACTTGACTTCGGTCTCTAGCCTTGGAGTGCGGCAATCGAGGTCGGAGCATCAATGTTCACGCGAGCCACTGAATTGTTTATTCGCTTTACGAGCCCCGTCAGGACATTGCCTGCGCCGAATTCCCACGCGGCAGAGAGGGATTTCTCTTTTATGGCGGCCTCTACGCATTCTACCCACCTCACGCGCCCACACACCTGACGAGCTAGATTCTCGCGAATTGTTTCTGGATCGGTAACTGCAGCAGCTGAAAAATTCTGATACACCGGAAATGCTGGCGCCTTGATCGTGACACTCTTGAGGTCTTCTCGCAGACGCTCCTCGGCAGGCTTCATCAGGCTGCAATGGAAGGGCGCACTTACTGGAAGCTCAATAACTTTGGCAGAGCCTAATCGCTCAACGAAGGCGGTTACGCCCGACACCGAACCGGCAACGACGATCTGTCCTGGGGCGTTGATGTTCGCAATCTCTGCGACTTTATCCCCTTCGCATATGAGAGCTGACTCGATTTCGCTTACCTCTTTACCGAGCACAGCCACCATCTTGCCAGTGCCTACTGGCACAGCTTCTTGCATATAGCGACCGCGCTTGTTTACGAGCACCACGGCGTCCTCGAATGTCAGCGACCCGGCAGCAACTAGCGCTGAGTATTCACCAAGTGAGTGACCAGCCGCTGCTGCAATCGATGGAAAGTTTGACCCCGATTCTCGCTTTGCAACTTCAAAGCAGATTGTGCTTACAGTAAGGATTGCTGGCTGGGTGATCTCAGTAAGGGTCAGCTTTTCACTTGGTCCTTGGAAGCAGATTGATGAAAGCGAGAATCCGAGAGCCTCATCGGCTGTGTTAAAGAGCTGCTTAGCAGCATCGTAGCGCTCGTATAGCTCTTTGCCCATGCCTACCTTCTGTGAGCCTTGACCGGGAAAAAGCGCAAAGATATCAGTCATATAGTTCCTTTCGTACGGACTTGATTTTAGTCTTCAAGGGGTGCCGCTGGACGCCCGATAATTCAAGGGCAGAGGAAGGATGTCAAGAGACGATCATTTTTCAGGACCAACAACACAACGGCCCGAATTACAGGGGCTTCCTACGGTATTGCTCGTGGACGACAATCCGTTGTTGCGAAATGTTCTGCAGGGGCTCCTCATAAAGCACGGGTACAACGTGCTCGAAGCCGAAAACGGCGAGGCGGCACTAAGCGTGCTAAAAGAGCAGAGCGTTGATCTGATTATATGCGATGTCATGATGCCAAAAATGGGTGGCTTTGAGTTGCACGAGCAGCTGCGTAAAGTGCCGACATCCAGCCACGTTCCGTTTGTCTTTCTCTCGGCTCGCGACCGTGAGGAGGATGTTCGTCATGGCAAAGAGGTTGGTGCAGAGGACTACCTGTGTAAACCGATTGAGCCGAAGAATCTGCTCGCTGTGGTAAAAGGTAAGCTTGCGCGCTGGCGTGACCTCGAAAGTCAATCGAATGTACGCTACAGCGGATATCAGAAGCGCGTAATTCAGACCCTCTCACATGAGTTTAGAACGCCGCTGGTAGCGATTAACACGGGCATGGAGCTGCTCTTAAATCATCGAGATGCTCTGGGGGCCGAAAAGGCGAAGCGCTTGCTTGAGGCGGTGCAACGCGGCGGTGTGCGTCTTGAGCAGCTGGTCGGCGATTTTATGGTTCTTCAGCAGCTTGAGGCTGGTGTTTTCAAACGAACCTTTGCAGCGAGCGCCGAAGTGTTATCGGTTGCGCAGCTTATGCACCGACATTCTCGCATACGTGAGGAGCAGCTTGCAGCAGACGGATTTTCGGTGGCGCGCATTGATGAGAGCGGTGGGGCGCATGTTGCATGCTTAGAGTCAGCGTTAGTCGATGCCCTCGACCGACTTGTTTCAAACGCAGTCAAGTTTAGCCAAGATCGAAAAGAGATCGAGATTCACAGCCGCGTTGCTGCAGGCGAGGTGTGGTTCGATGTAAAAGATAGGGGCATGGGGCTCGACCTCTCTCAGATTCGTGAAGCGATGGAACCCTTCGGGCAGATCAATAGGGCCAAATATGAGCAGCAGGGGGGCGGTTTGGGTCTTTCAATCGCTGCCTGGTATGCAAAAATTCATGGCGGCCGACTTGAGTTTAAAAATCGCGATGGAGGTGGGGCTATCGTAAGCATCGTTTTGCCAGCTGCTGTGATTGCTGAACAACAGAAAGTACCTGCAGGGTTTGTTGAGCCCAGCTAGAAGATCTGCCGTCAGCTGCTATTTGCTCCTACTGATTGCTTTTAAAAAAGGGCTAGCCTTTTGGTTGAGAGGCTTCTCGACCTGCCTTGAGCGGGCCACTGAAGATCTCCTTTACTACACTGTAGAAGGAAGTTATCGTGGGAGTCTCATGGTTTATCTCTGTCTTCTCTCTATTAGTTAGCCCTATGCGGTTGCCCGTTTTGCCCCACTTTTTTAAGACTATCACTGCGGCGTTTGTAGGGTTGTCTTTTTTCTTTTTGCCGTGCGCTCACGCTGATGACTCTTCGAGCGCCCTTGCTGACATGGTGTCTAAAGTTCGCTTCTACACACTCAAGAACGGGCTGCGGGTGATTCTTTACAATCGCGGCACAGCGCCGGTTTTCTCGGGAGCTGTTGTAGTGCGTGTTGGTGGAAGTGATGAGACGGTCGGAGAAACCGGAATCTCGCATCTGTTTGAGCACATGGCTTTCAAGGGAACCAAGACTGTAGGCACAACCAACTATGCTCGCGAGAGGCAGCTTCTGGATCGACTCGAAGAGATCGCTGCTGCATCAAATGCTGCGCAGAATTTATCGCCGGAGCAGCAGAGGGAGTGGGACGAAATTCACAAAGAGCTGCGCACAATCTGGGTTTCTGATGACTTTACTCGTCGCTACGAGAAGCAGGGTGTGGTGGGTCAAAATGCCACTACGGACAAAGAGTTTACCAAATACTTTGAAAATCTGCCGCGCTCAGCTTTTGAATTCTGGGCTAAGATGGAGTCTGATAGATTGATCAATCCTGTCATGCGGCAGTTTTATCAAGAGCGAGATGTGGTGCTAGAAGAGCGTCGCATGCGCTTTGAAGATTCGCCAGATGGGCGGCTTTACGAGCTGCTGTTGGGTGTAGCATACCAGCGTCATCCGTACCGCGATCCGGTGATCGGATATGAGCACGATATTCGCGAATTAACGGCTGCAAAGCTTGAGGCGTTTCGGAAGCACTTCTACAGTCCACGCAATATGGTGGTATCAGTCGTGGGCAGAGTTAATCCTGACGAAGATATCAAGGTAATTGAAGAGTACTTCGGTGCGATACCAGCTGGCCCTGAGGTGCAGCGTGATGTTCCAGCGGAAGCTCCGCAGCAGGGTGAACGGCGTGTCTCGCTAAAGCTGAAGGCCTCTCCACAGCTCATCGTGGCTTATCACAAACCAAATTATCCGCATCTAGACGACCCGGCGATTAGCCTGGCGGCTGAGGTGTTAGCAGGGGGAAAGACTTCTCCGCTCTATGTAGAGCTAGTAAAGCGGCGACAAGTTGCAGCAGCGGTGGATACAGAAGAGGGGCCAGGTATAGCCTATCCAAACCTATTGATGTTCGGAGCCACGCCTAAAGCGCCTCACAGTGCTGATGATGTGCTTGCTGCATTTGACGGCGTTGTAAAGCGGTTTGTAAGGACGGGAGTAACAGAAGAGCAGCTTCAGGTTGCAAAGCGTTCGATCGGTATGGACTTCTTGCTGCACTTGCAGTCGAGTCAATCGCTTGCGCTTGATTTGGCATCATCCGAGCTAGTGTTTGGGTCGTGGCGCGCCTCAGTTGATTGGTACGACAAAATGATTGCGGTAACGACGGCTGATGTAAAGCGCGTGGCGCAGGCATACCTGGTGCCCGAGAGACGAACGGTAGCCACTATTTCACGTTAAGCATGACGTTTCAAAGAGGGAGCGCGCGCGAGCGATACGCCGTGCGAGGGCAATAGAGAGAATCAAGGAGAGATACGGCGGTGGTAGAAAGAGGATTGATAGTTTCCGTCATAACATCGGTAGCGGTGTTGCTAGCAGGCTGCTCTATTGAGCGCCGAACGATAGCGCCCCACGTATCAACACGAGCAGATGAAGTCGCCTCGTTTAAACCGTCAAAGCCTGAGCGTTGGCAGCTTTCAAACGGACTCACAGTTTTGTTCGCTTACGATCCAGAGCTTCCGTTGGTGCGCGGTAAGCTCTTTATTCGAGGCGGAGCGTTGTGGGGGCCTGAAAAGCCCGTTGGCGTTGTTGCTGCGATGGGTGACTTGATGCGTCAAGGTGGAGCAGGGGCACTTTCGGCAGATCAGCTCGATAAAGAGCTAGAGAAGCTGGCAGGTGCTGTTTCCTCGTCTTTTGGTGCTGAGTTTGGAGGGGTCGCTTTTTCGGGGCTCTCTTCTGACTTTGATCGGGTGTTTGGTCTGTTTGCTGACGTTGTTCTGCGGCCTCGCTTTGAGAGCGAAAAGATAGCGCTGTGGAAGGGGCATGCGGTTGAAGGCATTAAGCGGCGCGTTGACAATCCGGCGACAGTTGCCAAGATAGCCTTCTCTCAGCTTTTGTATGGCGACACTGCATACGGTCGCGTAACAAGGGAGCGTGATGTTTACGGAATATCCCGGGAGCATCTTGTAGACCTTCACGAAAAATTTGTGAAGCCAGATGATGCAATTCTTGTTGTCACCGGAAACATCGCACAAGAGCAGGTAGCGCAAGCAATCGAGACTGCTTTTGGTGGATGGCGTTCACGCGGTGTAGCGCTTCCTCCCGCGCCGCCAATAACGCACGTTCCGCAGCCAGGCATCTATTTTATCGCACTGCCGTTCTCGCAAGCGACGGTTAATATGGGTCAACTTGGCGTTGAACGACTCTCCCCAGATTGGCCAGAGATTGATGTATTCAATGAGGTCTTCGGTTCCGGAGGTTTCGGCTCTCGCTTGATGAATCGCGTGCGGACAGAGCTAGGGCTGACCTACGGTGTATCGGGCGGAATATCGGCGGGTGTTGTGCGAGGTGCAAATTACGTATTTTTGCAGACCAAAGCCGACTCTGTCTCGCCAGCAATTCGTGAGTCGATCGCTGTATTGCAAGGGATGCAGAGTGAGGTGCCAAGTTCAGAAGAGATGGCAGAGAAGAAAGCGGCAATTCGCAACTCATTTGTCTTTAATTTCGATTCTTTTGATGACATCGCAGTGCGCACAGCGCAGCTTGAGCTTCTTCGTTATCCGAAGGACTACGATCAGACCTTCTTGGATAAAATAGATGGTGTTTCGCCAGAGCAGGTGCGGGAAGTAGCTCAGAAGCGCTGGGATCCTGCAAGTTTTATCGTTGTTGTTGTGGGTAATGAAACTGCCTATAGTGAGTTGAAGAGAGCGGTTGAGGGGGGTGAGCCTAGCCTCAAGGCGTTTGGCCTAAATAAACTTGGTTTTGATAGCGCTATTGTGATGCAATAACTGGAGCTCTGTCATCATACAAAGACGATGCAAGTCAGGATGCCCTACAGATACCCCGTTCAGAGTGGAATCGTTACAGCCCAGTGTGCTGCAGCCGTGCTGCTGTGCGCGTGCGTTTTAGGGTGCGCACGTCAACCAGTTGAGGGGCCAGATAAGCTCTTCTCTGGGCAGGCGCTTGGGGCGCTTGAAGGGGCCGGAGCTGGAGCCGTTACGGGTGTGCAAGTTGGTGCAGCTGCTGGGCCGGCGGCTGCTGTTGGGGCTGGTTTCGGAGCTGTGGTTGGCGCGATACACGGCATCGTCACCGATGCAAATGAAGAGGCCGCTTTAAAGAACAAAGCCGCCATTGAGGATGAGCAGAGAAGGGCCGCCGCTCAACAGGTGCTTTCTGAGCACTTTAAGCGCAGAGTAGCCCTTCATCCAAGTCGTGATATCTTTCCAGCAGACCTCTTTTTCAGTGGCGACAGCGTTACTATGTGCGAAGACGGGATGAGCATCGTGCGCGAATTGGCGAAGATGAATGAGTTTCGTCTTCCATACTCACGTTTAGTAGTAGCGGTGTACGCAAAGAGCGTCTCCCCAGAATCTGAGTATGCTCAACATATAACTGAGAAGCGTGCTAAGGAGTTCGCAAATCAGCTTATTCGGGCAGGGGTGGAGCCGCGCAGGATCCAGACGAGATCGGTGCTTGTTGATGCGCCCGTACTTCTGGACCCTCTTGATAATCCTACCAGATACAATCAAGCTATAGAGATAATACCTGTGGATCGGTGAAGATATGAAAAAGAAAGAGACTAAAGTTAAGGAAACGGAAGAGGCTATGAAAGAAGGGGCGGAACTTTCACAGATTACCACTAAGGCCGAGCTCAAGGCGTTCATCACTGATGTGCGAGACAGGTTGTTGAAAGAGCAAGCCGCGCCGATCTTTGCAATGGCAGCGATGCAGCAGGTGATGAGCCTTGATTCGATTTATGAGCTGATGGACGGACCAAGCAAAGAGATATTGCAAGAGATCTGGGTAAAGCTTTCGCAGTCGGGCTTCCACCTTCGCAAGCCACCCCTTCTTTTCGGTGATGCTGAGGCATAGTCGCTGCAATTATAGCCCGATGCTTCGCTTGAGCGAATCTGTTGACGTTGCGAGAGGACTTGTCGGGCTTGCAGGCGATCCTTAGCGAGCCGCAGCGTTACAGTAGATTCCACAAAGATTCCATAACTGTGCTGGGGTATCAGCGTGTTGAACAAAAGCTGCGAAGCGCTCTACGTGTTCTGCTCTCTGGTCGTGTGCGTGAGCTAGTAAGAGAATAGCCTCTCACCAGCCTACAAGCATCTGCCTGGGGTGTTGTAGCTGCGAGGCTCGCTTTGATTAACAGACGTTGTTTGCCAGAACAGCGGGTGTTTGCGTGAGGTCAGCGTTCACTAATGTTGAGTTGCTAGGGTTAATTGGGGCTTCCAGAGAAACGTTCTGTTCGAGTAAGGTGTCCGAAAAGCGCATGCGTTCACCGCACTTTAAATCCTGATTCAGCACTGTTTCGCGTATGCGAGCAATCCTCTCTCTAACAGGTCTTGTAGTGATATCGTGCTACCTAACGCTGTATTTTGTGCAGCTTGGTAGTATCGCTGATGACCCTGGCCTTGGATGGCACCTAAAAACCGGCGAATACATTTACAATCACAATTCAATACCACGGCACGATCCCTTCCTGGCCGCGGCCGTGCCGGGAGGCACACTGCATGCGCAGGGTATTCAGCGTCCATGGGTATCTGATCAGTGGCTGGGGGATCTGCTGCTTTACGGGCTATTCGCCAAGGGCGGATGGCCGCTCGTTTATGCCAGTGTAGTTTTCATATATGTAGCAGCTTTTTTCGGAGTCGCTGGAGATGGGGTGCGAGCGGCTGGTCGTTCTGGTGCTGCATCAGCCTTGGGGGGGCTTGTGAGCACTCTGCTCGCATGGAAGATAGGACAGGTTCATCTGATTGTTCGGCCAGTAATCTTTTCAATTTTTCTATTCGCGGTTGTCTTTACTCTTGTACGACGTCTCTGTGTTGATGAGCGCTTATCGCGGGTGCGACTAGCCAAATGTGCTGTGCTGCTCGGTGCGCTGTTTGTTGTATGGGCGAATCTTCATCCTGCTTTTGTGCTTGGCCTTCTCCTGGTCGCTAGCCTTGTTGGCTTGTCGCTCGTATTGCAGCGGAACAGAACAGCGGCTTTTATGCTGATTGGATTAGTGTGCGGTGGCAGCACTCTTTTGAATCCTGCTGGATATCACCTCCATGCAAGCATCGCCGATCTTGGCCAGAGCGCTTATTTTCTCTCTCTTAATCAGGAGTGGCTGCCTCTCGATTTGTGGAGCTTTGAAGGAAAAGCTCTTCTTGTGCTGGTCTGTTTTGCAGCAGTTGGGGCGCTGATGCGGCGCAATAGTGGGGGGCTCAGAGGGTGGTTTGATCCTTTGATTGGGGGAGTTTTTTTTCTGCTCTCAGTAAAGTCAGTTCGATTCTTGCCGTTTGCATCTATTGCACTTTTGCCGCTAGCTACCGAGGGGGTGTCAGCGCTGAGGCATCTTCCGCTGCCCAGTGTTGCTCGATTAACGGTGCGCAGTGTTTCGTTTGCTGAGAGATACGAAGAGCGCTTTCGTCGAGCAGGGTTGCTGAGTTCGCTGCTGTGCGGCGTTTTATTTCTGCTAGTGGCTTTGGCTTACGGAGAGCGAGCTTTCTTGCACCCACTTGGCCCCTCCGTTTCGACCTATCCAGCGGGGGTTATGCGGGCATTAGTGAACGCGGATGCGCAGAGCGGTGTGGTGTTTGCATCGCCAAATTGGGGTGGGGCGATCACCCTAAACCTCTTTCCGCGCTTTCGGGCCGTCATTGATGACCGTAATGCCATGCTAGGAGAGGGCTTTTACCGAGCCGCGGATGCTGCCATGCGAGATAGAAAAGCCTTCGAGCAGCTTGTGGGTGATTTTAAAGTTAGCCACGTTATCCTGCCGCTCTCGGCCCCTATCGCTCAGCAGTTGCTCGTAGACTCACAATGGAGCACACTCTATCGTGATGCGAGCGTGGTTGTGCTCGCCTCAATTTCTTATAAAGCGGTCTAAGACGGTACTCGTAGCGTGTTAAAGATAGCAAGAAGTGAAAGAGAGTTAAGGGTCGTTGTGTGGGGCGTCCTGTTTTTGTCTGCCGTCGGTTTTATCGTTTCGGTAATGGCGCTTGATCAGCATGTTCGTTATTCCCACGGGTTAGCTTCTGGCCCCAGTTTTTGTAACATCTCTGCCTATTACAACTGCGAGGCAGTAAATGCTAGTGAGTGGTCAACGCTGCTGGGCGTTCCGATCGCGTCATACGGGATGTTCTTTTATCTGCTACTTATGGGTGGGGCGCTAGCAGTCATTCTCACAGGCTCTCTTGCGCCAGCCGCCTTTATGCATCTCGTTCTTCTGATGGGCGTGGTCTCTGTAATCGGATCGGTAGCACTCTTTTTGCTCTCGACTCTGGTTATTAAAGCACTATGCATCATGTGTATGGCGCTTTATCTGATTAACATCGCACTCTTCTTGGTGGTTTGGCGTGGAGCGTTTCCTGGGCGGTTGCTTGCGGGGTGTGTTGCTAGTGTGGGGACAGTGCTGTCAGTCGGCTCCTGTGCATATTCCGCAAAATCAGTTGCTGAGCGTTGGGCCGCTCGAGTCGCTATCCTTGGAGTAGTGGTGTTGGCCTATGGGAATGTAAAAGCACCCGATATGTTGCTCAGCCGCCTACTACTAAAGGCTGAGCAGCATAAGGCGCAGTACGTTGATCCTTTACCGGCGTGGCTTGCAGAGCGTCCTATCGAGATACCCCTGAAAATCAACG
The DNA here is from genome assembly GCA_044356425.1 of Bdellovibrionota bacterium. Lineage (GTDB taxonomy): Bacteria > Bdellovibrionota_C > UBA2361 > UBA2361 > OMII01 > OMII01. The sequence goes on along the minus strand of JBIKWG010000006.1, from coordinate 1,054 downwards.
AGGGGCCGTTTGGTGATTACGCTGAGGGCGATCCCACGGCTCCCGTCAAGATAGTCGAATTTGCGGATTATGAATGCGGCGGCTGTCGCTTGTTTGCCAGTCGACTTCACGAGGTTTTGGCGAAGTTTAAAGGGAAGTATCTCTTTGTCTTTAAGAACTACCCGCTCGATAATCGATGTAATCGGTCTATTACGCGCGCATTTCATCAGTACGCCTGCCTTGCTGCTCATCTGTCTCGGTGTGCAGGTGAGCAGGGGAAGTTCTGGGAGACAAATCAGTTTCTTTTTACAGCAGAAGAGATCGAGGGACAGCTTCCACTAGAGAATGTTCGTAATTTGCTGAGCAGTCGCGCGTCAGCTTTGTTTGGCCTCGATCGGCAGGCGCTTCAGGAGTGTATTCAGGCAGAGCGTTATGCAGTCAGTATTCAGCGTGATATTGAGAGCGCAAATGCGTTGGGTTTAGCTGGAACGCCTACGGTGTGGATCAATGGCAAGCAGGTCGCTATGCCCTCTGCTGAGAGTATCGAGCGGATTGTTGAACATATTCTCGCGAACCCGTCCTAGTCCGTAAAATGATTAGGCTGCTAGATAACATCACCATCGTTGGTATTGTAAACTGCACCCCGGATAGCTTCTCTGATGGTAGTGCTCATTGCTCAGTAAAATCTCTGTGTGACCATGGAGAGGCTCTAGTAGCTGCGGGCGCAGAGATGCTCGATATCGGGGGTGATTCAACGCGACCAGGTTCGGTATGCTGTGGGATTGAAGATGAGTGGCAGCGAATTGCCCCGGTGCTGTTACACTTTGCTCATCGTCTGCCCTGTTCTGTTGATACACACCATGCAGAGATAGCGCGGCGGGCTGTCGCTGAGGGTGCTGCGATGATTAATGATATTACTGCGGGGCATGACCCTGAGATGTTATCGGTTGTGGTGTCAGCCAACGTACAGTTTGTAGCGATGTTTAATCCGCATGGCGCGGCGCATGTATTTGGGAAGGGAGTTGAGCCGCAGCATGTCGTATCGGCGATTAATTCCTGGGGCGCGCTAATAAAG
>JBIKWG010000128.1:0-8623 GCA_044356425.1 Bdellovibrionota bacterium | reverse complement strand
GTCGGCGCCCCCACGCTTATTTGCCAAGTTAATCAGGATCTGGTTTGCATCATCGATAGAATTCTGGCGAACGACCCCGAGGATTTCGGTATCTGATACAAAATTGTAGAGCCCATCCGAGCACAAAACGAGGATGTCTCCCTCCCTCACCTGATCTTTGAGCGAAAAACAATCAACCTCAACTCGCTCAAGCGGACCAAGAGAGCGCGTAAGCATGTGAGACACCGGATGGGCCTCAGCCTCTTCCGGCTTTATGGCGCCAGAACGCACCAGCTCTCGCACAAGGGTATGGTCTTCCGAGATCTGAGCGATTGAGTCTTTGCGCACTCGATATAATCGGGAATCCCCAACATTCACCCAAAATGAACTCTGTGGAGTGAAAACGACTCCTACCAAAGTTGTGCCCATACCTGCTAGAGACGGGTCCTTTCCACCGGCCTCAAAGATAACCAGATTTATCTGCTGAACGATCTCGCGCAGACGCGCCACTGATAGGTCATTTACTTGCTCAGAGATGCCCTGCTCAAGGGTTGTTACAGCCAAACGCGATGCGGTAGCGCCACCGTGCACTCCACCCATGCCATCCGCAATAAAATAGCCGTGCACAGTTGGCTTGCGAAGAACCCCGAATGAATCCTGATTCTCATCGCGTCTCATCCCCACATCGGTACCGGCAGCGCACCGCAGGTCGCTTAGAAGGAAACCAAGGGTATCTTCAGAAGTGGTAGTCATCGCAAAAAAAGTTAGGCTTCATCGATACTATCGACGTTACGTCGTAAGCTGCTTACAAGAGCAGCATTGCCTTTGAAATAAATAGCTGCACCCCTGTAATAATTCAGGGTGTTACCCACACCAGCAACATAGAACACTGGTTGCAATTATGACCTATGGCGGGCTCTTTAATCAACTACTTAACTTTTCGAACAAACGGCACTGAAGAGAGATACCGCTCGCTCTGTAGCTGCTGAATCAAGCGATCGGCCTGGATCCTCTTGTCTTCAGGACCGACGAGAACCCGGTAATAAGAGTCGCCGTTAACATTTGCCTCTTCAACAACGACCGGAAATCCTGAACTCTTTAATTTACGTGCAACGGACTCGGCATCGGAACGTTTAGTTGGAGCAGCAACCTGAACAAAGAAACCTGACGGAACAACTTTCTTTACAACCACCGCCGTTGTTGGCTTCTTATCGGGTGCAGTGGTGGGCTTCTTTTCCGGTACTGCTGTTGCTTTACGGGTCGGTGCTGGCGTTGGCGCTATCTGCTTGGCCTCCACCGGCTCAACCTGCGGAGCGGTACGAGCAGGTTCTTTGGTTGGTTCGCTCTTAACAACTGGCAAGGGCGCCTGGACGGACTCTTCTTCGACTGCACTGTCTGGAATTGCTACCGCACGCGCAGAGTCTACGCGTTCATCAAGGATTGCCCCGAGCGTCTTCTGCTTCTCAGAGACAGGCGCTGCAGAGTCCAGGTCTGCGCTGATGCTATCACTGGCTTTACCACTGGCACTGGCATTGCCACGACCACCATCAACAGCCCCAGCATCCCTGCCAGCACCAAGCATGCGAACATTGGGTGGCGCTGCAACAGATGCGTCAGGATCAAAAAGATCTGGTTCGCTGCCTGCGCCAGCTCCGTCAGCCATATCGCTGCTGTCACCTTGCACATCTTTTTGTAAATCGTCTCTTGCGAACAGCTCATTTTCAATCGGCAGCGGCTCAGCTAGCTCATTAAGAGGCTTTTTAGCAGATCCACTGCTATCAGCCACAAGCCCCGCCAACTTCTTCTCATCTTCGGCCAGACGCTTCTCTTCATCAGCTAGCTTTATGTCCTGCGCTATCTTCGATACTAAACGTCCCTCGCTATCTGTTGCGCCCTCTTTTTTTACGGCCGCGGCATCTCGTGCTGTGGTGCCGACAATCGGCGCAGTAGCCTGAAGCTTATCGTAGATAGCCGATTCTCCCTGTTCTACAGCAGATTCGGGAAGAGGCTCTGTTACAGCGAGCTTTGCAACTTCAACACCAGAGGCGCCTCTACCGGTCTCAAAACCAACGTAATTCCCTTGAAAGAAACCTACAAAGTACGCGCCAACAACCGCTCCCACGGCTAAGCCCAGCCAGATAACTATTTGGACTGCGCCAAGCCGTAGCTCCCAACTTTGCCCCTGTCCTCGCTTGCTCGCCATGAAAGGTTACTCTCCCCCTAGTGCTGCCTAACAGCTTCTGCCTCATGCATGGCCGGCAGTATACTTGAAATACCAAATTCTAGACCAGCGACAATCTGAACAATATCAACATCTCGGCTCAAATCCCCTTCTTCACGATCCAGCCTGCTGGCAATCAGTCGCTGGCGCGTAGCTGGCGAATTAAGAAAGGCGTGCCCTCCCCGCGCAAACTCTTCAAGCACAACTAGCGCTTCTAATACGCCCCCATCCTCTGCCGAGAGCTGAAGCCAAGCAGGCAAAAATATCGCTCGCAGCAAAACAATACGGCACTGGGCCAACTCCTCCTCTGGCAGATCCAGCGCTTCAAGAGCATGGGAACCACACACCGGCTGACGCCCGGTGACGCTCATAAAACGGTTCTGAAGTGCGCTCAACGACCAGCGAACCGAGGCGCACTCTTCATACAAAACCACCGAAGGGTCAAAGTCACCCGATGGAATCGACGAAGCACCGTGAAAAATCCAGGTCAACCAACCCTCAATTCCTACGATCTGATGAACCACCGCGGCGATAGCTGCGGGCGACAAAAGATCAGAGAGTCCCCGTTCTCGCGCAAGCAGCCATCCGTCTGGTGGCATCTTGAGCGTCAATCGACCAGCTGTCCGCTCGGCTGAGAAGAATTGCTTGCTCCTCTGATGAAAACGGTCATAAAAGTGATGCGCGGTCCATATCGTTCCACGCAACCCTGCCGTAGTCAGGTCACCACCCGTGGGCCGGTCAGCCGATCGAACCGCCGCACGCACAACTACTTCAACAACAGAAACTAGTTCGGCAAGAGACGCAACTGCTGTTTCTGGATATAATGGTAAGAAACTCACTCGGCACGACTTGCCCAGACACACGGCACATGCAGCCTGAAACGCCGCGCAGGCTATCAACCGCAGCTGTGCATACAGAGGAACGGTTACATCTGGTATCAAGCACGCCACCACAACTGGCGAATCAATCTCAGGTGTGACTAGCCCATACTGCCGCAAGCTCTCTGCCTCATCACACAGCAGGCGCAACGGCGCTTTGCTGAGAATTACGTACCCCTGCTCGCAATCCCAGCGGGCATTTGGAATAAATGGCATCTTACTTGCGATCTGCTCAGCAATAGCAGGGGCCGAGCCCCTGATCAGCCGCGCTATCTGAATTGCGACTGCAGAGCTAATATCTCCACGCGCAAGATCAAGCATCGGTTTAAACCGCGCTGATTCATCAAAAATAAACGACGGATAAAGCGTTGCAACTACCGCACGAAGAGCGCCCGTTAACGGGCTATCCTGTAATTCACAACCTGCTGCTGCCCTCATCTCACTTTTCCTTGGAGAGTCTCTTCAACTAAAACGCGCGCCTCTACATTTGAATGGAGGCAGTACTCGCTTAGAGCCTCGGTCAAAGAAATCGAGGCCCGATCACTGCGCTCCTGTTTTAATATGCGGCGCACCCGAGCGATCGTCTTTCCACCCTCATGGGTGGCGAGCGCGACATCATCACGGCCATCGCGTAACAAGCCCGCCAAGATGATCAATCGCCCAACATCTCGAAATTCAGGATTCGTCACCAACCCCCGATTTATCTCAAGTCGACGCAGCGCACCGAGCACAAGCTCCTCATTGTGCTCTGAAACAATCGGAAGGTAGTAGAACAACCCACGTTCAAAAAACTCCTCAACGACTCGAGCAGGTGATGGCTCGTCTAGCGCAACGAGCACTTCGTTAAAAACACGTCGCGGCGAAAGTGCTGCAAGCACACCCGATTTAACCGCCTCAACGAACGCCGCAAGAGTTTCCATGTCAAAGTGAAACGACAGCCGCTCAGTATATCGCACCGAGCGAAAGAGCCTGGTCGGATCGTCAACAAAGCTTCCACGATGCAGCACTCTCACGGTGCTCTGCACGATATCTTTCATTCCCTGGGTGGGGTCCATTACAAGATCTGCATCCAACGCCACTGCCGTCTCTTGACGCAGCACAGGTGCGTAAACCGCCAACGGAATCGCCAGGGCATTAATCGAAAAATCGCGTCGCCAGAGATCCTGTTCAATTGTTGCACTACGTACGGTCGGCAGAGCCCCTGGCTTTATATAGTGCTCAGTGCGCGCGGTTGCGACATCAACCTCTGTAAGTCTTGAACTAGCCCCATCATCTTGAGCTGCGGCGAATGGGCCGTAAACTTTAGCTGTTAGAAAGGCAGGATGCTCACGGACACCGCCCCCTAGCATCACAGCCATCTCACGCGCAAACGCAATTCCATCTCCCTCTACAACCAGATCGAGATCGAAATCTCCGGCCGGCCGACCCATTACAAGGTCACGCACGACTCCGCCAACTATAAACACCCGCTCAGAGCGACTCTTCTCAAGCGCCAGCGCTGTGTCGATTGCTGCTGCAAGGGATACCGAGTCTGAAGATCCATTCATTGAGCGATAATTCCAAGTCTATGGAGAGGCAGGTCGCCGTTGCTACGCCCCTACAAGCTCATCATCACCCATTATCTCATCTGAGAAGATCGGAATCCCCACGGATTGCTGAACCCGATATTTCCCCTTCTCATCGTAGCGCTCAGAACTCGGAGTCTTGAGTTCGAAAAGGACCACTCGGGCAATCTTCATGCGCGGATAGAGCACAATCGGATTTGGCCCATGATTTGCGAGTTCAAGAGTAACTGCTCGATCGCTATGGCCCGGGTATACCATCATAGCTGTCTGCACGATGGTTAACCCCACTCGCGCAAGCGTGCTCCTGCCCTCAATCATAAACCCGAGGGTTGAGCCCACTGTGACTCTTTGAAATGTATGCCCTAACAGAAACTCTCCTGGCTGCAGAAGATAGGGCTTCTCCATCGATATGGTAATAAGGTCGTGCGGGGGCGGCTCGCGTTTTGCAACATCGACAACATAACCGGCTCGCGGCTTGAGCAAGTCCTCACCCAGATGCATGGTTATGCCGGACGAGCGCAGCCATTTAGCATTAAAGGGCGAAACTTTTAGCTCTCCTGACTCGAGAACCTTCTTAATATCTTCATTAGACAACATCATGAGGGATACCTACCGAACTTTACCAAAACTCCCAACAAACGCATTACTGGGCCAACCTGTCGCACACAGCGAGGGTCAGCCGGATAGAGTACGCGCACCGCGAGCGCTTCTCAAGTACAGCGGCGTCATTCTTCGCGCTTTTACCTTGCGATGCAGGATGAAGGCCTGAAGCACACTGGAAATCTCTAACTCAAAAACAACCACTGCTCAGCCGGCTTTTGCACAGCTAGCCAAGTGAAAATATTATGAAATATATATCTCTTCCCTGCTAGCCAATAATCTGGCCAAAGGCAGCCAACCTTTTCTAAAAAGCCGCACCATCAAAGACCGCTACGTTAGAGCCTTGCTCCGCCGGCCTTAATCGGTATAATCGCACCCAACTATTCAAAAGGACAGGACTTCATGGAGCTTAATCAGAAAGAAGTGAAAAGCGGTTATACGTGGCTTGTTTGTGCAGGCGGTGTTGCAATTCTGTTCAGCCTAGCCCTGTACCTGACGGATAACTACAAGGAAGGCTCTACCCTTCGCGACCAACAGCACAACGCAGAGCTCAAAGAGCTGCGTGGCGCTCAGGCCTCGCTAGCTGGCCGAGTAACTGATGAGCGTCAGGTGCTAACGCTGACTATCGAAGGCGAAAGTGCTTCAGCAAAGGCACCGGAATCCAAGAAGGGGCACTAGTCCCGACTATCCAGTGGAACTCAAAGATGCAGCAACATGCCTATGTTCGTGGCAGGGGTGACAACCTCGTAGTTGCTCGTTGAGGCTACTAGATACACTTACATCTGCGGGACGGGATGGTGATAACTAAGCAGCAGATATTCTGCCGGAAGAAATATGCTTGCCTGGCGCTTTCGCTGGCCTGGGGTCTGCGGCGGACTCTAATTGGTCGCGCCTCGTACAGCAACTCCCCGCCCAGCATCTCCAACACGACCACAACCGCTACGAGCTCATTGATACCCAGCAGCGCTGGTGCAGACCTCCGGATTATCTTGCGGCGCTACCCTTACTGGCGCGAGGGTCACAGGCTGCTTGCCGAAGCCTGCCTAGCAGAAGGCGACATTGCTACCGCATACGCTTCAACGCATTGTTTTAGTGCTCTCGCTTCCCCCGATAACCGCGCTCAATCACAGCTGCATTTTCTGATGGGGCGATGCTTTTTGCGTTGCGGGGACCCCGAGCGGTCATTACAACACCTCACTGTTGCTCAGCAATACGACCCTACTAGCTGCGCAATAATAGAGGAGCAGGCAGCTGCCCACATGCTTATGGGCAACAAGGCTCAAGCACTCGCGCTCTTAAGCCGCGTTCCCGAAAAAAAGCTTACCCCCGAGGCCATCATGACCCGCTCTTACCTACAGAGGACACAAACAGAATAATGCCCGCACGTACATCAACTTAATCGATGATCGATGCATTACACTCCCGGTCGGCGCGGCTCTTATTGAACTCTCTCTACTAGCTGAGTAGCGGCATCTTGCGCTGCATTCATTACAGACTCAGGGAATACTCCCAGGAAAACAACAGCACCGGCGCACACTGCAATTGCAAGCGCAGCTGATGAAGGCACCACCACTTTTTGGTCCCGATCACCACTCTGAAAAAACATAGCCGCCGGCACCCTAAAGTAATAGGCACACGCCAGTGCTGAGTTAAGTGCTGCGATTATAGCCAAGCCCCAAAATTTAGCAGAAAGCACACTCGAGAACAGGAACGCCTTACCCAATAGCCCTGCCAGGCTTGGCGGAAGACCGGCCAACGCTAAAAAGAATAACGTCATCGAAGCCGCCAAAAAAGGGCTACGCTTTGATAATCCTCGAAGAGACTGGATATCATCCGCATCCGGTCCCACTACCCCTAATACAGCGAAGGCCCCGACGCTCATAGCGCAGTAGGCGGCCAGGTAGTACAGCAGTGCTGCGACCGCATCACCGTCACCCTGTGTTACAACGAGACCCATTAGCATGTATCCCGCATGCGCAACGCTTGAGTATGCAAGCAACCGCTTCACGCTCCGCTGCTGCAAAGCCGCAAGGTTGCCCACCGTCATTGCCACTACCGCGAGCAACCAAAGCGCTCCGACGCTCCAGGCTGTTGGAAGGTGAAAGGTTGCAAAGCAGACCTTTAAGAGTGCGCACAGTGCAGCGACCTTTACCACACAGCTCATGAAAGTAGTTACCGAGGTTGGCGAACCTTGATAAACATCAGGAACCCAGAAGTGAAAAGGCGCTAGACCTATCTTAAAGGCGAGCCCGATTAAGATCATAAAAAATGACAGTAGCAGCATACCGCTTGCTGGCATAACAACGCCGCCTGAATTCGTCCAAGCGATCTGTAACGAGCCGGTGCAGCCGTACCAAAGCGCCACTCCATACAGAAAAAATGCCGAACTAAAGCAACCAAGAAGGAAGTATTTGAGCGCTGCCTCTGAAGAAGCTTTTCGATCAATCTGCGCCGCACACAGGCTGTACAAAGCAAGCGATGCCACTTCAAGTCCGATAAAGAGCGTCAGGAAGTCAGAAGCAAAAATCATAACTAGTGCGCCAGTCAAAGACGTCACCAGCAAGAAGTAGTACTCACTCACCTGAGTAATCCCTTCACGTTTAAGAAACGATAATCCTGCCACCACACTCACAAGAGCGCCAAGGCAAGCCAACATCCCACACCCCTTTGTAAACATAGACACTACCGCGCCATGTTCACCCTGCAGCGGTCCAACCTCCAGAGTTGCCGTCACCACAGCACCTGCTGATACGAGCAACACTGCCACCAAACCGGCTAACCGCTGGCGTTCAAAGACCCCACCGAAAAGAAGATAAAGAAGGCTTCCGAGCGATAAGGTTACAATAGGAGCAAAAGGAGCGAGCACATTCATAAAAAGAGTACCTTACCTAAAATCACTATCCGATTTGGCGTGTTGATGCGCGTGTTGATGCGCACCGTAGCTCGCTGAATCCTGGTGCTGAATAGGCGCTACCTCTAACTCAGCCTGCTTCCCATCATCACCCTCGCCCTGCTCTGCCAAATAGCCGCGGTCTACTACAAGCTCCATTGGAAAGGCAGATGATACGACCGTCAACAACCGCCCTGGAAAAAGCCCAAGCACCACTACAAGAGCGGTTAGAACTGACAGCACCGCGGCCTCAGAGAACTTCAAATCTCCACCAACCCGCGCGGCTCTTCGCGACTCACCAAACATAGTTCGCAGATAAGCAGTCAGCATGTAAACAGCGCCAAACACCACCCCCAGCGACGCAACCACGGTCCACTCTGGAAATAGCGCCCAAGAGCCCATAATAATCAGGAACTCGCCGACAAAGCTGCTGGTCAGCGGAAGCGCAACGCTTGCAACGGTAAAGACCATTAAGAAAAAAGCAACTCCT
>JBIKWG010000127.1:0-8676 GCA_044356425.1 Bdellovibrionota bacterium | reverse complement strand
ACAAGCAACAAAAAAATTAGGCGGCCTACCTTGACCTGCACTCGAGCAAGCGCGGCAGCAACTCTGCCAAACTATCTTTCCAATCTGGCGCTGGGGGCAGCCCGAGCGTTCGATAACGGGAATTGCTCAGGACACTATAAGCTGGCCGTGGCGCTGGAAGATTGAGAACGCTAGTTTCAATCGGCAAAATCGGAATGTGCCCCCAACCCATTAAGCGCAGTATCTCATGAGCAAAGTCAAACCAGGAGCACTCTCCACTGTTTGTCATGTGAAAAATTCCTCGCTCAGATGTTCCAAGCAGCGCAACGATGCCATCGACTAATGTTTCACATGAGGTTGGAACACCTCGCTGATCTACAACAACTTTTAGCGCGCCCAAGTCTCGCGCGCGCTTAATAATTGCCCTGATAAAATTGTGACCTGTTTCGCCATACAGCCACGAAGTCCGTAAGACAAGCGCATCGGAGTTGTGCGATAAAACCTGATACTCCCCTGCTAACTTTGATCGCCCGTACTCACTCAGGGGATTTGTGGCAGAATCCTCGGTATACGGCACCTGCGACAACCCATCAAAAACATAATCAGTGCTCACATGCACAACTCGAATACCATGCTCATGCGCGACCTTAGCAACGTTTCCGGCCCCATCTGCGTTAATGGCAGCACATGCAGCTCTATCTGTCTCAGCCTTATCAACGGCGGTATATGCTGCACAATTTATCACAACATGCGGGGAGACCCTACCAAACACCTCCCGCACCTGCGGTACGTTTGTGACGTCACAGGCATTTCGATCACAACCTACTATCTCCCACTGCAGCGCCACAGCACGCCGCATAAATGTCTGACCCAGCTGACCAGATACCCCTGTTATTAGTACTTTCATAAAATACTTGTCCGCCTTGGCAATATGTACAGCTCAGTGCTGAGCAGACTATACCCGTCCATCTAATTCCGAAAAAGCCCATCAAAATCGATTATTAGGGCCCCTTTTTAAACCATTTTTGGTAGATCAAAGCTACCAAAGGGTTTATACATATACGCCTTTCGAATTGCGCGAAGCTCCTAACTGCAACAGTGTAACATCAAACGATATGAATTCAGATAAAATCAAAACTTTTATGCAGCTGGCAGGTCAAGAAGCCCGCTCAAAGCTACAGAGTGGTGACCCAGCCCAACGGGCACTTGGGGCTCAGCTTCTACTGTCAGAGGTGTTGGAGTACGTCATTCACGGCCTCGGCGTTACCCCATACCTTAACGACACACCAATCACAGAGCCTGATTCACTGCGCTATCAGACCACCGCAGAGCCCGACCACGAAGAGATGATCGATGGCCTTGCAGACGTAGCCTACACTATGTACTGGAACGCATGCGCATTTGGTGTGCCGCTTGAAGAGGCCTTTGAGCTTGTCTGTGACAACAACCTAGAGAAATTTGTGCGGCTATCTGATTGGTCAAGCCCGCCACGGATACTCGAACAGAGCGAATGGTGTTGCGGCGCAAACGTACGTTGGCCGGCTGAAGTCACTACTGTTGAAGTACTGCAGATTGATGAAGCGTTTTTTGCCGTTGGTAAGGATTCACGCGGCAAAGTGCGCAAACCTTCAACCTACAAATCAGTCGATCTCTCGTCGCTGGTAGCAAACGGCTAAGTGCAAAAGCTTAAACCAGCGTATGCGACCTTATGACTGGAGCTAGACACCTCATACTCCTTCACGGCCTAGGGCGATCTGCTTTCGACATGCGGCTCATGCAGCGTCGTCTTCGCAAGCTACTACCTGAAACAACCACGTACTGCTTTGACTATCCGTCAAGAGCGCAGAGCGTTGCTCAATCTGCCGCTGACCTGGCGCGTTTCATAGAACAGTTAGGCATTCACGACCCTGTGTCGTTTATCGGACACTCGCTTGGTGGCATTGTAGTGCGTGCACTTGATGCAGCAGGAAATGCTCCAGTGCCACTTCACCGGCTAGTAACGCTTGGCTCTCCACACATGTCAGCTACCATAGCCCGCTGGCTTGCACCCTACTCACTCCCTTTAGCCGTATTCGGTCCGGCTCTTCAGGAACTCGGCAGCCTTAATCTTCCACAGCATCCAAAGCAGCTTGAGGTTGGCTGCATCGTGGGAGGACTTAACAATCGCTTCGGATTCTTGCCTATCTTTGGCGAAGACAATGACGGCGTTGTACTAGCGCGCGAAGCACTGCTTCCTGGATGTAAAGCGGCAAAGACAGTGCCACTCATGCATGCATTGATGCCGTTTACCACCACAGCAGCGCGCCTTTCAGCTCAATTCATTATCAGCGCAGAGTTCGAGCGTTGAAACAAAACATGCGTTTCTATTGACCCTAGCGCACCACCGTAAGCAGTGCAACCAACGCTACAACGTCATTCCACCGAACGATTAAAAATTCTATCCGCTAACTACTTACGCTCATTCATCGGAATATACTCTGATAGCGTCGGCCCGACATAGACCTGTCGTGGTCGATTAATCTTATTGCCTGGCTCCTCGTTGTATTCACGGAAATGAGCAATCCAACCTGGCAAACGACCAAGAGCAAACATCACTGTAAACGCGCGTGTCGGAATTCCCATCGCCTTGTAGATAATACCGCTGTAGAAATCGACGTTCGGATACAGCTTGCGCTCAATAAAATACGAATCCTTGAGAGCAGCTTCCTCAAGCTCTTTTGCGAGATCAAGCAGCGGATCGTTTATCTTCATCTTCACTAGCAACTTATCGCACGCAGCTTTAATTATCTTAGCTCGTGGATCAAAGTTCTTGTATACACGGTGACCAAAGCCCATCAATTTAAAATTACTATTCTTATCTTTTGCCAACTCGACATACTTCTTTACGCTACCACCCTCGGCGCGCATCTGCGTCAGCATATCAATGACTTCTTCATTTGCTCCGCCATGGCGCGGTCCCCATAGAGCACAAATACCAGCCGTGATAGCGGCAAACATATTAGCCTTGCTGCTACCAACCATACGCACAGTTGATGTAGAGCAGTTTTGCTCGTGGTCAGCATGCAAAATGAGCAAGAGGTTCAATATCTCGGTCATCAACGGATCAACGTCATAGTGCTCCGCCGGAGTTGAGAACATCATGTGCAGGAAATTCTCACAGTAGCTCATGTGATTTTGCGGATACATGAACGGCTGACCGATCGATTTCTTGTAGGCACCAGCAGTAATCGTAGGAAGCTTCGCAAGAAGCCGAACCGAATTAAGCGAAAACTGCTCTGCCTCGGACTTGTTCTCATCGTGCTGATAAAACGTTGAAAGCGATGACACCACTGACGCCATAATCGCCATAGGGTGAGCATCCTTGGGGAACCCATCATAAAAGCGCTTAATATCTTCGTGAATCATTGTGTGGCGACGGACCCGATTGGTAAACTGATCAAGCTCTGCTTGATTTGGCAGCTTTCCTTCAATCAAGAGGTATGCAGTCTCGATAAAATTCGAACGCTCAGCAAGAACCTCTATTGGAATGCCGCGATAGCGTAGAACTCCTTTGTCACCATCGATAAATGTGATCGCGCTCGAGCAGGCACCTGTGTTCATATACCCATTGTCCAGGGTCACATACCCAGTCTTCGCTCGGAGAGCCGACACATCAACGGCCTTCTCATTTTCGCTTCCCACTACAACCGGCAATTCAATCGTCTGGCCAGCGAGTTTAAGCTCTGCGGTTTCGGACATGGTCTGATTCTCCCTAAGGTTGGTGCGTCGTTACAAAATTTTTACGTCTCTATTTACTTAGACTCACCCCCTAGAGAAAAGGGTCCAAGTAATATATTTCACAGAAAAAAGGGGGCGAACATGATCTCCACATCAAAAGCCGGTCGCGCCGCATATCCCTCTTTTTTTCAAACGGCATCCCTGACACCGCCTACCACCAGAGCAGTGCCTGTGATAAACTGTCCAACGGAGACACGCCAAGGGCTACACTGGACTGATTCAAACGCTGTCTAAACACAGAGCCTCTGTCTTAACTTTTATCTACATCGCGACTTTTTTGTATGAGCACCAAAAGCAAGACTCGCTCAGTCTCCCTCGATGATGGCGAATTCACCGCCAGTATTTCTAAGGCCGCGCATCTGGAAGGAAAAAGGATACGCAAGGTGCACCCGCTTGGGATGCGTGTTGTGGCGCGTATCATCAAAGACTCGAACCTAACTGACGGGGGGCTCTACCTTCCTGAAGGCGCTAAAGAGTCTCTACAAGAAAGCATCCTTGCCGAAGTGGTTGAGGTAGCAAGCGCACTTGATACGCACTCCGAAGAAGAGACAAATGTCAGCGGGGTGCCGCTTGGGGCCCATGTTCTAATAGGCAAAACAGTCGGTATCCGTATTCCCTGGGATGACGATCTTCGCATCGTTGATACCCGCGACGTCCTGGCTCTTGTCGACGAGATCTTTTTAACATAATTCTCGACCGGCCCCCAGCTCGAGGCTCGCGCTCTTTCTGCTCTAGCAGTACTATCTGGGCGACGATAGGTAATGACGCCTTAAATAAATTCTTCCTTTTGAGCCACATGAATATTACTACCCGCACACTCCAAACAGTTGCCCTAGTGACTCTGTCGTCCCTCTGCAGTGCCTGTGCCTACTGGCGCATCGATCCCGATCACTTTCTTATTCGTAGCGATGTCATACAAACAGTCGAGCAAGAGAAAGAGATCGTTTCCAAAGCCAAGTTAGCTTGGACCACGGATGGCAAGGTACGCGTCCTATATGTCTCGGGCACCCCCTATGAGCGCGGATATCAGCACGGCGCTCTGCTGCGCAAGGAAGTGCAGGACAACCTTAATACTATGTACAGAAAGGTGCTGGACAAGTTTCGCTTTGAAGAGCTTCTGGAAGAGAGCTACGAACGACAACGACCATTTATTCCGCAAGAGTATATCGATGAGATGCATGGACTTGCTCATGGTGCCCGTGTACCTCTCAAAGTAGTACACGCAATCCATGCACTGCCTGAGATTACCGAGTGGGGTGGAAAGAAGAAGCTAAAGAAAGTCATCAAAGACATGATGGAAGGTGTCTATGGAACATCATGCAGCAACTTTGCAGCCGAAGGAGCCGCTACCGCTGACGGCAAGATGTACACCGTTCGCGTTCTAGACTGGGGGCTACACAAACTTTCCAAACTGCATGAATATCCCCTCGTAACCGTAAATATCCCCGAAAAGGGCATTCCCTCTGCCAACGTTGGCTGGGTTGGTTTTCTCGGGGCTGTTTCAGGCATGAATGGGCAAGGCATAACGCTCGGTGAGATGGGATATGGCGACCCAGAGGGAGAAACCATGCGCGGCAAGCCGATGCCATTTCTCTTACGCGATGTGCTTTCCTACAGCAGCAACCTGGCAGATGTTCGCAAAATAATCTCTGAGAGCACTCCCACAAACTCGTTTGTGTTCCTCATGAGCGATGGGAAGAATTACGAGTCAGAGCTTTATATTCGAGATCGAAATCGCTTCGAAGTTCATAAAGCTGGCGAGGACCTAAAAGATGACAAGCGAAACTTCCCCGGCATCGGCGGAGTGGTGTACGGCGGCCATTACCAAGATAAAATGACGCAGGTTCTTACAGAAAAGCGTGGGGCAATGACACCTGAGAACATCATGAAGGATGTAATTCCGTTCATTGCCATGCCATCAAATTTTCAGAACGTACTCTACGAACCGCGAGGGTTACAGCTTTGGTTTAACAATGCCAAGAGCCCGTCAGAGCGCGCTGCTGAACAGCCGTACTCTCATTTTGACTTTGGCAAAGGGCTCAAGGAGTTCGCGCCAAATCTGGTAAAGTAGAGCTAGGGGAAAGCTGCTTAGTTACTCCAACTTATCTTTCCAAAGCTCTTCATCCTCTGGGGATGAATTAGCCTTATCGCCAGAGGATGAGAATAGCCACTCTACAGCAGAGCCTAGTTGAGCCGTTACTTCCGCCACTAAATTAAAGGGCAGCTGAACTATCTTGAACGGCAGGAGTTTCCAATTAGCCTTCTCGCTGAATGAGCGCTTATAGAACGAAACCGCCTCTTCTTCGATGTAAGGAAAGGGAAAGATTCCTGTCTCTTCCTTGCTTGGAGGAATTAAAGAAACAGTTTGAGTAAATAGCAGTCCGAGGTAGTGATCAGCGAAGAGAAAAACTGTCTCAGGGCGGCCAATCTGTTCACGTAGCCTTAAGCCATAAGTAAAGGGTACCGTCTTATCAAAGATACCCAGGATCATAAGCGTGTTTCTGGAGTCGATATATTTCGAAGTATTCTTTGGATCTGTTTTGAGCTGCTTGCGTAGTGCTGCAAAGAACTCTTCTTCAGTGAATCCCTTATTAGCGCTTACACTCTTTATATACTTTTCAATTCGAGCTTGATTAGAGTCCCTAAAGAGATCAACAAGATCTGTGCCTCCCATGACTAGCACGTTGTGTGTAAGCCGTGGATCAACGCCTGCCGTTAAAGCTACGTTAATCGCCCCTCGACTTATGCCAAATGTTCCGAACTGTCGCTTCCCATATTCGGCCTCAAAGAAGCTAATCGCTAGACGGTCCCGGATTATGTTGAGCCGAAATACATCTTCAAGCCCATCGAACTTGGTCGGATCCTTAAATTCATTGCTGCGGTTGACGATTGCAGCATCCAGCCCCGACTCCACAAAATATCGGGCCATGTGCTTTTCAATGAAGTTCTTCCCCCCCAGCACAGGAAACACGAGCACCAAAGAATTACTAGGCCTAGCGCCTTGAAAATAATCAACCTGAATCGGGCCCGCATACGAATCGATAGTTATGCGCTTATGGGTATACTCCTCTGTGGCGCGCTCGATCTCTTCTCGAAACCCCGTGTACGACTGCGTCGGCGAGTAGTATTGGTTCATAGAGTGCGGACGCTCTGGTGGCGCAACATACGTTGAGTTTCCAGACACACGAAAGCAGCCTGTTAGGGCGATCAGCCCTACTATCAACAGACCTCGCAGGAAGCCACAACGCTCCTTCAGACAACTGCGTTTTGTTGCGACAAATACCGTGCGCATTAAAAAACCTATACGAGAAAAAGAGTGCTTTTCATTCACAGAGTGGCAACTACTCTTATTGATTAGCTACCCCCTTTCTTACGATGAACAATAACTAGAGCAAGACGCTGAATAGTCACTGTGCTCACAGCGTCTACCTTTTTAATAGGTGGCCTGCCGGGAGGATAAACACACCTCCCTATAATCAACCCGGCAGGACACACCAACTAGTCAAAATCAGTGGGTGTGCTAATCTCTCAGCAGCGGCAAAAAGCAAGAAGCCTGCGCGGGCAACACTGAGCTAGGCGTTCTTTTCTATCGTGCATAAGTTGTTGTTTTGACTCGCCTCAGATAGTCATCAGCAAACGCTTATTCATTACAAATCATGCAGGAACGGTTGTGACAAAACATCAGCGCACTATCAACTACGCACCACTAGTTTTAGCTTTAGCCGCCGTGCTGATTGTGCGGCTAGTAACCCTATCTTTTCCCGACCTCATGGACACCACCGAGGGGCGTTATGCAACAGTAGCTAAATTGATGCTAGAACGAGACGACTGGGTGACTCCGTGGCTAATTTATAAAGGTGTTGCGGAACCGTATCTCGGCAAGCCACCGCTTCATTTCTGGCTAATAGATTTCAGCTACCTCACGTTTGGCATCAATAGCTTTGCTGCTCGCTTTCCCGGGGTGGTAACCGGGGCGGCGACGTGCGCATTAGTTGCACTTTTTGGGCGCCTCTTCATCGGCACCGCCGCAGGTTTAGTCGCGGCACTCGTGCTTTCAACATGCACGCTGTTATATTTCCTTGCCGGCGGCACCGTGCTTGATGTCACCCTTACATTTGGGATTACACTTGCACTACTCTCTTTTCTAGCTGCTGATCGCTCGCGGTGGTACGGCTACCTCTGTTTTGTTGGCCTAGGACTTGGGGTACTAGTAAAAGGCCCACTGGCTGTTGTTCTTGCGGCCATTACCATAGTTCCATGGATTGCACTCCGTTGGTTTCTCACTGGCACGCTGCCTGAGCAGCTCCGCAGACTTCCGATAGTATCAGGAGCCTCCCTTTTTATTCTCATCGCCGTTCCGTGGTACCTATGGGCAGAGATAAGAAATCCAGGTTTTCTCGACTATTTTATTATGGTTGAGAACCTTGGGCGCTTTTCAGACCCCCACTATGCTGACAAATATGGCACTGGGCATCGGCAGCCTCTAGGTACAGTATGGCTGATGATGATCCCTGCCATCTTTCCGTGGATCATCATCACCGTTGCCATGGCAGGAAACTTTTTCAAACGGTTGCGCAGCGGCGCGCTGCGCGAATGGAGCAATGACCCTCTGCTTTCGTTTTTTGCTCTCTGGACGCTCACTACGCCCGCACTATTAACCTTTGCAACGCAGTATACTGGCACATATCTGGTGCCCCTATTACCAGGCTTTGCACTTCTTGCAGCACTTTTATGGGAGCGCTGGGATTGCAAAGCTGAAGAGGAGAAGCAATTTGAACTACGGCTATGTCGCGGCTTAATTTACTTTCTCAGCCTAGTAGTGGTTGTTGGCTCATGGATATCACTTTCGTTTGAAGGCACCCTAACAAACGCAATAATCTCGTTCTGTATTGGCCTTGTCATGCTGGCTCTTGCCTGCAT
>JBIKWG010000126.1:0-8699 GCA_044356425.1 Bdellovibrionota bacterium | reverse complement strand
GAGTCGTTGCTATGGATGGAATGCGACAAGCTATCGCCGACCATATGGTGCGCTCAAAGCACACCAGCCCACACGTTTACTCAATCCAAGAGGTAGACGTAACTAACATCGCGACTTGGAGAGCGAAACACAAAGGTGCTTTTGAAAAAGCCGAAGGCTTTGGACTAAGCTTTACGCCTTTCTTTCTCGAAGCCGCAACAAAAGCGCTAGAGGCCTTTCCCTTCGTGAATGCATCGGTTGATGGAAAGAAGATCATCCTCAAAAAGCATGTAAATCTTGGTGTAGCGGTTGCTCTAGGAAACACGGGCCTCATCGTTCCCAATATTAAGAAAGCAGAAGAGAAGAACTTTGTTGGACTAGCGCGCGGCTTAAACGATCTAGCTCTTCGCGCGCGCAGTAAAAAGCTCATTCCAGATGATGTCGCGGGTGGCACTTTTACAGTGACAAACCCTGGCGTCTTTGGCACGATCATCGGTACGCCCATCATCAACCAGCCCCAAGCTGCCATCCTCTGTTTAGGTGCAATCAAGAAACGTCCAGTAGTAATTGACGATATGATTGCGATTCGTCAGATCTGTTACCTGACACTCTCTTACGATCATAGAATCATCGATGGATCACTTGGTGGTCAGTTTCTAGCTTTTATTCGAGATTACCTCGAGAACTGGGACATGAAGCGCTCGTTGTAGTGGATCGACTATGCGAGTCATCGGAGGAACAGCCAAAGGGCGCGCACTAAAAGCTGTGCCTGGGGACTCTACCCGTCCCATTTTGGATCGCGTTAAGGTTCCGCTGTTCGATATCTTGCGGCCTCGGCTCGATGGCATATCTGTACTAGACCTTTTTGGCGGTACCGGCAGTGTTGGCATCGAAGCCTTGAGCCAGGGCGCACAGCACTGTGTATTTTTAGACACTAATGCTCACGCAGTCGCCACTATTAAACACAACCTTGCAATAACTGATCTGAGCGAAAAGGCTGAGGTGCGGCACACAGATGCTTTCATATACCTGAAGAACACAACAAAAAGCTTTGACTTAATCTACATCGCTCCGCCCCAATACAAAGGTATATGGATCGAAGCGATGCGGCTGATAGCAGAGCGCCCACACCTAGTTAAAGCAGGGGGGCAAGTAATTGTGCAAATTGACCCTAAAGAGTATGAGGCACTTGACCTTGCGACTCTTAAAGAAGCTCAGTCGCGAAAGTATGGCAGCTCTATTTTAGTATTTTATGGGGTAGCCTAAGAGCAGCGAATTACACGTCGAGTAAAACTGAGCAGGTAGCTAGAAGCCGCGGAGGGCGAGAAACTTCTATGAGTTCAAAGTTCTCACGAACAGCTTTCAAGAAGTAGAAGCCCCGAGCAAAGGCATCCTGCGCTCGTACCGTTGGAAGCCCTATGTTTGCATTCTGGCATTAGGTTTTTAGTAGGGTACTTTTGCTACCCGTAAAAAAAAGGTGGATGTCTGCCGACATCCACCCTTAGCTGACGATTGCATTCTATCTTACCAGCGCAAAACTCGCGGACTAGTGACCCACAAAAGCGCACCTCCAACCGTGAGCATCAGTAGATTAACGCAAAACATTCCATTCCTACCAAGATGGTCGACTCCGAGCCACCACGGCACCATAACAGCGACGTAAAGGAGAACTCGCAAGGCGTTTCGAACCGACAGCGCTGTCGCTCGCACAACATCAGGGATAGCCTGATTAATCGAGTGGCTAAAGAGAGCTCCCGACATCGAGCGCACTATCTGCTGCGGAAGAATAAGCATCCAAGCAAGACCACCAACCACCGTAGCTAATCCCAATATAGAACCACCCAGAGCAATCATCAGCGCAAACATAATGTGCGCTGCGCGCCTCGGATCTTTAATCTCTCGCATTCCCATGGCAGTAGCACCGGCAACAAGATTGAAAAGTGCAAAGATGTAACCCGTTTCCGCTCGACCGATATTACATTCAGCCAAAAACTCTGGATACATCCAGAGCAACGTCTGATTAAGTCCGGCCAAAAACCCCGGAGCTATCGCCATCCAACGGATAAGCGCTGAGCTGAGTAGTATCGATGAGATGGCCTCTCTCAGCGTCCCGCAAGAGCTTGCAGCCATATCAGGTGGAAGCTTAGGCGGCTCAACCATTCCACAACTAAGCAGCAGCCCCAAAATCTGAAACCCTGTAACCAGTAGGTATGGAGCTGAGAGACTTATGGCACTCAAATGAGCTCCAGCAATCGCAAAGAGCGCCATTGCAAGAAACGACGCGCCGATGCTGCATGACCACCACTTTTGAAAGTCATCTTCACGATTAAGCGCTCTACAGCTCTGGAATAGAAATGCTTCATCGGTTCCGGACATAAGCGCTATTCCAAGTGCAACAAGCACCTCGCCCCAAACAAACCCAGCAAAGCCTGTTGCTGCTCCATAAACAAATGCACCTGCTATGAGCGCAATAAAGCTAAGCCGCATCGTGAATACCTTGCCAAGCCGGTCAGCAAGTCGACCAGTTGCTACTTCTAGAACCAGAAGCGCAAGCGCAAAGAGGATCTCTAAAAGATAGAAATCTCCCCTGCTCAACCCCCGATCCGCCCAGAGAGCAGTGAGTCCTGGTATGCTTGCAGCAAACGCCGCTGCGCTGCAGCGCGCCGGTAGCAGCAAACAGAGATTAATGGCTAAACGATTCGTTCTCATCGTAATTTATCCTTGTGTTGTAAGTTAAGAAAACCTGCGGATTTATCGCCCGCCGACGATGCGGCTAGGCCATCACGATGAGATCAATGTAATGCTGAGTGAAGGTGTGAGCGAGTTGTGAGGCGCTACAGCCTCGGCGAGCGATTTACCGATTATTAGGAACGTCTACCCGTATGAACTTATGTGAGGTTAGAGCGAGGGTGATAAACCCGCCCAATCCGTGCGGCTCGGAGATGGCGCGAGAAATCGCGAATTCCGCGGTCCCATAGAGCCCATTAACGACGCGGCCTAATGACCGATCGTTTTGCTGCGACATCTTTTGGTAGCGAAATACACAGTTCATAAACGAACGTACTAAACTCAAAGTACGACTACACGGTAGCTGAGACTACGACTCTTTACTTCTTTCTGGCACTCATTCCTGAGGCTCTTTCGTGCCCGTCGGTATAAGCACCATGCCATTTGTTCTTATTTCAGCGCTACTACCAGAGCAAACCTGTCTGCGCGATATTGCCGCGCCACTTTTGGTCGATGGGTCGTTGTAGCCCACACATAAGGTAACACAACGCCTAGTAAAAATGTTGTAGATTTTCAAGCCACCCCGTTCTTATCTGAATGCCTCTCTTTTTGGTCTTTAATCTGCCCCGTTACGGGCCCCTCGAAGCAGCTCATTAAACACAGATTTTCAAATCAACTCAGCGGCATATGCTAGCGAAAGTAGATAAAATGTCGCACTTCTTATTAAGCTTGGAATATCTCACGGCCCTATATACATGAGGCCCTGGTTGAGCCACCGCGTGGCAACAATACAGCTACCGAAACAATCAACGAGTCTCGGTATGGTCGTTGAAATCTCAGCTTCATTGAAGCTGCAAACAATCAGCCAGAGAGCGCTGCTAATTCTGGACTCTCCTTCAAGCAGAGTGAAATCATCGCCATGACTTCTTCAGGAAGCGTCTCACTCTCAAAATGCCCCTTGTTTGAGAAGAACAAACCTACAGCACCACACTGCTTAACAAAAAGGTTGGAGTACTCATGATGCGTCCACGGGTCGTCGAATGACGATACCGCAAAGAGTCGCTTTATCTGTCGTATCTTTTTAAGATCTATAGAGGGCACGAGAAAAGTGTTTAGCTCCGCTTCATCTTTCGGACCGAAAGAGCTCCCAATGACCACAAGGGCCTTTAGGTCTATCAAATCTTGAGTAACCAAACTCATTGCGAGTGTGCCACCAAGGCTGTGACATATCGCTAAGTCGACTGGACCAAGCGAGCACCACTCTTGCGTCACTTCAACCCAAGCAGAAAGGATTGGCTTATCAGAATGCGGAAGAGATGGACAAAAAACATCGTGCCCCTCCCGCAGCAATTTCTTCTTCAGAAATGGCAAAAAGAAGCTGTCTTGTGACCCAAAGTATCCGTGTAGCAACAAGATGCGCTTTCTATCCACCATGCCTAATCTCGAAGGATATCTCTCACTCTCTGCCCAAAATCTTCGACCTGCGATGCATCGGGTGTTATGAGGGTAAATATAGACCTACCCGAGACGTGGTTATGCCCCCACGGTAATACGCCGAATTTAGTCTTGAGCATCGAATTGCAATCAGCCAAGCTTCCGAGCTTCTCTACAATCTCGGAGTACAAAATAGGCCTTTTAAAGTCAACTACGAAAAAGCTCGTGGTTGTCACTGGCTCGCCTGTCCTCTCCTCAAACCATAGCTTCACCATTGCTGCTGGTGTATTTCCCGTGGGGCGAAGGCCTGGATCAAACAACACCACCTTCCCGTTTGCGCACTCAAAATAATCGCACATGAGGAATCCAGATGTTGTTGCACTCTCTATTCGAATACGATCCACCATGTCGATGATAGCAGGCCCCACCAGACGCAGATTGTCCGCGGTAATCTGATGATTAATACTGCCCGCATAAGACTTCCCATCCGCTTGAATGAGCTGGTCCGTAAGAGCGATTACCGGAATCTCGCGTGGATTCCTTGGATCTAGCAAAACTTGAAAACTTTTATTCTTACCTGATATCTCAGCTTGGAGGACGATAAGGCTGTTAAGTTTATGCGAAGATATTTCTTGCTTCAGCCTCTCAATAACCGTAATAAACTCCTGCTCCGTTGCAACTGGAAAAACGCCCTCTCCTGCCGCTTCAGTGTTACAGGTCTTAATGAAAACCCGAAGGCCTGGCCGATGAAGAATGCGGAAGTCAACTGCGCTTACCAACTCGGCTGACTTTTTAATCTCTTTAGGCGCGTACTTAGTAAATCGTGAAACATGCTCCTTTGAGTTTAAAGCTGTCATCATCTCTTGTGAGTTTGCTGACACGCCATCAAAGCGGCTTCCGAGGTCATCAACCGAATACACCTTACGACCGCGCTGCTCCAGACTTCTCTGCATAGCATCAAAATCGCTCACCAGAATATAGTCGAGCCCTTCGCGATTGCCGAGAAACCCTTGCTCCGCAAGATATTTAAGAGCAGTTCTATCAATTCCAGCATACGCTTTATTGCTACGCGAATTAACAAATGAATCGGGGAAAAACACGGCGTTCTTGCCCGGACTCGCCAAGTACGCGCCAGAGAGTGGCATGCACAACTCACTGCCCGGCCCATGGAGTTCACTGTAACAGATGCGGTGCGGGCGACGGCTATCATCATACTTCGTTGTTCGCCACATCAGACTTATATCGAAGCAAGAAAGTGCATCTCTGATCTTACTGAACTCCGGCCTAACAAGCCTCTCAAGTTCATGCCCGGGTCCAAATAGTGGTGCGGAATTGTTACCTTGCTTGTGCGATTGCTTTGGGTGTGAGGTCGGTAAGTTGGCCATAATCGTTCTACGATAACAAAGCACCCGATCCTAATCAAACAACGAACTCCAACAAGCAGGGCAATACTCGTTACCAACCTAACAACCTGATTTCTGCGGATTTGCGACGTTGGTGACGCTTTGGGACCTGCCACTAAGCTCGCACGACCAACAATCCTGGATATGCCCGCATATCCTTACTTTCTAATCCTTTAAACAGGAATAATCCCTGCACGAAAATTAAAGAAGGGTACGTTGCTTCAAAATGAGGGCGAGGGCCTAGGGCGCACAAGACGCATTCAATTCGAGTTAGACAGCTCGGCAGCGCACGAGATAACTGCAAGCACACTTCAAGTAAGTCATCATTGCAAACCGAGTATGTAATAAACCGATTCACGTGCCGCCACTTATGCTCTTTCCTCTTTCTAAGCTCTATCATCACCTCTGAATCTTAAACCACTGGCCGCACTCACCACCTGTCGAGCTTTAATGGTATGCCATCAGAAGCTCGACTATGCGCTGATACACGTGCGTCAACTGCTCGATATTTTGCACATCCACAAATTCATCGGCTCCGTGCATATTTCCGTGCGGTACACCGAACTCTATCGTTGGCACACCCTGCCAAGCGATAAAACGCGCATCACTTGTACCGCCGTCACATGTCAGAGCAGGCTCCATCTGTAGCACCTCGCGGATTGCTTGCTGTGCGCATGCCACGAGCCTACCCTGCGGAGTTGATAGGCCGGCGCAGACGTCGGTTACATACGGCCTAGTCACTTTTGCCACTGTAATTTCACAAGTAACACCGCTCGTAGCGAGTCGCTTTTGTACCTCTCGCTCGATCTCTTCACCGCTACGGTGTGGAGCAAAGCGACAATCAAACGTCAACTGTACTGTGCTTGGAATTACGTTGGAGGCTGTGCTGTTTGTAGTGATGTTCGTTATCGAAAGCGTTGTATCGCTGCCATGGCGCGCATCGTCCCACGGCTTAGCCAGCTCTGAGATGACTGCTGGGAGTTTGTTTATGATATTTGATGTGATGCTGGCGTAGGCAGCATGACCAGCTTCTCCTTGAAGGGCTATCGCCCCACGCATGACACCGCGTCGACCAAACTTCATACAATCACCGAGCTTGATCTTGGAAGTTGGCTCTGCGCAGATGCAGTAGTCAAAACGTCGATTAAGCGACTCAAGCAGCGCTGGCATACCAAGAGAGCGTGTCTCTTCATCGCCAGGCAAAAATACAGTCGATCGCACTCCCTTTTCTGACAAGCGAATCGCTGCAAATATGCTGGCAGCATCTCCGCTTTTCATATCGCTTGCCCCACGACCGAAGAGCATTCCGGCCTGCTCAATAGCTTCAAACGGTGCGTGGGTCCATCCATCACCCACAGGAACTGTGTCGTAATGACCAACAAAAGCCACACGAAGCGCTGCACTTTGCGGACCAATCGTTGCAGCAAGGTGCTGCACTGCATTAGCTTCAACGATGTGTAGATCAAATCCGAGCTTTGACAGGAGCGCGGCAAAATCTTGAACAAACGTGGGGTCGATCTGCGCGGTGGTAGTGTTGCGCTTGATGAGCCAGCGAGTAAGGTCTGCCGGTCCAACGATACCCATAGCGATCTCCGTTAAAAATTCCGATACACCCTACAGCTTGACATACAGCGCTGCATTTCTTGGTAACTGCGCCAAGCTGGTGTCTGCTGCGTCTTTTTCAAGCAATACAATACAATCAATTCCTAGCCGATCGGTCTTGGTATATACACCCGAAACAGCCACACGATTTCTCGGAATGTAGGGCACTTCAAAAAACTTCTCACCGATCTCCATATAGCGCGGCTCTACCTCTGCATTCGTGCGCAGGTCATATATCTTTTTTCCTGATGCCATAACCACGCCACTCGCAACAACAGCTCCCTCCTCAACGATGCCACACAACTCGCAGTTGGCTCCGACACGCACATTATCTTCAACAATTGATGGCAGCCGCCCCTGAGGCTCAAGAATCCCTTCGATCCCAGATCCCGCGCCGAGCTTTACGCCCTTACAAACCTGCGCGCCAGTAGCAACCCGAGCGCCACCATCTATCATCACTCCCTGCCCGGCAATGTACGCCCCGATATTCACAATTCCACCCGGCATGATGGTTGTCCCAGCACCGATGAAAGCACCTCGACGAGCAAATGAGCCAGGAACAAAACGAACACCCGCACGCTCAAAGTCTGCTTGCTGCCACCCTTCAGTCTTTAACGGCACCTTATCGAAAAAATGCTCCCCCATCTTCACCATCGGGAAAGCTGAAAAGCCTGCATTCATACACGCCACGGCATATGGTTGCGTAACCCACACTGCACTCTTAGTAAGTCGTACTCCATCCGAAGTTACCGTATAGCCGTGCAGCTTCTCTGCACAGCGCACCAGCCCCCCATCCAGAAGATCCACTGCGGCTTGCTTCTCGCTCTGCGAAGCAGAACCCTCAAGCAACTTTGTAAAAAGATCTGGAGGGCTCTCCACACATTCGAATCGCAGCGTTTGTGAAGGCCCGAGCCCTAGCAGCAGATCAATCGTAGGATGCACCCCAGGGTTAGCGCGCGCCTCATCAACAAAGGGGGCAAAAACTTCAAGCGCGTTTGCAACGGCAGCCGGTGTAAGCTCTTGATTGACCTGATAATGCGAGAGCACGCGCAAGGCTCCTGCCTGCCCCGGAACATTTGCGACCGTACGGATTAATTCTCCATCAAGATACACCTTGAGCAGCGCCACGGTAGCTGCAGGCTGAGTGCATCGCTGCACATTGTCATGAAATTGATGGTGAGAAGAAGAAGCGGCTGTCATATAACCTGATAGTCCTTTATATAATCGGTAAGAACTCGGAGTGTACCGGCGGTAGCCTCAACGGTATCGATCAAAGCGATGCGGATAAAACCAGCCCCCGGATTTACCCCATCGCTCTCAACAGAGAAATAGCTACCCGGAAAAGTTAACACCCCGGTTGCGCTTGCAAGCTCCAGAGCAAATGCTTCATCACTGGCATTTAAGTCGGCAATGTTCAGCCAGCAGTAAAAAGTGCCATCCGGAAGCCGTAGTGGGCGATCAATCTTTGCAAAGGCCTGACTGACCAGGCTGAATTTGGCGTGGTACAATTCTCTGCTTTTCGCAACATCCTCGAAATTAGTCCACGCATATGCT
>JBIKWG010000125.1:0-8708 GCA_044356425.1 Bdellovibrionota bacterium | reverse complement strand
AACATGCGCACAAAACTCTTCGGCAAACTGCTCAGCGACGTATGCAGACGGCACAAAGTCTGCTTCTCGACCGAAGCACTCCCGCACCATCTCGTGTGAACCCACACCCTGCACGGCAATCCGTACTGAGGCTGGCAAGGCATTCACGTTCAGCTCCGCTATCAGCAGGTCACGAAACACCGCAGCCGCCGTAGGGCTTAAAAAAACCAACCACTGCGCGGCGTGACCTGCCAGCAAGTTTGCAACCACAGCGCGATCGTCGTCTGAGATTTTACACCGCTCACAAACCAACACAGGCAGATGAAATGTTGAAAAGCCCTGAGCGTGCAGGGCGTCCTGAAGATGCTTTGCTCCGGCGTATGGGCCGTGAGGACGAGTTATGACTACAGGGGTGGTCATTGACGCCAAACTCTCTATCTATCTCTAAAAAATTATCTTACTAAGGGGCTTTCTGCTCAGATCCCGCACACAACCGCGAAAATCCGCGAGCAACAGCTTCTTCTGCCAACCTTACACCGAGCGCCGAACACTCTTCAGCAAGAGCTTCACCGACCACTTCAATAGACTGCGAGCCATCCTGCGATAGGCACCGCCCGCGCATTACCACCCACTCAGCAGAGCCGCGCGTCTCTACGACAGCGTGTGCGGCCACTGGCGTGTTGCAACCGGCCCCCAGCTCTCTTAAGAAAGAACGCTCTGCCGTAACAGCGATAGCTGTCGGCAGATGGTGCAGCTTCGAGAGCATGCTTAGAATTTCTGCATCATCACTGCGACATTCTATTCCCAGTGCACCCTGACCCGGGGCGGGAAGCATACGATCGACCGGCAACACTTCAGTAATCTCATACTCAAGCTGCAACCGAGTGAGCCCTGCACGCGCAAGTAGGATGGCATCAAATTCACCCCCCTCTGCACGTAATTTTTTTAGGCGGGTATCCACGTTTCCACGAATGTGCGCTGTTTTAAGATCCGGCCGAAGATGCAACAGCTGGGAAGATCGCCGCAAACTTGATGTAC
The DNA here is from genome assembly GCA_044356425.1 of Bdellovibrionota bacterium. GTDB lineage: Bacteria > Bdellovibrionota_C > UBA2361 > UBA2361 > OMII01 > OMII01. Next base: position 7,691 of record JBIKWG010000125.1, on the reverse strand, counting down.
CTATGACTGCCCCCGCTGGTAGCTCAGAAAGCCTTGCACCACTTCGTGATATAAGAACATCTTCAACGTAGCTCCGAACTGGAATTGCGCCAACCGTAAAGTGCTCAGCACACTCTGTTGGAAGATCCTTCAGGGAGTGCACGGCAAGGTCGATTTCACGCTTGAGCAAACACTCTTCAAGCTCTGCTGTAAAAAGCCCCTTGCCTCCGATAACGGGAATGGCGGCTTTTCTTTCTCGTTCCGATAATGAGCTGATTTCGCATAGTAACGCCTGAAGTTACGCAGGCAGCCGGTATAACGGCTGCAACCTGCTGAACTATAGAGAAACCGTGGCTCTCTGTCGAGTAAAGCCGCCGTTAGGAGGCGGCTTGTGGGTCAAGGAGAGCGGTTTACGAGCTCTTTCTTTACAAAGCCAGCACCAGTCAGATCAACTGATTACATTTCGCCACAGTCTACCACTTCCTCTATCCGTAGCTCTGGGAGCCCCATACACTGAGTTTCTCTTACAGATTCCTCACTTGGGGAAGCGAGTTTCCACCAAAGATCATATTATGCCGCACACCATAAAGCTCTAGCGGCCCCGACCGATATCTGTCGGTATGCCGTTGGTCTACCTTCCAGGCCGTAAGTCTTGGATACCTATCTCTGCCCTCTCTGTTGTTTGCGCACTGCTAGTCGGTGCAGGGGCACTCTTTTATGCTCAGGAGGCGCTCGCCCAAGAGCGGTTCGTTTACAACGGCGCCCTGGTGCGAGTGCAGCCGAGAACCAGAGCCTTTTCAGCACTCGCGCGTTCGCTACCACCCGTTACTGCCAAAGGATTTCTGGCTGAGCGGTTATCTGACCAGGTTCTTAAACTCGACCGCGCAGCGTTTCGAGCGTCATCTTCCACTCAACAGGAGGTCCCGCAGCCGTATTCAAAGAAGACCAACCCCTGTCGCCGAGCAACGGTGCGCAGAGCGTTAGCTGAGCTTCGGATACCACTCACCGCATGTTCGCCGAATTGGGCCCAATTCTCTTCAGCAGTTCCAAATGATCCGGGCTTTAGCAACCAGTACGGGGCGACGCTGATGTCGCTGCAGTCGGCCTGGGACAAGACTACAGGAAGCGATAACATCATCATCGGAGTAATCGACACTGGTATCTCATTAACCCACCCCGATCTCGTTTCGAATCTTTGGGTAAACCCCCTTGAGGTCGCAGGCAACGGGCTAGACGACGACGGCAACGGCTACATCGATGACGTCAATGGAATCAATGCCATTACCAACTCAGGAAATCCAAACGACGACAACAGTCACGGAACGCACGTTGCCGGAATTATCGCTGCAACAGGCAACAACGGCGTAGGCGTTGCCGGGGTTAATTGGCGCGCAAAGGTGGTTGGGCTTAAATTTCTAGATGCATCCGGCAGCGGTGCAACCTCAAACGCTATTAAATGTATCTACTACTCAACGCAGATGAAGCGCCTCGGGTACAAAGTCGTCGCCTCGAACAACTCATGGGGCGGAGGCGGCTATTCGTCTGCACTAGGATCTGCGATTCAAGACGCTGCGAGCCAGAACGTGCTCTTCATCGCGGCTGCTGGAAACTCAGCTCAGAACATTGATGTATCGCCCTCTTATCCGGCTAGCTACAATATCAGCAACGTTATCTCGGTGGCATCGGTAACCTCTACCAGCGCACTTTCATCTTTTTCAAACTACGGCACATCTGTATCGATAGCAGCCCCAGGGTCTTCGATCTACAGCACCGTGCCGGGAGGATACGCAACCTACAGCGGCACCTCTATGGCGAGCCCACAGGTGGCTGGAGTCGCCGCACTCGCTAGCTCTGCCTGTTCGTCAACCTTCTCTGCTGCTCAATTGAAAGACATTATTCTCTCTACCGGGGTAACCGTTGCGACTCTCTCTGGAAAGGTAAGTACAAGCTCAATTGCAAATGCAAACAGCGCAGTTATAAAGGCTCAAACTGTGTGCGCTAGTGCAACGCCAGTGCCTCCAACCGCAACCGCAACCGCAACAGCAACGCCAACTCGAACAGCTACTGCAACTGCGGGGCCGACACTTGCCCCAACAATCGCTCCAACAACGACACCGACAGCAGCACCAACAGTAGCACCAACCGTGGCACCGCCGGCCACACCAACATCAGTGCCAACGATAGCACCGACGGTAGCGCCAACAGCAATCCCAACACTGCCCCCAACCGCTGTGCCGACGATTCAACCAACCAGGACCCCGATACCAACTGCCACTCCACAGCTTCCCCTGGCAATCTCTATATCTCCATCAAGCGCACTAAGCCGCGGCCAGCAAGCAACTATCTCAATTCGCAACACTGGTTCTGCTCTCAGCGTGCCGGTCAGCTCACGGCTAGTTGGCAAAATAAATAACCAAACGATAACTTTTATCTGCCCTAACTACTCGGTGGGCACTGTTGCAGGCAGCAGTCAGATGTCATTTACCGCCCCTAATTCAATGAATTACTTCGAGACCTTTGAGGCTTCAACTACGGTAAATAGATCTTCTGCGCGCACCTCTATTAGGGTGGCGCAGCCGCGCCTGACACCACCCCCACGCTCGTCAATGCAAGCGAAAACTCAGTTGCTGCTAGCGCACGCGAATGTCGTATGTAACACCCTGCGTACTAGCGCCAGGGCAGCTTCTCGACGCGCGGCCCGTCAGAGATAACAGATCACCCTTCTCTTGCTCACCCGCCTAGCATAGTATCGAATGAAGACTTACTTCTAGGAAGGTGTATGTGGTTTTTATCTCGTCTGATAGGTTCGCCTTTTTCGTTCGGCATCATCAGCTCAACGCTCTTTGTGTGCGGCCTAATAGCAATCGGCAACCTGCTAGCTCCTGCTTTAGTCGAGCAGTATCTGCCGGATTGGCAAACTAGATTCGGCACGCTGATCGCTGGCGGAGTTGTGCTTGGATTTGTGCGCTCTGCGTGGCGGCTCGTTGTTCCGGTGTGTGCTTTAGCATTCTGGATTGTGGCGCTTGGTGCTGTGCTGGGCGGACCTCTCTCACACCGCCTACCAACTATCTCAGCCCTTGAAGAGGCGGCTTCATCAGAACATGGAAAGATAGCTGGATTGCTGCGCGAACTTCCGGTTCCAGAGCTCGTAAAGCGACTGCTAAAGTAGGAACGTTAAAAGAACCCCTTCCAGACCCTAGAACTTACTCTGGATCAACCTGTTTTTTCTCGCCATAATGCCGGCATGAAGAAAAAGCACCCCATCTTGCTACTAACGCTCGCTGCTATCTGTGCTGCATCCCTGCTCTCAGCCTGCAAGGGGCAGAAAAACTCAGGGCCTCGCATCGCCTACATAACTAACGGAGTAGCGTCGTTTTGGACAATTGCGAAAGCTGGCGCAGAAGCTGCCGGTCGCGAGCTTAACACATCAGTATCTGTGCACATGCCCTCTGAGGGTATAGCCGATCAGAAAAGGATAATTGAAGACCTCCTGATAAAGGGCGTAGATGCAATCGCGATATCAGTGATTGACAGTGAAAATCAGACCCCGCTTATAAATCAAGCCGCAGCTCAAACAAAGCTGATCACGCAAGATGCCGATGCTCCCCACAGCAATCGAATCGCCTATATCGGAATGGATAACTACGAAGCTGGTCGACTTCTGGGACAGATGATTAAAGAGTCGCTGCCAGCAGGCGGCGAAATAGCTATCTTTATCGGTCGCGTGGAGCAAGACAACGGACGTAAGCGTCGCCAGGGCACTATTGACGAAGTCCTAGGTCGCACACCCGACCCTTCCCGCTACGATCCCCCAGGAACCCCGATTAGCAACGGCAAATACAGCTTCATCGTTACACTTACCGATCAGTTTGATCGTGTGAAAGCCAAGGCGAACTGCGAAGACGCAATCCTGCGCTACCCAGAGCTCGATGCCGTTGTGGGGCTCTTTGCCTACAACGTTCCGATGTGCCTTGAGGCTTTAAAACAAACCGGCAAGTTAGGGGCGCTTAAGGTATTCTCGTTTGATGAAGCAGATGAAACACTGCAAGCGGTCCGAGACGGCATTGCGGTGGGCACCGTGGTGCAGAACCCGTATGAATACGGCTACCAGTCGGTGAAGCTGCTTAACGACTTAGTGCGCGGCGGCCACGCTGCTGCTCTGCCATCTACATTTATCAACATACCCGCTCGCCGCATCGATCGTTCAAATGTTGAGTCTTTTTGGTCAGAGCTTAAAGCTAAATTAGGGAGCTCCTGATGCAACGCCAGCCGCTGCTTGAGCTTCACAGCATCTCAAAAAGCTTTGGTGCTGCGCGCGTTGTAGAGGATATCTCGATAGGTATTGCGCCGGGCGAAGTGCTCTCTATCATCGGAGAAAATGGCGCAGGAAAGAGCACCGTTGCTAAGATTATTGCAGGAGTAGTCACTCCCGATAGTGGCGAGATCTTATTAAAAGGTGCACAGGTTACTTTCTCTGCGCCGCACGATGCCATAGCCCAGGGCATCGGCATCGTTCATCAAGAGCTCTGCATCGCCGACAATCTTACAATCAGCGAGAATATCTTTCTAGGAAGAGAAATCACTCGAGGCGCCTTTCTCGATAAAAAGGCGATGCATGCAGCGGCCCGCACGACGCTAGCCCGGCTGGGTGTGTCACTAGATCCCCGCCGCTTGGCATCCACTCTTTCAACCGCTCAGAAACAGCTGGTTGAGGTTGCACGAGCGCTCTCTTACAACGCTGAGTTGCTGATATTTGATGAACCGACATCGAGCCTAAGCGATAGAGACGCGGCGGCGCTGCTCCAGGTCATAAGAACCCTGAGTGAGCAACAGGTCGCCGTGATCTACGTATCGCACCGACTCAGTGAAGTGCTCCAGATCTCAGATCGGATTGTGACTCTTCGAGATGGCTCACTTACGGGTGAGATGCCAGCCACAGGAGCGACTCGACAGCAGCTGATTTCACTCATCGTTGGCCGGGAATTGCGAGATGTATACGGCGAACGAGCCCACGAATGTGGTGCTGCAGCCCTTGAGTTATGTAATTTTGCTGCGACACCAATGCACACGCCCGCAGATCTCACTGTGTATGCTGGTGAGATCGTTGGCGTTGCGGGGCTTGTAGGTTCAGGAAGAACTGAGCTACTCGAAAGCATCTTTGCGGTAACCCCGGCAGCGTGCGGAACACTGCGGTTGCACGGAAAAGAGCTTACCCTATCATCACCCACACAGGCTCTCGCGGCAGGTATCGCGTTAGTCCCTGAAGAGCGCAAAGAGTGCGGCCTCCTGCTCGAAAGTTCTATTACAGAGAACATCATCTTATCAGTTACCTCCCGCTTAGCGCGGGGTGTTTCAAGAGATTTTCAAAGAGAGAATGATGAGGCTTTACGCCTAGCACAGCTGCTTACCGTTCGCTGCGCAGCGCTCTCACAACCTGTGCAAGAGCTCTCAGGTGGAAATCAGCAGAAGGTAGTCATAGCTAAGTGCCTGGCAACACACCCCTCTGTATTGCTGCTCGATGAACCAACTCGGGGCATCGACATTGGTGCGCGCTGCGAAATATACACAGAGCTGCGACGGCTTGCGTCACAAGGGTTGGCAATTCTGTTCGTATCCAGCGACCTTGAAGAAGTTATAGGGCTATCAGATCGGGTGCTCGTGATGAGCGATGGCGCCATTCAAGGCGAGCTCTCGCGCTTAGAGCTATCAGAAGAGGCGATCCTATCTCTTGCCTCAGCAGCTCCTACCGATAAAATAGCGGCATGAAGAAGAACCTCGGGCTCATCATCCTGCTCACTGTGGCATGTATTGCTACCGCCATCGTAAACGACCGATTTTTACACCCTACAAACCTAGAGAACTTGCTGCGCAGAACGGCCCTCTTCTCACTCATCAGCATCGGCGTCTCGTTTGTCATAACAACAGGGGGAATTGACCTAGCAATCGGCTCAGTTGTGTGTCTGACTGGCACGATTCTGCCCTGGCTAGCAGTTTCTCAAGGGTGGCCGTGGCCGATTGCAGCGTCTGCTTTGCTGTGTAGCGCAGGGATGCTCGGAATCGCTCACGGGCTGCTCATTACGCGACTCAAGCTACAAGCTTTTATCGTTACGCTGTGTGGACTGCTGCTCTATCGAGGAGTCACCCGCGGCATCACTGCCGATCAGACACAGGGGTTTGGGGTAGGCTTTGAGACACTGCGAGCGATCACCCAAACGCGCATCACTCTCGGCGATACCCTCCCTGTGGCTATCCCAAGCGTAGCACTCATAACGCTCGTACTAGCGATTGCAGCAGGCGTGCTTATCAATTATACACCGTTCGGATTGCACCTTAAGGCTGTTGGAAGAAGTGAGGTTGCGGCGCGCTACAGTGGAATTAATACGCGCGGCGTAATCGTTACAGCTTATTTCGCCTCAGCACTGCTGGCCGGACTGGGCGGGATACTCTTTATTCTCGATGTTAATTCCGCTCAGCCATCTGACTTCGGAAACTTCTACGAGCTCTACGCGATAGCCGCTGCAGTTCTTGGAGGTTGCAGCCTGCGTGGCGGAGAGTGGAGCCTCGTTGGTATCATCATCGGCACCGTGCTCATGCAGGTGCTTCGTAACGCCATCGTCTTGGTAGACATACCGACCCAGCTTGAGTTCGCAATCATCGGCGGAGTCATCCTGCTCGGTGTTACGACTGAAGAGCTGGTGCGGCGAAGATGGGGAGCTTGCTCTCGATCGAGCGCCACCCACTTAGGCGCTTAATATCTTAGTAGTAGCTTTACCCTTGGCACGAACCTCTAACTAATCAGAATGCGCATCCATCGCGCTGTGCGCTTCGGTTTAGCTACAAGCTACGGAACCGGAGTAATCGTAATTGTGAGCGTACCTGTGTAAGTTCCGTGCCTCTTGCTATTCAGCAATTCGGACTCCGTAAAGTTTACGCGGTACCCGGCGTTATCTGATCCGCCGCAGTTCAAAGTATTAGACCACCCCGTTTGCCCGGTAATCGTAGTTGCCGTTCCACCAACAGTGCCCACATTTGATACGCTCGAAAATGAGCTATTGTCATCCCACTGGGCTTGGTAGGCTATTGTGTCTGCAAGCGATGCATGTTTCAGCGCAAATGCGTCGGCGGCACCGGAGTGAGAGCCCTGCATGTTAACACTGTACGTTGCCCCGCCGCTGTTATCCAAATTCGTGTATACACATACTGTCTCATCATCAGTATCACCAGCCGTTGACCCTGTGTACGAGGGGTTTCCGCCGAAATCCAGGTCAGCTAGCCCAGTAATTTTGGCGAGCGGCGGAATAATAACGTTTAGGGTTGACGAGCCCGAAGACGTAGTGCCAGTTGTTCCATCAGTGGCCGCTGCAGCATTGTCAGACATAAGCACCAGTGATGCCACAACCATCATTAGACTCTTTACGCTATTCTGTTTCATATACGTTGCCCCCTCTCCATTTTTACTGGGTGAGCTGTTTGAACAGCTAAAAACTAAGCTGTCCATAAGGGGTGAATCTTTGCTATCTCTCAATCACAAGTAGCTCTTTCACTTCCCTCTATTTGGGCTTTCGCGTATTCGGCGGGTTTTCTTTAGAACTTTCTGCAAGATTTTCGTAAAAAAAAAGCTCAGGAACCTACTTTCACCAACTTAGCTTATGATTCAGATTCTGGGCTAGATTCAGCCTCGCCCTGAAGTCGACATACAACATCTCCAACAT
>JBIKWG010000005.1:0-32254 GCA_044356425.1 Bdellovibrionota bacterium | reverse complement strand
GGGGGTGGTAACTCAACGACGCGGTCGGGTCGGCGAGAGATAAAGGTAATTAGTATGGTGGATGGTACTGTAGGGAAGAACCGAGAGGACCAAGGGAAGGTGCTTACGGAGAAGGGGCTGGTTTTCTCGCATCCGATTGACCAAGCTCTTGCAGCGGCTGCGTTTGCGTGTATGCGGGGCGGGAAGGATTTATTCGGGGATAAAATCGTCCGCGGCTCTGTCCCTGGGTTCGTGCTGTGCACCATTCAGATCGGTGGTGTCCGCGTCCTCAGGTACGTCGACAGCGCCTGCGATGTTCCTGCGTCTGGCTCCCCCTCCCCGGAATCAAAAATAACTTGATCGTTGGTAATTGGTTTTTTGGCCCCCTCCGTTAGGGGGGGTTGGGTTATTGATCCTTGGATTTGCGCAGCTGCCCGTGATCAGGCGGTTAACAGATGCTATGCCGTGATTCCTCAAATTAGATTGTTACCGAAGGAGTTGTAGGATGCCTCACATTCGGATGTTACCGAAGCATTCTTAAGTAGTAGTCGTAGCTGAGAAACGATCTGCTTCTTCAGAACCACTGGATTAATAGAATTGTAGGTATTTCGTAATCGTTCTTTCTCGGAATCATCTACCAGGGGGCGCTCAAGAATACGCTGATAGCGAGTCTTCGGCTCATCACAGAGCCGGATTTGGTTCTCCCAACACCTTTTCCACAGCTTTCGCCCAGTTATCCACAGCCTATCCATAACTCTGTGGGTAACTATCCTATGTGTTTGGTATAAGTGAGTTTATTGGTGCTGTGTCTCAAGCCAGCGCTCAGCTCCGATTGCTGCCATGCAGCCTGAGCCTGCAGCGGTAATAGCTTGGCGGAACACATGATCTTGAACATCTCCACATACGTAGACCCCTGGGACGGCAGTCTCAGCCGAGTCTGGCTTGTGAAGCAGGTAGCCGTTTTCGTCCATCTCAAGCTGCCCCTTAAAGAGGCTGGAGTTTGGAGTGTGTCCGATAGCTACAAAGAGAGCATCGGCTAGCAGAGTTGAGTGCTCTTTAGTTTTTGTGTCTTCAAGAACGAGTGCCGTAACACCGTCCTGCTTGCTGCCGACAACTTCAAGAACGTGCTTGTTCCATACCATCTCAATCTTTGGATTCGAAAGAACTCGATCCTGCATGATCTTTGATGCTCGAAGCTGATCGCGGCGGTGAATGAGGTATACCTTGCTGCCGAAGCGAGTGAGAAAAGCAGCTTCTTCACAGGCAGAATCTCCGCCGCCGACTACAGCGATAACCTTATTGCGGAAGAAGGCGCCATCGCAGGTTGCGCAGGTTGAAACGCCGTAGCCGAGCAGTTCGCGCTCGTTTTTTGCGCCGATATACTTAGGCGCTGCGCCCGTAGCGATAATAAGCGTGTTGCAGGTATAGGAACCTGATTGACCCTTTAGGGTTATTGGCTTAGCAGAGAGGTCAGCCTCAACAATTGTGTCTACCGTTACCGTAGCACCGAACTTAACAGCCTGTTTCTCCATAAGCTGCATAAGGTCAGGCCCCATCACGCCCTCTGGAAAGCCAGGAAAATTCTCTACGTCAGTTGTAGTTGTTAGTTGTCCTCCGGCAAGAGGACCGTGGATAATAACAGGGGAAAGGCTGGCGCGAGCAGTGTACACCGCGGCAGTGAGTCCAGCAGGGCCGGATCCTAAAATGATTACCTTGTGGTGATTAGCCGAGTGGTGATTGGATTGCGTTGTAGGATTGCTCATAAAATATCGCCCAAAATGACCCGAATATAACGGTGCTTATGTTGCCCCATACTATAATTACAAAACTCCTTATTGCAAACCGGGGCGAGATTGCGCGGCGCATTCAGCGCGCGTGCGTAGCTATGGGGATCGACACGGTTTTAGCGGCATCCCAAGAGGACATGTCTTCTCTTGCCGCTCGCGAGGCGCAGGAGGTGCACTGTATCGGTGGACAGACTGCTCGCGAATCGTACCTGGATAGGGGCAAAATTATCGAGGCTGCCAAATCCGCAGGTTGCCAAGCTATCCACCCAGGCTACGGATTTCTCTCGGAAGATGCCGAGTTCGCTCAGGCGGTTCTAGACGCCGGATTGATATTTGTCGGACCTTCTGCGGCAAGCATTCGAGCCCTTGGAGTAAAGACATCTGCTCGTCAAACCGTCTCTGCGGCCGGCGTGCCTATAACAGAAGGAAGTGAAGGGGCCACAACAGATGAAGAGATAATCTCGGCGGCGGTTACTATCGGGTTTCCGGTAATTATTAAAGCTGCAGCAGGCGGTGGTGGTCGAGGGATGCGGATTGTTCGCGCCGAACATGAGATGAAGGAATCTCTTGAGCGCGCTCGCGCCGAAGCTGTAAAGAATTTTGGCAGCCCTGTAGTGTATTGCGAGAAGTTTGTTGAAGAGCCGCGTCATGTTGAGGTGCAGCTCTTTGGTGACCAGCACGGAAATGTTGTTCATTTTGGCACCCGTGATTGCTCTGCGCAGCGGCGGCACCAGAAATTAGTAGAAGAGGCGCCGGCGCCATTTCTTGACCATGACATAAGGGAAGCGATTCACAACGCCGCCGTAACAGCAGCAAAAAGTGTTGGCTATTACAACGCAGGCACAGCAGAGTTTCTTGTAAAGGGCAGGGAGTTCTATTTTCTTGAGATAAACACCCGCATACAAGTTGAGCATCCCGTAACAGAAGCTATTACTGGGATTGATCTCGTGCAGCTTCAGCTTCGAGTGGCCATGGGCGAGAAGCTACCGTGTGCACAAGAAGAGGTGCGCTTTAGGGGACACGCAATCGAGCTTCGTATCAATGCAGAAGACGTATCTGAAAACTTTCGCCCGGCTGTCGGACAAATTACATCGTGGAAGAAGCCCCTCAATACAGATATTCGAGAAGAGAGTGGATATGCAGAGGGGGACGCTGTTTCACCCTTCTATGATTCATTAATAAGCAAAGTGATCGCACACGGCGAGACTCGCGCAGATGCTTTGTACAAGGCGTTTCAATACCTCAAGCATTATAAGATCGGAGGGTTGCCAACATCGCTTCCATTTCATGCCTGGATTCTTTCTCTGCCGCGGTTTCAAAGAGACGGAATCGACATCGGGTTTGTTGAACGCACGTTTTCGGCAGAGGCAGCTAAAGAAGCGCAGAAGCTGCTGTGGATTGATCCGGCGCACTGCTCTTCTGAGCGAACAGTAAACACGCAGGCAGAGACGATATATCTGCACGATGGTGCAGGTACTCCTTGCCCTGTTCACATACTCCATGAACACGGCGGTACATTTCTTGGGATTCCACTTTCACCTACAGGTGCGCCCTTTGCAAAGGAGTTTTGGCGGCGGTCAAATATCAGAGAGGAGGTTGTCCGCTCCATACAAGCTCAGCTTCAAGCGGGCTCTCAAAAGTAAGTGGTTCAGCTGTAACCGGATGGCAGAGGGATACTTTCCACGAGTGCAAGAAAAATGAACGGAGTGAAGAGGTAAGTCCAGCAACGGCAAGTGTTGATCCGTACAGTGAATCTCCCAAAAGCGGGTGCCCAACATGCGATGCATGAGCACGAATCTGATGGCGCCGCGCAGGTGACGCCTCAGCGGTTATGAGCGATATATTGCGGTTACTGTCGTAAGAGAGCGGTGAAAAAAAAGTTGTTCCCGGAAGTGCACGAGCACTCTTGGCGGGACGCTTTTCATACACTTTAACCTTTCGAGCTCCGCGATTGGGTGAGCCTATGTATGAGCTACAAGAGGTATCTGTGCTTAGATTGCCCTGAACAAGCGCTGCGTACGTCTTACGCACGAGCCCCTCAAGCGAGGCTTGATACAGAGACTCCCACAGAGCTGCAGAGAAAGCACCTACGATGAGCCCACTTGTATGTTGGTCGAGGCGGCTGATGAGGCCAGCGTCATCGCTGCTCTTTGCTGTTTGAGCCAGGTGTGGATAGCGCTCAAGTAAAAGGTCTGCAACCGATCTTCCGCCGCCCTCTGCTAAGCGAACAGAGTGCAACCCGGCGGGTTTGTAGACAACGAAAAGATGCTCGTCATGAAAGAGAAGATGGAGCGCAGTCACAGCCTAATTGTAGCCTAGTAAGAATGAGGAGCACCACTACCATTCACGGTTGAACCGAAACTGAGAGTGCCCCGACTGAGCCGCACTTGTCAGTCGCTCTGACCAGCTTTGCCGCGCCTTATCGAAGATAACCGACTACTCGTAACAAGGTGGCTCGACGCGACTGCAGCCGTTTACAACGAGCTTGGTCTGCCCGCCTGGAAACTCATACGGTAGCCCTGTTGTCTTGTCGAACACCTGGATAGTAGCCTGACCATAGGCGCAGCCGGGCTTGCTTCCACGTGCGGTTGAACACCGACCGTTACCTGATCCGGCGTCTTGAAACTCTTCGCCGTTGACAAAGATCCGAGTATTACAGCGATCGGCGTGAATAACTGCCTTGCCATCTTTGTCAGCAACAGGCTTCCATAAAAACTTGCAGCCGATTCCGCCAGCGGTGGCGTTCTCTTCGCTTAAGGCCTGATAGCACGCGTCAAGTAATAAGCCATTGCAAACATCCTGGCGCTCGGGCAGCGCAAAGCCTTTTTGAATCACATATTCATTAATATTGATCCCCGCCGCTGTTATGATAGTTCCCACAGCTACGAGCTCTCGGCCGAGATATGTCTGGCACATCGGGAAAGGTTTAAAGAAAAAGCCGCCCCCCTTGCTTAATAATTTGATGGCGGCAATAGCCTCTTGCTGCTTGCGCTTGTTGCGCGCTGCACCTACGCCGTGGAGCTTTACCAGAAATGGATTTTTCGGTGTCTTGGGATTGGCTGCGATAATAAGATTTGCGCCAGTCGCGCCAAGGAGTGTAACACTCTCGCCGTCTTTGGGCTTTACCGGATTCTTAAGAGCGCCTTGGATGACCACCCCACACTGCGCAGTGCCGGGTGCTGAAATTGACGGAGAATTAGAGTTGTTACTGTTTTCTTTTTCTGGTTTGGTGCACGAGAGAACGGTTAGCGCAATCAGCGCAAAACCGCACGAGCGAAGAGCTAAGTGTCCAAGATTCATTGAAATGTTCCCCATGTATGTGCGGTGCGTATCGCACAAACCTTCTACCCACAAAGAATGTCCTTTGTGGTAGGTAGGGTATGTATCGTCGATTTTGTAAGATATATGAGCATTTTAGTCGAAAAAATTGATGCGATGCTGGCACGGCCAGATACGCTCTCACCGCAGATGTTTCAGCGTGTAATACTCGATTTTTATAGGACAAACGGACGTACGTTTGCCTGGCGTACGACAACCAACGCCTATCGCATAGCAGTAAGCGAAGTGATGCTGCAGCAAACACAAACAGAGCGAGTTAGCGAGAAATATCCACCTTTTATAAAACGATTTCCAACCTGGAAGTCGCTTGCGAAGGCGACTACTGCAGAGGTCATCAGCATGTGGCAGGGGCTTGGCTATTATCGTAGGGCGTTACATCTGCATCGGGCAGCAAAGGTAATTAGTGAACAGTATCACGGCAGACTGCCAGGTTCCGTTAAAGAGCTTCAAGCGATACCCGGGTTTGGTCCTTATACTTCAGCTGCCGTGCTAACTTTTTCTAAGAACGAACCCCTTCCAATGCTCGAGACAAACATTCGAGACCTTTATCTCTACACCTTCTTTTCCGGCATTAATGGTGTGCACGATAGAGAGATCCTTGAAAAGGTGCGGCAGACAATCTATCACCGCGATCCACGCAGATGGTTCTATGCTTTGATGGACGCAGGGGTAGAGCTTAAGCGGGCTCGCAAAGGAACTAATCGCCGCAGTCGACATTACACGCGGCAATCTGCTTTTATGGGCTCAACTCGACAGGTGCGCGCTGCCGTTTTAAAGCTCCTGGCGGAGCGCGGTCCTCTTAACCTGTTAAGTATCGCTGGGCAGCTTGCATTTGGCCAAGATCAGATTGAAGTGGCGCTAGAAGCGCTCTGTCGAGACGGCTTTATTAGCCCTGCTGCCGGTGCGCGCTATCGATTGACGTAGCGTTATCCAATAACGTTACGAACTGCTGGTTTTACAAAAGCCAGACCACCGAAGCTTTCAGACCATTGACGGTGAGCCGAGATGATGGTGCGTGCGTATCGAATACACTCTTGAGGTGGGCGAGCCCCAGAGCGCAATGAATGCTCAAGGTTCGTTGGTCCCCAGTTATATGCGATTAGCGCCCGCTCTCGATTGCCTTTGAATTTTTGCTCAAGTTGCTTGAGGTACGCGATTCCTAGGCGCAGGTTCGTCGCCGCATCGTGAAGAGTTGAATTGCCTTTCCACGGCACGTTCTCTTCGCTTGAGAGGTGGCGTCCGGTAGCAGGCATAATTTGCATCAGTCCGCGCGCTCCAGCATATGAAACGGCAGATCCTTTGAATCTGCTTTCAGTGCGAATCACAGCAGCTACAAAGATTGGGTCAACTTCTTGTCTGAGACTCTCGTTGACAATCATCGAAGCAAGCGGCGTTGTATCGGTATCATCGCTTACATGAGAGCGGATGATAGCTGACACGAAAGCAACTTGAGTTTCTAACTGAGAGGCTTCTATGGCAACCAAGGGTTGTGCCGCTGCGTTAGCTTGGATTGACGCCGCCATGGTTCCCCGATTCGCCAGACCAAGAGCAAGGCGAATCGCCTCGAATGGGTTCTCTTCAAGGGCAGCCCCATGGCTTTGCACCAGCAACCCGCGTTGCTCCAAGTATGAAAGCGAGAAGGTTGCTACAGCCGCTGTTGTAAGCGCGGACACAGCTAGCACCATGAGACCGTCACACATAAGCGCGGTCTTTTGTTTAAGAGTAAGATAAGCCATACACATCAATAAGCTAATCGTTAACCGCGCGACTTTGTTGCTTGTTTGGCGACAAAACGTGCGATTCCTGCAGCTAATGGATGCATGCTACGCCCGTTTCGAAGCTCTATTCAAATCCACCCACCAGCGAAAAATGCCTCTGTTTCGTTGAGAAAAGAGGGAAATACTCATAGAATGGGGTACTTAGGCAGTAAAACGAGAGTTGCATGGTAAGTGTAAAAAAATTTCACGTGGCAGTTATAGGCGGCGGCCATGCCGGGATTGAGGCTGCCTACGCCGCTGCTCGCCTAGGGGTTTCCACTGCGCTGATATCGCTGCGGAAGGAGGGGATAGGGCAGATGTCCTGCAATCCGGCTATCGGCGGAGTCGGCAAGGGGCATCTTGTTAAAGAGCTCGATGCGCTCGGTGGTTTAATGGGGCGAGCAATCGATGCCACAGGGATTCAGTTTCGTATTTTAAATGAAAGCAAGGGTGCTGCAGCACGCGCATCGCGCGCACAGGCAGACCGAGAACTCTACAAGAGCTGGGTTCAGCGCTACCTCGCGCAGGTATCTAATCTCACCATAGTTGAGGGTGAAGCAGCAGAGATCCTCTGTAAGAATAACGCGACAACCGGAGTAAGGCTGCGTGACGGGTCGGTGCTTGAGGCATGTGCTGTTGTTGTTACTACAGGAACCTTTCTGCGCGGGCTCATGCACACTGGAGATCAACAGACAGAGGGTGGACGTCTCGGTGACGTAGCTTCAAATACCTTGAGTGACTCTCTGCGTACGCTTGGTTTCTCGCTTGGCCGTCTCAAGACGGGCACTCCTGCACGGCTTCGCAAATCGACAATTGATTTCTCTGCTTTGAAAGAGCAGCCCGGAGATACGCCACCGCAACCATTCTCGTACATGACACGGGCTATTTCGCGGCCGCAGGTCTCTTGTTGGATGACGCACACAAACGAGCAGATCCACGACATCATTCGAGCTAACAAAGAGCGCAGCCCGATGTTTAACGGACAGATAAAGTCAGGTGGCCCTCGCTATTGCCCTTCAATAGAAGACAAGGTGTTTCGCTTTAAAGACAAAACCAGCCACACTGTGTTTCTCGAGCCTGAAGGGTATGACTCTGATATAGTGTATCCAAATGGCATCTCTACCTCGCTTCCCTTTGATGTTCAGGAGTCTTTCATAAGAAAGATCCCAGGACTTGAGCGTGTAGAGTTTTTAGCGCCTGGATATGCCGTTGAGTATGATTTCGTTGATCCGCGTGAGATTGGATTGACCTATGAGGCTAAGGGAATCAGTGGTCTCTATTTAGCTGGACAGATAAATGGCACCAGCGGCTATGAAGAGGCCGCAGCGCAAGGGTTGATGGCTGGAGCAAATGCTGCGCTGCGGGTGCTTGAGCGTGATCCGCTTATCATTACGCGTGGGCAGGGATATATCGGCGTGATGACTGATGACCTTACTGCAAACGGTGTAGATGAGCCGTATCGCATGTTCACTTCGCGCGCTGAGTATCGCCTGCTTTTGCGTGAGGACAACGCAACGACCCGCCTCTGTCCGCTAGCGATTTCGACAGGCCTACTAACGCGTGAACAGCAAGAATTGTTCGAGTCGAAAAACGCGATCTACAAGGGTGCCCTAAGCTGGTTGCAAACGACTCGTGTAAAACCCAACGCAGCGACGAACGCGTGGTTGTTAAGCAAGGGAACCGCCGAGCTGAAAGACAGCGCAACGCTGGCACAGCTCCTTAAACGGCCGCAGTTAACGCTAGGCGATATTCTGCAGCATGTTCCATATGACCAGGCAGAGTTTTCAGCGGACCTGCTTGCTGCGTTAGAGATAGAGACGAAATTTAGTGGGTACCTTGATAGACAAGAAGAAGAGGTTCAGCGTCTCAAGAGAATTGAGACAGATGCGATTCCCTCGGATTTTCCCTACGAGCATATTAGTCAATTACGCACAGAGGCTCGAGAGAAGCTTAAGAAGCATCGACCAGCAACGATTGGCCAAGCGATGCGCATACCAGGAATGACACCGAGCACTATTTCGCTGCTGGCGATTTATTTAAAGCGATATCGCGATGGGTCTT
The DNA here is from genome assembly GCA_044356425.1 of Bdellovibrionota bacterium. Classification (GTDB taxonomy): domain Bacteria; phylum Bdellovibrionota_C; class UBA2361; order UBA2361; family OMII01; genus OMII01. The sequence goes on along the minus strand of JBIKWG010000005.1, from coordinate 23,331 downwards.
TGCACACTAGGCAAGGTGACCTTGATGAGTCGGTGCCAACGGGGTGCGGTTAGAGTTGTACGAGACTGCACCCGAGCCCTAAAGAGCTAGAGACTGCCGTCCTTCGCAAGCTTTATGCGGCTTTGCAAAATGCAATCAAGACAGATTTCACAACGTATGTTATCTGCTTGGTGCATATTGTAGAGGGCCGCAATGCAGACGCACACAAGATTGTTTATTCTATCGGTTTTCATCCTCTTTCTAGAGCTTTTATTGATACGGTGGATAGGCACCGAGGTTAGTATCTTTGCTTACCTGCAGAATGCAATCTTAATCTGCTGCTTCTTAGGTCTCGGCCTTGGGTGCATGACAAAGCCTGAGAGGGCTCCGCTGCATAAGACTTTTGAGCGGCTGGCGGTGCTCGCAACTCTTCTTTCGATTCCGTTTCTGCGAGAGCAGATGCTTAACATCGGCGCACTGCTCTCGTCCTTTCATGACTTCGTAGTGTGGCATCAGGCGTATTCCGCTGACTTACTCGACGCTAGCCTGAGGTTCGGTTTGGGTTCAGCAGTGACGTTTATTGTTGCAAGAATAATCTGGAAATTGATGGTTCCTCTGGGCGCCCATCTTGCCGAGCTCTTTGACCAAGCCAAGAATCCTATTACAGCTTACTCAATCAATATTCTGGGGAGTCTTGTTGGAATATGGCTTTTCTCTCTGCTCTCGGTGCTAAGCCTTCCTCCCGCAGCCTGGCTGTGCGTTCTGGTGGCGCTTGCGCTTCCGTTGGTCTATCGCCAAGGGTCATTTCATAAGATTGGGTATGCATGGCTCTTGCTTATCCTTACGCTGCCGATGGTAGGGGTATATTTAGAAAAAGCTGAAAAGGTCGTTTGGTCACCCTATCAAAAGCTGGCGCTACTTCCAGTTGCCGAGGCGCCGACAGAATATCGTGTGATGGTAAACAACACCGGTTATCAGGATATCCAGAATAACTCTCGTGAGTATATTCAGGCGCACCATCCAGAGTTGTTGGGCGTTAAAGGCCCCTTAAGTCAGTATGACATACCCGGAAGATTAGTTCCTGATGCGGCTGATATATTGGTAGTAGGAGCGGGCACCGGAAATGATGTGGCTGGGGCTTTGCGCACCACAAAGGGCAGGATCACAGCAGTAGAAATAGATCCAGCGATTCTCGATTTTGGAGGACAGTTTCATCCCGAGCGTCCATACGATTCGGATCGGGTCAATGTGATAGTTGATGATGCTCGAGCTGTGTTCATGCAGATCGGTAAAAAGTTCGATCTGATTGTATTCGGATTGCTTGACTCTCACAGCACTCCTTCTTTGACAAATGCTCGTCTTGACCACTACGTGTACACACTTGAGGCAATTACTCAGGCGTCGCAGTTATTAAAGCCTGACGGTGTGCTTGTGCTCATCTTTCAGCCGCAAAGAGAATATGTGACTTTGCGACTCGCGCAGACTCTGCAGAGAGTCTTTGGTGCTCTTCCTCTTTCTATGGTCGTTCCCTTTAACCCGTTGGGATGGGGCGGAGCCCTCTTTGTTGCGGGTGATCAGGGCCAGATACAGCGGCAATTAGCTAAAGATAGCGAGCTTGCGCAGTTTGTTGAGAAGCAGAGGTTGCCTGACGAGTTGCTTCAAAAAGAGCCGATCCGAAGCATTACAGACAACTGGCCGTATCTCTACGTTAAAGAGCCATCGATTCCCGTGCTGTTCATCGCTCTGGGATGCATGTTGGTTTTGCTTGGATATCAGTCAAAGCGAGAGGTGCTTGGTGGAAGGCGCTGGAGAGATCTCATCTCTCACGATATGCGTCCTTTTATGGCGATGGGCGCAGGTTTTTCTCTCTTTGAAGTATACGGCGTAAATCAGGCGGCCGTTCTGTTTGGGTCTTCGTGGCTTGTTAATAGCATTGTGATATCGGCAATATTATCGATGATAGTTGTGGCTAACATCCTGCAACAGAAATACTCGCTGTTGCGCTATGGAAAGACTATTATGTTGGCCCTGGTAGTTCTGCTGCTGGGAATCTATTGCCTCAATCTTTCGCAGTTTATTTCGCACAGTATTCCAGCCAAGATTGCTATCGCTTTCATCATTTTTGGAGGGCCGATGCTTTTTAGTGGCATAGTATTTGCCGCCCTATTTGAAAGCACTACAGAAAAGGGCGTGGCGTTAGGAGCTAATCTTTTTGGAGCGCTGATTGGCGGAGCGTTGCAGCTTGCTACTTTTCTTCTTGGTATTAAGTCGCTTCTGCTATTTTCTGCAGCAGCCTATATCATTACCTCGCTGACCCTTGGAAAGAGAGAGACGACCGTGTCGTAAGTCTGCTTATGGGTGCAAGAGACCGATGGTGCATCGAGGGTTTCTGAAGCAATTACTCGCACGATAGAACTGCAGATAACGGATCGTTTCAGTAACATTTGCGTCTTTATTCGATATGAGAGCCCAAAAGGCTAAGTGTGGACAGGTTCAAGCAGCATGTTCAGTTTCAATCAGCCGCGTTCTATCGCGCACAGCGGTTGCGCTTTGCCGATATAGAGGGTTCTCTTCGGCTCAACCGCTGGTTTCTGAAACCCTATCTGATGCGGAGCGTGGATTAAGAGAAGAAAATGGCATAATTTAGCGCAGCTATGTTGGAAGGACTAAAAAATGACCTTCGAGCGCTCGCTCGATTCGTTGAAGCGCAGGGACGGGCAGTCCGCGCGAAGCTGATTATGGCCGCCTCTGCAAGAGGGGCGCTGCTGCCGTCTTCTACCATAGAGGGACTGACCTCTCGGAAATTCAAACCGATTGATCCTGCTACTCTAGCAAGAGATGGAGCGAAGAGCTTCGATGATATTGTCGGGGGTCGACCACCTTTGCAGATCTCGTCCGAAGATGTCGCTCTTAACCGTCCAGTTACAGCGGCTATAATCATGGCCGTAGCGGCTGGAGACCAAAATGCACTGTCATTTTACAAAAAACACCGTCTTTTTAACCTGGCAGGTATTCCAACCTGGGCACGTGGTCGTCTTGAGAAAGACGCGCAACATGCGTTGGAGAGAGCCGTAGCAGCAGTTCAAGATAAAGTCATTCGCTCAATCGGGCGTGCGGTTGAGGTTCATCCAGCGCATACAAGCTTGAGAAGCTCGATGTCCAGTTTGGGATTTGGCTGTGTAGCTTCTTACGCTGAGCTAGAGCAAGTAATTGCGACGGCTTCAAAAACCATTAAAATGCCGAAAGTTGAAATTTCCGTGCGTAGCAGGAGTATCAATCCGGGGCTATATCGCCTCGATAGCCCCTTGTTGCTGGGAGCCCATGCTCTTGGTTCTTTCGTTAATCGCGCTGAACATGGCCTGGTAAGCTATATATTGAGTGATTTAGCTGAAGCGACTAAAGATCTCTTTCCTCTATCTGTCGACGCGCTAAAAGAGATACACGAACGTTGCACGAGTTATACTTTACTGGTTCAAGATACAACCGTTAAAAACATCTTAAAGTATTCAGCTTTCTTTGCTAAACATCCAGAAATTCCGCATCAACGTCGGTGCGAATTTGCAGCTGCGTATCTCAATGAGTGGCTATCTCAGCTCGCAATAGACGTCGAGTTTTATGACATGTTACCGCAGATTTCGGTGCTGCCGGTTCCTCCCGACCCTCATGTAACGCCGCAGGCTGCTTCTAATAAGGGTCTTAGCGATGCTACTGGAGAACCGGCCGAATCAGAGCTACGCAGTACAGACAAACAGCAAGACGGCTCAGTTGATAGTGACCAGATCGATGCATCGAGAGATCTTCTATACACGACGTGCAGCGCAAGGGCTGAATTTAAAGACGACCAAGAAGCCGCGATAAGGTACATATCCAGGCTAAGAAGCCTTATCAAGAGAGGCAGCCTTGGTTACGCGCAGGCCTATGAGATGCTGCTTAACGATCAGAGGCCGCTTGGAGAGCTATTATCGCAGCTCGTGCAGCCTCACGATCAAGCCCAATCTCAAGCAAGTGCAGAGCCTGGTCAGCAGGGTGCGATGTCGCTGCGTTTCTTTACTAAGCAGAGTGGCGACCACTGTCCGTTCAAAGAGTGGTTTGGGTCATTGCCCGAAGATACTCGAAGGAGGATCTCTTCTCGACTTGAGCTTGTCGAGAGTCAAGGGCAGCTTGTTGAGACTAAGCCGCTAGAGGGCTATTCAAATGTCTTTGAATTTAAATTTGGAGGCCGCCGAGGGTTGCGGGTCTTTTTCTCGTATCTAGAAAAGGGCTCAATCCTTGTGTGGACCGGTGGACATCATGACGACCAGGATCGGATTTTAAGACAGATAGAAAAATGGCGTGTTGGTGGTGCTGTATCGATTGAATCGGATAAAGTGCTCGGATGAAAAAGGGGACGCTACCCTTTTTCTTCTCCATCTCGATAAAAAGGGGACGCTACCCTTTTCTATAGGAGATACGCTCCGGACAGCTCTTGGCGCTCCGCTATAATTACCAGCAGCGATAAGAAGTTGCGGGACCGGTCGAGGTGGACAGGAGAGAAAAGGGAAGCGTCCCCTTTTCAATAGCCCTCTAGTAACTCCTCGATCAAAAACTGAGTTTTTGGAGGGATCTTGTCATGCGGATAGTATGATTCGAGGATGTTAAAGACTGCTTGGGGCTTTTCTAGGTTGAGCAGCTTTATCAGAAAGATCACATCATCTCTATCTGACGTATCCCACCGAGCGCTAATGCACTTCATTGCAAGCATATAGCGCGGTTCGGGTGCCCACACCCGTAAATTTGATAGGTTCAGAACCTCATGTCGCTCAAATCCAGGCAAGATAAAGCCTTTGGCGGCATCATTAAGCCAATCTGGAGGGATCGATTCAGTGGCGGCGATTCGCGCCGCAAGTTCGCGAATAACTGAAGCTGGCTCGAAGATCGCATCGACATCTCTTGTGGCTACGCGAGCGTTATATACAAGACACATGACTGCACCACCAACAATTCCTATTTCCCCCAGTTCACCTCGCTCAGCCAAAAGAGTATTTAGTTGTTTAAGTAAGTCTTGAATGCGTTCTTTGGTAAGCATACTACACTCGTGATAAAAAATTGGAGTGAACGAAGATATTATTGGCTCTAAAGTGTAGTGGCGATTCTAAGAGTGTGCTTGCTTTGAGTGAGTTCATGCCTGAGACAAACCATGGCGTCGGGATGAAGTATCTCAGCGTGGCCCATCGCGGAGTGGATACCCCAAGCTCATCACACAGCGTGCGAACGGTCGAGGCGAGAAGAGCCCTTATTCGCCTATCGGAGAACGAAGGTGGCGGGAGAATTACTAAGCGTCCGTCAGCTGTTCGTCTATACTCATCTACTAAGTCGAACAGGTGAGTTTTCCACGAGTCGAATCCATCGCGTTGAACTTTAAATGCTGTGGCAACGGTGGAGCAATCTGAGAAGATATCGAGGCCACTGACTAGGACTTCAACGTCGCGGTCGAATACCTGCGCCAGATGCTCAATTGAGTTTACGGTGACATTACCCATCCTCGCAGGATGCAGTAATTGCCGGACGGCACCGCGCGAGAGCTGCCCTGCGTTTGCAAGGTGTCGCTCTGAGAGATCTCCGAGCCTTTGAAGACGACTGAATGGTAGGTAGTAGTGGATCATATAATATACAAGAATGGTACTATATAAAGAATGATAAAATCAATTTAAAAAGGGGACGCTACCCTTTTTCTTTTTTCTTTTCGCCACACTTACCTGCGGTTGCCCGCAACTCTCCATCTCAACGGTCGATTAAAGCAGCATGCCAAGAGCTGCCCGGGTCGTAGTGCCCAAACTTCTCCATCACGTTACCCAGCGAGGTAACCATCGAGCCAAGGTCTTCTTCGATGATGAGGACCGATATTTCTTCCTTGAACAGCTTGTTCATTACACGATGCAAGCTAGGGTTTTCATCGTCTCTTATTGCTTGATGACTAATCATACGCACCTCCTCCTCATCCCGGCGGATGAGACGGGGCTTGCAAAAGCTCTCAAGCCACTTCACATGCGTTACTCACAGCACCTCAATTATCGATTCAACCGCACCGGACTTAATTGGCAAGGGCGCTTCTTTTCAGCACCACTCGACGCTACGCACTCTTTGAATGCTCTGCGTTATGTGGCAGAAAATCCAGTGCGGGCTGGTATGGTAGTGCGACCCGAGGAGTATCAGTGGTCAAGTGCGAAATGTCACATCTCAGGAGAGCCTAATCCATATATCACTGCACCTGATGGATGGCTTAAAAAAGCATCGCAAGCACTCGCTACTACTGGAAGTGCACTTTTGTGCCCCCATAAGTGCGACCAACTGCGTCAGGCTACGCTCATGAACCTACCCGTTGGAGAGAGCAGCTTTATTGCCGGGTTGGAGCGATTAACGGGAAGGCAGCTATTCGCAAGGAGTCGCGGTCGTCCTCGAAATGATAAAGGGTAGCGTCCCCTTTATTTGAGCACGTGGGAAGCCGAAAGCTTAGCGCGCGATGATCGCCGGATGCGAGCTCATCTCGTGCTAAAGACTTAGCAGCTCCCACGCTCTTTTAAGACTTTTCTACGTCGACCAGCCCAGCCGTCTTTGTTCTCTTGTTTTGCCCTGCTTACTCCCAGAGCTTCAGCAGCAACATCGCGTGTGATTACAGATCCTGCGGCGATAAGCGCCTGGTCGCCAATAGTGACTGGGGCTACTAAACACGAGTTGCTTCCGACAAATACGTTTTCTCCAATAGTAGTGCGAGATTTTCTGTAGCCATCGTAGTTGCAGGTGATGGTGCCTGCTCCTATGTTAGTGTCTTTTCCTACCGAGCAATCTCCAAGGTAGGTTAAGTGTGAAGCCTTGGCGCCGTCGGCCAACACGGCACTCTTTGTTTCAACGAAGTTTCCGATCTTAACCTCACTTCCAAGCACTGTTCCGGGGCGCAGGTGTGCAAACGGTCCAACTGCAGCTTCATCGCCCACGCGAGCGCCTTCGATGCGCGTTCCGAGTTTGATAACAGCTTTTTTACCAATGCTGGAATCAATGATTAACGAGGTCCCTTCCAGAATGGCGCCCTCACGAATTGAGGTATTTCCACGCAGCTGCACATTCGGGCCGATGCGCACGCCAGCTCCAATAGTTACACCAGAATCGACTGAGCAGGACTTGGCGTCATCAAAAACGATTCCTGAGGCGATCAGCGAGGCAATCTGTCGTTGAGCAAGGATCTCGTTGACGTAATGTAGATCCGCTGGATTGTTTACTCCTGCTGCTTCTCGGGCGTCGGCGAGCGGGAAGGCAACAACCGTTTGCCCCTCATGGGCAGCTTTTTCGACGATGTCAGTAAGGTAGTACTCTTTCTGAGCGTTGTTGTTGTTCAGACCCTCGATAGCAGGTTTAAGAAAAGCTGAATCCACCGCATAAATGCCCGAGTTCACTTCTTGGATGAGAAGCTCTTCAGGATTACAGTCTTTCGCTTCAGTTATGCACCGAATGGTTCCTGTAGAAATATTGCGGACTATCCGGCCATATCCATTTGGTGGCGGGCAGGTAAATGTCAGGTTTGTAACGGTTGCTCTTTTAAACTGGTGAAACGTAACTAGGTCTGAAAGGGTTGTCGCTGTAAAAAGGGGATGATCGGCATACGTTAGGATGACCGTTCCGTTAAAATCACCAAGCAGTGGAAGCGCACACCGCACAGCGTGGCCCGTGCCAAGCTGTTCAGTTTGAACCGCGAATTCAAGCGCATGTCCCTCTGCATCTGGGCTGCTTGTAAGGTAGGACTCAAGCAATTCTCGCTTATGCCCAACTACAACGATAGTTTTCTTTGGCCTAAGCGGCGCCAGTGCCTCAAGGACGTGGTCAACAAGGGTCTTCTCTCTGGTTTTGACAATCGCTTTAGGGAGGTCGCCCCCCATGCGTTTACCCATTCCAGCGGCGAGGACTATGCAGCAGATATCTTCCATAGGGATTCAAGGTAGCACGGACAAACCAATCGGAAAAATAGCATCTATGGGTTTAGTCGGAAATGAGCGTGTGCAGGGTACAAAAGGGGCGCGCTCACCTCATAAAAAACGGGTGGATGGTTGAAGCTAGGCCTTTTGTGTTCCTGCCGTCCTTGCTATTCATAAGGGCGAATGTATCGAGGGTTACTTTAAGTTATGGCAGCAAAAATTCGTGTAGCAAATCCAGTGGTAGAGCTTGACGGCGATGAGATGACTCGCATCATCTGGAAAATCATCCGTGAAAAGCTGATCCTTCCATTTCTGGACATTGATTTAAAGTATTACGACCTCTCTATAGAAAACCGTGATGCTACAAGCGACCAGGTAACGATTGACTCTGCCGAGGCTATTAAGAAATACGGTGTCGGCATTAAGTGCGCTACGATCACTCCGGATGAGGCCCGCGTTAAAGAGTTTAGTTTAAAGAAGATGTGGAAATCGCCAAACGGCACCATCCGCAACATTATCGGCGGGACGGTGTTTCGGGAGCCAATCATCTGTAAAAACATCCCCCGACTTGTGCCAGGGTGGACACAGTCAATAGTGGTGGGACGCCATGCGTTTGGTGATCAGTATCGAGCCACTGATTTTAAGGTTCCAGGTGCTGGCAGGCTTACGATGCGGTTTCAGCCTGCTGACGGTGGGGCGCCAACCGAATACGAAGTGTTCGATTTTCCGACCGCCGGAATTGCAATGGGAATGTACAACCTTGATGACTCGATCAGGAGCTTCGCATACAGCTGCTTGAACTATGGGCTATCGAAGAAGCTTCCAACCTATCTCTCAACCAAAAACACTATCTTAAAAGCTTACGATGGACGCTTTAAAGATATATTTCAGGAGGTCTATGAGAGTGAGTTCAAGGCTAAGTTTGAAGCTACGGGGATCGAGTATCAGCATCGACTGATTGATGACATGGTGGCGTACGCGATGAAATCAAGTGGTGGTTTCTTGTGGGCGTGTAAGAACTATGATGGTGATGTGCAGTCTGATTCTATCGCGCAAGGTTTTGGCTCTCTTGGTCTTATGACTTCGGTTCTGATGACTGAAGATGGAAAAACAATTGAGTCCGAAGCAGCGCATGGAACTGTTACTCGTCACTACCGTATGCATCAGCAGGGTAAAGAGACATCTACTAATCCAATCGCATCTATTTTTGCCTGGACCGTTGGTCTTACATTTCGCGGTAAGTTTGATGAGAATAAAGAGCTGCTCGCATTTGCAAGGAGCCTAGAAGATGTATGTGTTGAGACAGTTGAAGCTGGCACTATGACCAAGGATCTCGCTCTCTGTATTTACGGTGATGCCTTGCAGAGAGAGCACTATGTGACGACAGAGCAGTTTCTGGATGCAATTGCGCGCGGGATAGCTGCAAAGATTGCTGCTTAAGTAATTTGTCGCGTTAGGATCGGGCAAGTTGGGTCACACGCGGTGTGGTCGTTGTAGCCTGCAGGGAACCCAATTGTTTTTTGTCAGTAGTTAACATGCATGTAGTCGATCTGCCTGTGAAGTCTTTCTAGGAGGCAGGCCTGACCCGTGATGGGAAGCTTTAAGCTCTAGGATAGGGGTTCAATAATCCAAAGAGAGCTCAAGATGTGCTTCTGGGTAGCGAAAAATGGCATGACATATACACGTCTGCCGTCCCCTGACCGAGGAGGTAGAGTTTAGAGGTCATCAGGAGATGGCTCGAATCCGGTCGCCACAGCCCCTTGCCGTGAGCCTGTAGAACAGTCGATGAATTCGGGGATGGGCGGAGGAGCCTGCCTAACTACGCCAAGGCCCCCTGGGATGAAAAAGTTGGGCCGAGGATAGGCGCTTCTACCTTCGCTAAAGCTAAGGCGGACAAGCAAGAAGATGTATTTACTTGCCCCTCGTAACCTCGTGCGGAGTAACCGTCCACTGACCGGCGCTATTGCCTCTCAAGATCGGACATAGTTGTAACGGTGCAAAGGTAGACAGCTCTTCAGTGCTTAGCTAGGACGCTGCGGAGTGGACGGTTACAGGCGGTCTACACACGGTCGCTATCGAGAGCTTCTCCTTTGCTCGCTTCGTCACAACGTAGGAATTAATGCTTGAATTGGGGTTGTTCTACAGAGCAGAAGCGTTCCCTTTTCTAATGACGCCTTACGTGGTCGGCCGTTCAAGACGCACGCTATGCAGCCCTAGCAGGAGTAGCGCTAAGGGAAGCAAAGCTGAGTAGGACGCCAACGATTTGCCCTGGTAATTGCTCCGCAGTAGTCAGATGAAAAAATCCGGTATGCCTTTTGACTGAGCTTTATCCCTGTAGCCGGGCTGCTTTTCTCGCTGTGACGCAATAAACGACCGGTCCCGTCGAATAGCCCTGCATGCAATTCAAGTCAAAAAGAGAAAATAAAGTATCATCCTCACGAAAGCGGGCTGTTTTGCGCCTTCCGCGTGGAGGAAGGATTGCTGCTGATCGCACATCCACTATTTTAGGCGATCATTAAAAGCTGTCTTATGGGAAATGTCTGTCTGCGATGACCTTTCTCTTTTTTCGGATTGCGACTCTCGAAAAGGTACCTTTGCTGTCGGCCTCGTGTGTGAACGGTGGATGCTCACACGCAGAGGCAGAGATAGCTTGTCTTTAAAAAGTTGGGATAGGCACGAATGACACAGGGAGTGCAGTCTCAACAGAGCCCTTCGCGGACAGGCTGCTCGAACTCATAACCTTGTCTGAGCTTTATATAGTTGATTGGGGCACCTCACGAATGTGTTTAGGCTTCATTGATAGGAGTGGATTGTGGACAGGAAAATAGTTGGCTTTTTCGTGTGTGTATTTGCGACTGCACTCATCTTGATTCCAAAGTCTGCCCTGGCGGGAGAGAAGGCATCATATGGATCGAAGATCACACTATATAAACAAAAGTTCGACTCTTTAAAGACGGGTCCGACACAGCCATTTCCGGGAGCAGCCGGTCAAGATGGCTGGTTTCGCCAGTTAGCAGTGTCTCCCGCTTATGGGGAGATAGGATCCAGTATCGCGCTGGGACGAAAGGCTCTGCACGAATTCACATCCTCGTCTCTTGGGGGGCCGGTGCAAACGATCGATGACCGTCTCATCACCCCTCCAGACCTGTCGCGCTATCCCCGAATTACTCTGAAGGCGAGTTTCTATGCTCATACCAGCGATCAGCGCGCTGGCAACACGTACAACGCCAGGATCGCAGTAAGAGGAGGACCACATCCGGGATATGAGATTGTTGGGGTCGGTGTGAACAGTGGAAATGGGACACCCAAAGACATCGTGGGGGTAAATATCTGGTTGGATAGCTTTAACGGTGTCGATAACAATCAACCGATAGCTCTGACTGTCGGACGGAATTTAACTTGGAACAATTGGCACGCAGTTACGTTGATCGCGGATCAAGCTAAGGATCGGTATGTTTCGCTGGAGGTGGATGGTCGTGTTCAAGATCTCTCCGCCTATCGGCTACCTCGCTCAAAAACGGATACTGATGTTTGGGAGCGCGGTCAATTAATGCAGTTTATCCGCGCAGAGATTGTTCCGAACGTCAGTGAGGCCGGCTCTTCAGAGGATGACGTTTACTGGGATAATGTGAATATTGTGGTAGAGCGACCGCGGAAAGGTAAAAGCCAATAGCGAGATGCCTGTCAGTGAAAAACTCGGGAAAGTCACGACTGACAGGGGTTTTCAAATCCGCTGAATCCGAAGAGTCAACGCATTTCCTAAACTTGCTATCATGGAGCTTCCTTCAGAAAGTTCACGGGCCTTTTCGTGCAATAGGCTGCTAGTAGTAGTTTCTGTCTACGCAGCGCCCACACCATGCCTTTTCATAAAATTAAGAAAGGGGCGCACCTTGAACAAACACCGCGCATATTTTCGCAGATGCAGGCCGATCAACCGGGGCACGGCGCTCGTTAAGTAGCTGTTTCTGCCCCAAAAAACCACTTGTTCAATAAAAACCAAAAAAGGCTACGGCGCCGCTAAACATATTAATAACCAGCCGATACCTTTCTGGTGTGTATAGTTTGATTGGTTTGGTAGTGGGTTTTCGTCGTTTAAGCAAAATACTCCCGCTTGCGTTTGTTACATTGACGCTTGGTGTCCCTATTTCTCTCGATCGGCGCTTTGAGGGATGTCATAGATCAATCGATAGCCTATCTTTAACAGTAGAAGCAATCGGCATCGAGACTTCAGGAAATTGGGCCTTAATCACCATGAACGGCCAAGAAAGCATCCTAGTAAACGAAGGAGATACTTTGGGGGCGTGCTTCTCGCTCTCAAGGGTGACGAACAACAGCGTTGTTGTTGGTACTGCAGACTCTGCGCAGCAGAGACAATTCTTTTTTGGTGGAGTTGCAAGTAGACAGATATCTAAAAAACCGCGCTTGGCTGTTTCACAAGATGGGTTTCTGCGTGCTTTTGAGGGGCATCACGTGACCCTATCTCTTCGACTATCAACAAGATTGAATATCCACCCTTCTCAAATAGTAACACTCTACCACAGGTAGTCTATCGAAACGACCGAGGAGCCGCGCTGTACAACGATTTTGAGGCGCTTGGCCTGGGTCAAAATCCTCGGTCTCACAGCTTAGATACTGACCTGCAAGGAGTTACCATTAGGCACAATACCACTAACTCAATTTTCGGTGCACTTGGATTAACGGCGGGTGACCGCATCGTAGCAATCAACGGCCACTACGTTTCTTCCCCAGAGGAAGTCGGTAGAATGATGCAAGAGGCAGGTGATACACCAATCCAGATCGGATACGCAGAGCAAACGTCATCGAGTATAATGAATACCGCGGTACTCATTAAAAAGTTCTAGAGAAAAGAGACTCTTCTTCAACTTGCCATTTGGTTTAAGAAAATCGCTGGCTCATTTAGCTAAGTCTTCATTGAGAGCTTCAATTATTGACTCCGCATCGATAAGTGAAAACCCTCGACTTCCCACCACAACAGAAGGGACGCCTGTTAGCCCCTTAGAAAAAAAGAAGTCATCGTTATGTTTGAGTACAGAGGTGATTTTAGCTGAATCTGCTATGCAGCTCTTAAAACTCCTCGTATCAATATTGAGAGTTGAAAGCAAAAGATCCAGAGGTAGCGGCTTTCTGTCTATCACCGATCGACTTGCGTAGAGAAAAAACGGAGCGAATTTTTGCTGTTCATTTGCACAGATGAGGAAGCTGGCTAATTTGACCTCCTCTTCCCTGTCTGAGAGCAGAGTCACGTGGTAGCTGACATCTCCTCCGCTTCTAACGATCTTGTCAATTTGCAGCAGGATGTTAAGTAATCGCTCTCTACTTATGCCGCACACCGGCGACATAATCAGAATCACAGGTGTATTTTTCGGAGGGCTCTCTGCCACTGCTGGGTGAAAAGCGGTTGTAGTAAAAACAAGCGCAAGGACGTGCTTCGCTAAACTGAGAAAACCAGCTGCCCCTCGTCTTTCGCGACATGCCTGCCTACTCGCGCTGTTTTGATATCTAACCATTCGGCGTCTGAGTAATTATTATAAGAAACACCTCTCCACCAAGGCTCTTCAAACACGTAGTGGAGGGTGTAAAGATAGTTGCCCACCAAATTATGGCTTCGCCAAGCCTTTTATCATATCAAGAGCAGAATCAGGGGCGCTGGACTAATAACCCCGACGCCGCACAGTCAGTTTTGACCAGCACCATACTACAGACCCGTGAATTACCGAGCAAGGTTACGAATTCTCTGCTTACTAAGCAGCCTTAGCCTGACTCTTCTTGTAAACCTTTAAGTCTACAGTTTCGGCACGTACCGTAGCTATACACGTGTCGCTTTCTGCTGCAACTACTCGTATCTTTACCTCTCTGTGTCCCGGTTCCTGTAGTTGGATTACTTGCGAGTCTAGCGACACATCAGCACAGTCATCTAGTTTGCCCACAGTCACCTTACTCGACCATACGCAGCCGAATTTTTTTGTCGCTATATACGGCGAATTTAGTATGTTTTTTTCACTCGAGTCTCTTCCCAGTTGACAGGTCAGCAAATCCAGCACGGCCAAAAATTGCCCCCGCCTCAGTGCGTAGTTATCTCTTCCGTCTAGTGTAATGACAGGATACGAGCGCTGATATGCCATAATTTCATTCTCTAGGGATGGGCAGGTGGGCATATTTACTCTATCGCTTTCCAAGCTTAGAACAGCCTCACCTCGAGCAGTGGAGCGTATGTTATTCTCCTCAGCGTCGGCACATACTATATCAATCGACACTCCTAGCCTTCCTTCGCTATAGGTGCTGCGGTTCACATATGCTCGAATTCGCTCGTCGGGAAAAATCGGACCACGAAACGCAAGGTTCAGCGCGTGCATCTGTACGTGCTCCGCTGCAATTAATGGAACAGCAGAAACGAGGTAACGAGTGGCGGCAAGCTGCGCAAAATGCAGTAATTCTCCACCGAATAAATATCCGGCGTAGTTAGTGTCTTCGGTACGAATTGTGCGTTCGAAAATATGCGAGCCGGATTTCCAAAGGGTAGAGAGGCGCTTTAGATCGTTTCCGCCTGCCCTTGCACGATACTCAGTACATCTCCTTAAGCTGGAATCGAAAGACAGAAGTGGGCGCTCTGGAACATTAGGGCCAAGCAGTGATGCCAAACTATCGGCATTGACTGAATTTCCATGTGTAATTAGCGCAGACATTTATGGAAGTTTATCAAGTTGCAGGAGCTAAACAAGTTTGCTGGAGGGAAATTGGAACGCTTATATCTATCGCTCTCCTGCTGTTTATCGAAAAAAAGATAGTCTGTTTTGACGCATCGCAAATATCGGGGTTAGGCCACTCGCTGCATCGCTAGGCGGTCAAAAGTCTCAGCTAGCCGCAGCCCCCGGCAGGGAATGCCCAGCCATAACCCGTACACCCTCCGATGTTGCATGATAAATACGGTGAGGATTCGGATAGCCGCGCCGTCCATCAACGCATCAGAGATGAAGTGCGTTGACCAGCAGATGTTTTGAGCCTCTGGGTCAGGTATAATAACTCAAAGATGCTCAGTGGTCTTTCTGCGCCTCTTTCGACGTCATGCCAGCTTCTCCTCGCGATATATCCGATAGCCGCCCTGGTGGTTCACCTGGTGCCCCTATTGTTGCAGCTTTCGCCTCACGGCTCGATAACCATAGGCTCGCTTCGCCCGTGCGATGCGCGGTATAGCCTATCAAAGCTTCATCGTTTTGCGGTTGCTTGTTGTATTGAGGCAACCCCCGGGATGCCCCAAACACGCTCGCCGTCCACCGCTCAGAGAGCCCTTTGTTCTTGGCACGGGCTCTACCGCGCGCCTCCACTCATCGGGCGCGGTTGTCTTTTTCGAGCAGGGCCTTTAGCGCATCGAGGTCCAGCTCCTCGTCAGCCACGACCTCCTTGAGCCTACAATTACGATCCTCCAATGTCCTGAGATAGTGCAGTTCGAAAAGTGCAAGACCTCCGAAGCGGTTGCGCCTCGCTGAGGTTGTTAATGATCTGTTCTTAATTGTAGCTCTTCTTTATTGGCTCCTCTTGGTGAGAGGGAACTCAACATATTCTGGTGCTATTTGGGGGAACAGATTACGAGCACTTGATGCCATTCTTTGAAGAACTTCAAAGTCGATAGTGTCACAGCTGCCGAAACTATGCCTTCTTAGTCAGTTTGATCGGTTATGGCAGTCGAACTTTTGAGTATTTTGCTGCGTAAAAAGTTGGCTGTAAGCGCGCTGGAGCTTGTGCATCGCCGGCCGAAGTAAATTGTTTAGGTGATCTCAAGCTAAAGAGCCGGGAAGTAGATGTTTGTGAGTAAGGGTGCTGCCCGTTTAATAAGAACTCACAAGCCCGGCAATTAGCTCAACTGGCTTCTCTGTATCCCACGCGCGAGCGCCAGGAATAATAGCCGTAATTTGGCCAGATTCGGGATCTTCAAGTAAAAGCGGAACGCCGTCACGACTTAGAAATATGCTTGATGGAACCTCTTCAATTGAAAACACGCGTGCGAGTGCTCCCTCGGTGTCAAGCAGCACGGGAAATTGCAGGTGATGCTGCAGAGCGAATGCCTGGGCAGCGTATGGGTCAACTCCTTGCAATACTACGCCTACAACTGAGAACTGAGAATCTTGGAAAGATTCTTGCAGACGACGAAGCGCGGGAGCCTCGTGAGCGCACTGTGGACAGTGGGGTGAAAGAAAGTGCAGTAAGACGATCTTGCCTCTGAAATCAGCAAGGCTTATCTGCTCGCCTTGAGTGCTTACAAACTTGGTTTCGATGGCAGAGCGCAAGATTCGTTGGTTCTCTTCAGGAGAGGTTGAACTCTGACGAGGTGCGCATCCAACACATAAAAGTGAGATGCTGAGAAAGAGAGCGAAAACTAATGGCATAGCTGATAACGGTGATATACGCGGTAATGCTAGTCGTTGCAAAGACGCGCGGTCAACGGGGTACGTGGCAATACTACAACGAAATGCTGCTAGAATGAATCGGAAGAAAGGGGTGGGTTTATCACCACATGGCGGGCTTTAAGTTTCCTGGCTACGTCCTGGACCTATGACCGACGGCGCCAGTGATGTACCTTCAGACAAAGACCGTGATAGTCGCCTCCTAAGCGGCTCGGTCACTTGAAAACCCTGCATGAAGTGCAATGCGCTCATTAAGCACCTGCGCCCAAGGGGTTTTTGCCGTTAGGAGTTTTGCAGGTGCTCCTTGAAAGATGACCGTTCCGCCATCGGCTCCAGCCCCCCGCCCCAGCTCAATTACCCAGTGTGACTGCGTAATTGTATCTGCATCGTGTTCAATTACTACCACAGAGTGACCCTGAGCTACGAGTGCATGAAGTCCATGCAATAGCAGCCCAACATCTGCTCGGTGAAGCCCGGTTGTCGGCTCGTCAAGGATGTAGAGTGTGTGGCCCTTTCGAGCAAGGTGCAGTTCTGAGACAAGCTTCAAGCGCTGGCTCTCACCACCGGAGAGGGTCGACGAGGGCTGTCCGAGCGTTAGGTATCCCAGACCAAGCTCACAGGCGAGCCGACATACCTGATGAATTTTGCGGTGATTGACGAAGAAATTACGCGCTCCTTCAAAAGTTAGTTGTAGAGCCTTGCTGATTGAGAGTTCCCTAAAGCGTACGGTATCTGCTTCGGGAGTAAAGCGTGAACCGAGACAGCTCTCACACAGCACCTTTGCTTCGGCGAGAAAACTCATCTCAAGAGTGAGCTCGCCCTGTCCCTTACAGGTTGGGCAGCGCCCTTTGCCGGTATTGTGCGAGAAGAAGCTCGGACCCCATCCGCGAGACTTCGCCTCAAGGGCTCCGGCAAATATCTTGCGAATTTCATCCCAGATTCCGAGGTATGAAGCAGGAGTTGAACGAGAGGTCTTGCCGATAGGTTGCTGATCAACAACGAGTGTCCTTTCAATGGCGCAGGAGCTTTCAACGGCACCGAAACTTCCTTTGAAATGTTTGGTGCCATCGAAGCCAGAGGCGATGGCGTCACCAAGCACACCGTGAATCAGAGAGCTCTTGCCCGATCCTGAAACTCCGGCAACGGTGACCAGACTCTTTAATGGAATAGTAATATCGATATTCTTAAGATTGTTTCTCTTTGCCCCGGTAATCGTGATGTTCTCTGCGGCTAGAGTCTCGGCTGCTCGAATAACAAGAGGGCTAGAAAGCGCCCGCGCCGTTGCTGATCGTTCTGCGTTGCAAGCAAGCTCTACCGGCCCTTGGTATACGATCTCACCTCCACCAGTTCCGGCATGGGGGCCAACATCGATGATGTGTTCAGCAGCAAGAATATTATCAAGTTCGTGCTCTATTTGAATGACAGTATTTCCGCGCTCCTTTAGCCCCTGCAGCTTACCTAAGAGACGCTTGTTATCAAGGGGATGCAGCCCTGCGCTCGGTTCGTCAAAGATGTAGGTAACACCTACGAGCGGTGAGCCGATTGCCGTTGCGAGCCGCAGGCGCTGCAGCTCGCCGTTTGAGAGGGTGGCACACTCGCGGTTTAACGACAGGTGCTCAAGCCCCAGGTCGATCAGTGTTTTGAGCTTGCCGTCGAGCTCTTTTATGATTGGCTCAGCGATGGCGGTAGATGAAGCATCCTTCATTAGCTGGCTCAGAGTTTCGTGCAGCTGCGGAGCTGGCAGTGCTGTAAGTTGGTGGATGTTTCTGTCAAATAGCCTTATGTTTCGGCCGATGGCGTTGATGCGTGTGCCGCCACATTCAGGACACTCTTTGCCACGCACACTGCCGTATCCATCACATCGAGCGCACCGGCCGCGCCGTGAGTTAAACGACAGATCCTCTGGGTCTGGTTTGAAGAATCCGCGCTGGCAAATCTGACAGGTTCGTTCAGAGCTAAAAACACGGTCTCCATTCTCGGAGTTTACGACAACAGTGCCGGCGCCGATACTAAGTGCTTGCTGAACGCCCTCGGTAATCAAATCAAGCGGCAGATTTTTTACACTGAATCGAGCGGTTACAAACTCAATTGAGTGAATCTTGGTTTTTGCTAGGCCCGCCTCGACGAACCGAGACGGAGCTGCAAATGATCCATCAACTCGAACCTCGCTAATCTCGGTATCTATGGCGCGCTGAAAGACTGCTTTGTGGTGGCCTTTCTTTAAGTTAATAACAGGAGCTAACAGTCGGATCGAGCCAGAGTAGCTCTGCTTAAGGTGTTGAGCTATCTGCTCACCCGAGAGAGGGGATATCGATTGAGTTGGATGGTCTGGGCAAAACTGAATCCCAATCTTCGCATAAAGTAGCCGCAGAAAATTGTAAACCTCACTCATCGTAGCGACTGTAGAGAGTGCTGAAGGTTGGAAGGTGTGCTGGTATACACAAATAGTCGGCTGTACGTTTGTAATGTCGTCAATCGCTGGTTTTTTTAGCTCTTTAATAAACTGGCGAGCATATGGGGATAGGCAGTCAAGATAGCGGCGTTGCCCCTCTGCATACAGAATATCCTTTGCTATTGTAGATTTTCCAGAGCCTGAAACGCCTGTAAGGGTAATCAATGTATTGAGTGGGATTGAGAGCGAGATGTTCTTGAGGTTGTGCTCTCGAGCGCCAGTAATGCGAATTTCTTCAACCTGCTTAGCCTTGGTTTTCGCTTTCGATGTAGCGTTTTTGCGAGAGCTGCGTTTGCGCTGAGAACTATACTCAGCTACAAAATCAGCGAGATACTTAGCGGTTAGACTGGTGTGGCCATTCGTTCCGTGTGCGTCGCTTACAAATTGCGCTGGTGTTCCAACTTTAACTATTTCACCCCCAAACATCCCTCCTTCGGGGCCTAAGTCTATCAGCCAATCGGAGGCGGCGATTAGTCGCAAGTTATGCTCTATACAGAGAATTGAATGGCCATGGTCGACCAAGAAGCGAAAGAGTTTAATCAGCTTTTCGGCGTCATGAATATGAAGCCCAGTGGTCGGCTCATCAAAGAGAAAAAGAGAGCGATTGCGGGACCCTTCCATGATGTGTGGAACGAGCTTTAGCCGCTGAGCTTCTCCTCCTGATAGATCGCTCAACGAGTGACCGACCGTAATATGACCAAGTCCAAGCTGATTCAGCACTCGGCAGGCGCTTGCAATAAAGAGGTCTTTTGCAAACAGCACTCCACAGGCCTCTACGCTCATCGACAGAATGTCATGCGCATTTTTGCCATGTAACTTTACTTCTAGCACCGACGCTTGGAAGCGCATCCCAAGACAGGCCTCGCACTGAATAAAGACATCACTTAAAAATTGCATGTCTTCTTTAATGTAGCCTGCCCCTTCGCATATAGGGCACCTGCCGCCAGCTACATTAAAAGAAAAGGCCGATTTGGTTAGGCTGCGAGCCTTGGCCTCATCGGTGCCGGCGAGAAGATCGCGCACTCGATCCCAAATCTTAGTGTACGTGGCGATATTGGCGCGCGGTGTCTTTGAGAGAGGCGCTTGGTCTACGAGAAGCACCTGGCTAATGTGCTCAAAACCGGAAATCTCGCCCACAACGGTTTCTTCTCCGGGAACAACCCCGCGATAGAGATCGTATCCTGCTTGAATTACTTCGGTAACGAGCGAGCTTTTTCCGCTGCCTGAAACTCCTGTAAGGCAGACAAAAGATCCAAGCGGAATATCAACAGATATTGATTTAAGGTTTCGGTTGGATGCGTTTCGAATCGATAGCTTTTTCGAGAAGTCGGGCTGCATTTCAGAGACAGAAAACGGCTCAACAGAGATGCCACTCCATTTTTCCTGTGCTCCAAAAAAAGTTACCGATCCGCCAGTCTCACCAGCACCGGGACCTAACTCAAGGATGGAGTCTGACGCCTTAAGCACTTCAGGGTCATGCTCGACAACCGTGAGAGAATTGCCTCGATCGGTCAGATCGCGCAGCGCATGAATCAGTGCCTCAGTGTCACGCGCATGCAGCCCAACAGAGGGCTCGTCAAGCACAAAGTGGGTCGAGATAAGGTTGCTTCCAACGGCAGACACTAAATTTACTCGCTGTGTCTCACCTCCAGAAAGGGTGCGCGAGAGGCGGTCCAAAGAAAGGTAGGGAAGCCCTAGGGTAACTAAATAGTTTAGCCGGCCGACAATGCTCTTGAGTACATCATCGATCTCTCGCGCTAGGAGCTTCTGCTGCTTCAATGATTTGTGGAGGCTAGTAAACCAGTTGAGTAGTTCGGCTAGGGGCAATGCGGACACTTCAGAGATGGTTCGCTCGCACACGCGGTAAGCAAGCGCGTCTGGTTTCAGTCGGCTGCCCTTGCAGGTGGGACACTCTACCTGTCCGCGATATCGCGCTAGAAACACGCGCACATGCATCTTGTATTTCTTACCTTCAAGATATTTGAACCACGGGTTAATTCCCACGAATTTGCGCGACTTGTGGTTAAAGATCTCTGCTTGCTGCTCGGCGGTGAGGGTTCTCCACGGTCGGTCTGTCGGAATATCGTGCTCGCGGCAAAAGGCTAAAAGCGCCCGATACTCACCACTAGCAGCATTTCCCTTCCAACATTCAATCGCATGTTGAGCGATTGTCTTGGCGTGATCGGGGATGCATTTGTTCGGATCAATGACGAGAATCTTTCCGAAGCCAGTGCACGCAGGGCAGGCTCCGATTGGATGATTGTATGAAAAGAGAGCGGGCCGAGGCCGTTCGACTGATACCTCTCCATCGCCACATTGATACGATGTCTTAAAGGAATAGACTTCATAACCTTTATGCACCGGGCGCTGTTCATTGTGGGCAGTAACGCGAGCGAGCGGCCGCGTATTCTTTTCACGAATTTCAATGATCCAGAGGGTTCCTGCGCCAATAGAGAAGCATTGCTCAAGAGACTCACGCAGCCTATCAGAGGCAAAGTTGTTGGCCCTAAAACGGTCTACGACCATCAGGAGTTGCTTGAGTCGTTTGGCAGGGTTTTTATCTTCTAGATCGAGCAGTTCGGCTGTATCGCCGTCAAAGTATCGCGAGTATCCAAGCGTCTGGAGCCGCGCCAGCGCTTCTTTTGAATTCTTTGTTTCAAGGCCCACTAAGAACGTTGACTCTGCTCGAGCCGCGCTAAAGGTGCCTAAGTGCTTTGCAAGAGAGCTAGCGTCCCAGCGACTCAGTTCAAGCCCACACCGAGGGCACACGGGCCGAGCCAGATTTGCCCACACGATTTTCAGGAAATCGTTGATGTCCGTCATTGAGCCAACAGTAGAGCGAGAGTTTAAAATTCGCGTGCGCTGCTGGATGGCTATTGAGGGCCGAACATTATCAAGAAGGTCAACTTTGGGACGCTTAACTTTATCGAAGAATTGACGGGTATAAGGAGAGAATGTCTCGATGTAGCGACGCTGACCCTCGGCGTAGATTGTGTCAAAGGCAAGCGAGGACTTCCCCGAGCCCGATAGGCCCGTGATTCCGACAAAGCTGTCGTGAGGCAACTCGATGTTGAGATCTTTGAGGTTGTTTTCGCTGGCCTTGCGAATAATGAGGTTTTGACGCGATTTCATCGCCCCAAAGTGTACAGGGGCACTTGACGGGCAGCAATAAGGCGTAGGGGCTTTCTTGGATGAAAATGCTTGGTCAAAAACAGGGGACGTGCGCCGATTCGATAGCTTGAGCCCCGGCATATCGAGAAGATATACTGGGCAGAAACTATGAATAGACACTTGGCCGCTGTTTCTGTGGCGATTCCCTTTTTGCTGTCCTTATGCTGCAACAGCTCTGCTGAAGAGCCAGCGATGTGCAAACTTGCCCAATCTATGCTTAGTCAGGCGGTTGCTATTCGGGGACTCTCACAGCGCAGTGATGTTCCATGCATTGTTTCTAGTCGTGCAGATGTCGAGAAGTTTCTGCATGAGATGATTGCAACGCAGCTTCCCCCTGCAAAGATTGAAATGGAAGAGCTCCTCTACAAGACTATTGGGCTGATTCCTCAGTCGTTTGACTACAAAAAAGGGCTCATCGATCTGTATGTTAGTCAGATTGGCGGGTACTACGACCCAGAGAAGAAGCGTTTTGTCATGGCTGACTGGATCCCTTCCGAAGCTCAAGCTTCAGTAGCAGTGCATGAGCTCACCCACGCACTGCAAGACCAGCATTTTGATCTTAAGCAGATGCTCGATCCGAAGCAAGAAAATGGCGACAAGCTGTTGGCGCATTCCGCAATCTCTGAAGGCGATGCGATGTTAGTCATGAATGATTATGAGCGAGCTGTCCGCAGACAGCCGGTGGTAAACGAAGCTGTATCTATTGCAGCTAAATCAGTGCAGCTAAACTCTGAAAGCGAGGCACTGCGCTCGAGCACCGGTGAGGCAGTGCCGGAGGCCTTAAGAGCGATATTGCTCTTTCCCTATACGAGCGGGGTGCATTTTATGAAGACAGCGCTAGGTAGGGGTAAAAACTACTCGGGAGCCGACTTGGTTTTTCAAAATCCGCCGACATCAACCCGAGAGAT
This sequence comes from Bdellovibrionota bacterium, assembly GCA_044356425.1. Taxonomy (GTDB): domain Bacteria; phylum Bdellovibrionota_C; class UBA2361; order UBA2361; family OMII01; genus OMII01. The sequence goes on along the minus strand of JBIKWG010000005.1, from coordinate 458 downwards.
TCTCCATCCTGACGTATACTGGGATTCAAAGGCACTGAAGCCGAGCGTGCCTACGATTTCAGAGCTTCAAGCAGAGAATAAGCAGAGCAGGGTTGTGTACTCGGATGTCCTCGGTGAGTTCCTAATTCAACTTGTCTTGTGCGCGGATAAGCAGGGGCGAACGGGCTGTGAAGTTGCCGCTCAAGGCTGGATTGGCGACCGCATTGCAGTGGTTGATAGCGGAGGTGGTGTTCAGGAAGTTATCTGGCTTACGCGTTGGGAATCTCCACAAGATGCACACGAATTCGCCCTCGCGTATAGCGCGAAAAGTACAGGCGGGCAGCCTGTTGGGCCTGTAGCAATGGGTGAGACACCTGCTTCCGCAGGGTCAAAAGTACCCCACATAACCAAGGTAGGAAACGAAGTGTTAATTACCTTCAGAGCGTTAGCTGCTAGCTGACCTGGTTGTTATATGAGTG
>JBIKWG010000124.1:0-8742 GCA_044356425.1 Bdellovibrionota bacterium | reverse complement strand
AGACGGCTCTGCGAGGGGTAGCAAGAAAGCAGCGCTGCGCAAGAGTTTAGACGGTGGCGCCGGAAGCGTGATTGAGAGCGGTGGTTCGCCAGGGGAGTTCGGGGGGGATGAGTCTTCCACATTTAACTTCGCCTACGACCAGAACTATTTCTTGCGCAGCAAGAGCCGATCAAGCTCCAAGCAGTGCTTAAACCGCAAGGTATTTGAGACAAGTGCTTGGCGTTACGGCCTCTACAACAGTACGACGGGACAACGTATTCAGGTAAACTCTGGTTTTCCATTTAATACCGAGCCGGATGGTAGCGGTGATTTCGGCTATATTGGGTATTACGGTCTCGGGCTTCCGCCAGGGGAAGACACAATTGCCAGCGGAGCTACGGTTTATCGGCAGCAGTTTGTAGCTGGGGCACCTGTCTTAACTCCTTACACGTTACTGGTCAAAAACGGAAAGCTCAAGAAGCACACTCGCAGTCAAACAACGCTAGGCGAGCTTAAAAATATTCCGCTTGAAGGTTTCCTGCCAGCTCTACCCGGTGAGGTGGATACTGCTCCGCTTAAGCGGCTGGTGTGGGATGGAACAAACTTATCGGTGGTAGCCTCTGCAGCTCCAGGTGTCGATGCACCGAGTTGGAAGAACGTTACGCCAGCGCAGCCAATTACCCAAGAAACGCCCCTTATGTTCGGAGAGCTGCCGCTTTTCTCGCAGGCGTTGGGTGGACAGGTGCGGGTGGTGCTCTCAAATTGCACCCCGGTCAATAACTTTGCCCCGCAGCTGGGCGTGCGATGCAGTCGGCCTGCCGCTACTACCGAGGTTGTGTTCTTCACGGAATCTGTGGTGAGTCCGTCGGACAATACGGTTCCGGCGCAGCTTACCTGCTACGATAACTGTCCGAGGGCTGAGTCTGATGATGGTATGGATAAAAACTCGCCAACCTATGAAAACAGCTCTGAGCCGCACAACTACACCTTTGTCGATGGTGTTTTGCAGGATGGTCCGAATCCGGCCGTATTGACTGAAGAGAGTAGCGAGCAGCGCTTTGGATTCAACAGCGGTCCACTTTTTGACCTAACCGCAAATGCGGATAAGCTTGCGTGCCCCTGGAATCCTGAAGAGGTGTGTGGGTGGTTGGCCTGGAGTGCGCTCGAAGAGTTCTACACCTGGGAAACGGGGCCGAACTCATGGAATAAGTTTGCAACTGTTGAGGATGAAGATGGTAGCGTCGTTGTTTTTGATCCTCCGAAGCAGGTTGATTTTGAATACTCAACGGCCGGCACTAGTGGGGTAAATCCTGCTGCAGTTGATCAGCGGTTCGCTGGCAGCCATTTTATGTTGCAGTATGCAGGATTCGGGTCGCTCTTTGGAGTTCCAGGGAAGTGTTTTAATCCAGAGAACCCATCGGACAGTGACCCTGATTGCGGCAAATCGGGAAGGCGCTGGGTTCCTGCTTTTACTATCCCAGCAGGCTCGGTTGCCACTGATGCTGAAGGGCAGTATCTGATTAAGCCGCTTGAGATTGAGCGGCGCATGGCTAAGGCCCCGCTCGCACAGTGTAGTGCGGTGAAGGTAGAGGATCTAAGCTCTAATTGGCCGGACTTAGATTCTGATTGGGTTGATCCCAATTTAGGACTCGAGCCTGAGCTAACGGATCCACCCAAAGTGATATCAGGCGAGCTTCAGTAGAAGCAGCGACGCTGGGCGCGCTAGCCGAGGCACACTGTTTTTAGCGACCAACGGTGTGGGGAATCCCTACGCGTCTAATCGTTGCAAGAATAAGCCCTCGGCCGGCTGTGGCTAAGTCATTTGCGCAAGAATGATTAAGGCTGGCTCTATGAACGCTTCCAGCGTTAGGCCATCCGCCTGTGGTGTATAAAAGCGACCCGCGGTTTTAAGAACAATTTAATCGCCCAGGAATGCGAATAGGCGGTCGATTAGGGCTTTATAGCCTCTCGAAATTAACGAGGCAAGCCTGATGTATAGTTTCCAAGCTAGTACCCCTACGACGCCGACAAGGAGCGCTGCGGTGGTCCATCTGTTGTGGTTAATCTGTTGCTCCAGAGCGGATTTGTAAACTGATTCAGCCCTATTTCTCTCAAGGAAGGTGCCCTGAACTTGGCTGTTGGTAAAGGTTCTGTACAGGTTTATGAGGGTTTCAGACTGAATTGCAGGGTGATTTCTAGGCGCCTTTGGAGCAGCTGTGAACTCTGCTTCGCCAGCTGCTATCTTACCCGCAAGATTATTGAAGAGGGTTCTCTTGGCATCCTGTACCTCTAGGTCAGCCCAGCGGGTATTCGTTCCAGCTCCGCTTAGGCGCAGTTTTGCCGTACGAGCTAGGTCAGATAGCTCATGGGGGTGAAAGGTTCGGTAACCTTTTGGGAGGCTTACCATCCTGTTTGATAGTACACCTATTAATCGATCAAGCTCTTCGCCGGGCGTTGGTGTGCTCTTAGTGGCTGGCGCAGCTTTATCGAGAGGCCTGCTGCCTTCGCTAATGGAGATAGAGGGCCTCTTGGCGGCTAGAGCTCCAGCAAGACCCAGAGCTGCTACTGTAATTGTGGTTGTTTTGTTGAGTGCTTTCATCGGAGCGCGCTCCTAAAACATAGTTATGCTCAGCGGGGATGATAGGTTGGTGCATTGTGGAAATCAAGGGCAACGGGCCTCAAGCTGTTGGTATTGGCTTGAAAGCTGTTCATTTAATCGGAAAAAGGATTGGGAAAGGCGCTAGGCAGTCCTTTGAAAGGCTAAGGAAGTGAGCGAATTGCCTCGCCTTTGTAATCCCTATGCCGCGCACACCCTCAAGGGCCTGCTCGGCAGGGAGGCGTGAGTCGAGCAGGGTGGCGCGTGCAGCCAGGAGGTTTCCTGCTGTTGTATCAGAGATGCCCCTCAGTAATTCTAACTCTGCGATTCCCACGCATGCAAGCGGCAGCAGCTCGCCGCGCGCCAGTAGGGATTCGGCATCCGTCTGGGCGGTCCAGAGGTGCATGTTGTGCATAGGAGCGGCTTCGCCATCGGCTTTTTTTGAGAGCGTAGCCGCAGAGATGCTCCACAGCCAAGCTGCGATTAAAAGTATCGAGCTACACATATGGAAGCTGCGGCGCATAGAGTCTATCCATTCGGCGAATCCTTGCAGGAGTTGCGTAGCGGTAGAGGGCGGTATTTAGGCCGTGCGGTGAAAGCTACCTTTGGGGTTAGCAATTGGTTGGTTCTCTTGCTCTTTGGTCTCTTGATCTTCAGCCTCGCGGCCTTCTGAGTTTCCTTCAGCTCGCGGCCTGATCTGGATGCTGCGCTTTTCGTAATCTTTCTGGAACTGCGTAGAGGCTGCCTGTGCTCGGCGTTCGTTTTCAGCCTGTCTGACCCCCGCCACAGCAGAGGCCTCAGCTATCCTGCTGGTAGAGCCCTGATTAACGGTTTGCGGCTGCTGTGAGCCCCCTGCGGCGCTGATGCTTTGCAACGTTAGAGTAGTCATAGTAAAGGTGTACTCCTCTAGATGGATCTCGGCGTCTTTTTCGAGGTTCTTTACAATCCGTGGCGATCTGTGCGCCTGCGTCTATGAGTGGAGCTAAGAGTGCTAATCGATTGCGATGCTAACGCTACGTATTCCCCCGATACTGAGGGTAAAGAGCTGATGCTTAGGGCTTTCGAAGTGCTCGGCAATCCTAGCAGCCTGCACCGGGTTGGGCAGCGGGCCAAAGTTGCCCTTGAAGATGCGCGCGATGATATCTGTAGATTGCTCGGAGTTGCGCACAATCGCGGCCGATACAAAGTTATCTTCACCAGTGGTGCAAGCGAAGGAAACAACCTTGTGGTCGCATCCTTCGCGCGTCCCGGTTCGCATGTAGTCTCTTCTGAAGTTGAACACGCCTGTGTGTTGATGCCCCTTGAGCGGGCGCGGGTCGGCGGGGCGCATGTTGCGCTGCTTAAGCCATCGGACTCTGGTGCAATAGAGCCGGAAACGCTGACCTCGGTGCTGCAGCTCGACACGGGTTTGGTTTCAGTCATGGCAGCAAACAACGAAGTCGGTTCAATCAATCCGATTTCTGAGCTGGTCAAGGCCGTTCGGCTGAGGTGTCCGAATGCGGTAGTACACACCGATGCGGCCCAGGTAGTAGGGAAGATCGCGTGGTCTTTAGAAGAGAGCGGGGTCGACTGCGCGACTGTTTCAGGACACAAGTTTGGCGCGCTTCCTGGAGTCGGTGCGTTGGTGGTACGAGAGGGAGTATCACTGTCTCCGCTTATTATCGGGGGGGCGCAAGAAGAGAAGCTACGTGGTGGAACTGAGAATGTACTTGGAATAGTGCATATGGGATTAGTTGCACGACGGGTGGCAAATGCCCTAGCCGAGCGTAGTCAGCGTATGACAGCTGTACGCGATGCGTTTGAACTCCGCATTCGAGAGCGGATTCCTGATTGTTTCATAAATGCACTCAATTCGCCCCGTTTGCCCAATACTTCCAGCGTTTCTCTGCCCGGAATGGTTGGTGATGACCTCGTTGTTGCGTTAGATCTTAAGGGTATCCTAGTATCTTCAGGAGCGGCTTGTTCGTCAGGAAAGCCTGAACCGTCGCATGTGCTGGTCGCTATGGGCCAAGAGCAGCAGCGCGTTAAAGCAACCATTAGGTTGAGTTTTAGAGCGGATCAGGAGCCTGAACTCGGTGCGCAGGTAGCAGATGCACTGGCCGATGTTGTGGCGCGTGTAGCTGCGACCCGGTGACCTCTGTAGGGAAGAGTTATGTCAGCTAGTAGTGATGCAATCGTAGTTGCAATGTCAGGTGGAGTAGACTCCTCTGTGGCCGCATGTCTGCTGGCAAAGCAGGGAGTCCCACTGGTCGGTGTGTCTATGCAGGTTTGGGACTACAAGAAGCATTCCTCTGAGAATAGTCGGGCTACCTGTTGCAGCCCAGCAGATTTCTGTGATGCGCGGCGCGTTGCGTCCATGCTTAATATTCCCTACTACGTGGTTGACTTCGAAGAGACGTTTCAACGTGAGGTTATTCAGCGTTTTGTTGATACCTATCAGGTTGGGTTAACACCCAATCCGTGCATTGATTGCAATAGCAAGGTCAAGTTCAGGGAGCTGCGTGAGCGTGCGAAGACATACGGCTGTGGCAAGGGAGCAACAGGACACTATGCCCGCATTACAGAAGATGCCCACGGTTTTCATCTCTTGCGCGGGCTCGATGTCGACAAAGATCAGAGCTACTTCCTCTATACCTGCAAGCAAGAGGAGCTTGGTGATACGCTCTTTCCTGTTGGTGAATACACGAAAGCCCAGGTTCGTGAATTAGCGCGCGAGGCTGGGCTGGCTACCGCGGACAAACCAGAGAGCCAGGACATCTGTTTTGTGGTGGGAAGTGTTCAGGAGTTTGTTACTTCTATCGGCGGGCGACGTGGTCGTGGCAGCTTTGTAAGTAAAGATGGCACAAAGCTCGGTGAGCACGAAGGCATTCATCGTTTTACAGTCGGTCAACGCAAGGGGCTGCAACTAGGTGGGTTGGCAGAGCCGGTGTACGTGCTGGAGATCAACCCGGCTACAAATGAGGTGGTAGTTGGCAGCAAGAGTGAACTCAAGCGTGAGACGTTCTGCGTTGAGGAGCTACACTGGGTTAATCCGCAGCTGCGCACACGGGTTGCAAAGCGCCAGTTCCCGTTTGATGTTGAGGTTATCGTTCAGGTTCGCTCACGTCATCGCGGCGTGCCTGCTCGAATGACGGTGCTTGATGAATCAACATGCACCATCTTTTGGCACAATGAGTGGGCTGCGGTCTCTCCGGGGCAGGCCTCTGTTATGTACGATGCCACGAACACCGAAGTGCTTGCCGGTGGGCGAATAAGGCGCTAGGCGCTGGTAAAAAATGGACCCTTAGCTCAATTAAAACAGGCTGTTGTGACAGATGAGGCCTAACGTGGGCGACCTTTGTTTGAATAGGCGGCTAGTTCTGTTAGACTGTCGGCTCACTTTAGGTCCTCTCACTCACCAAAGAGAGCCGCGGCACGGTTTGCTCGGCTACTTTTGTGATTGTGAGGCTTCTTTACAGGGAGCCTTGTAGATAAATGCGATTTCGTCTCGTAAAGGGCGCAGCTTCAGAAAGCGCCGACAGCAGAAACAGGTACGCTTATTCCGCTCCAGAGCCTCTGGGCAGCGACAGCTATGGAGAGATTGAAGATCGACTCGGTTATTCATTTGCCGATCGTTCATGGCTTGAGCTGGCCCTTACGCACCGCTCGATGCAGGCCAAGGGCTCAAAGAGTGATTATGAGCGGCTAGAGTTTCTGGGGGACGCTGTATTTGATCTTGCAGTAGCGCACCTACTAATCGACCGACATCCGGACGCCAAAGAGGGAGATCTATCAAAGATGCGAGCCGCCCTGGTGAACACCGCCTCGCTGGCAGAGATCGCTCGTGCGCTGCAGTTAGGACGGTACATTCGGCTGAGTCGCGGTGAGTTGGCAAGCGGAGGAGCTGAGCGAGCATCGATATTAGCTGATGTCGTGGAGGCGGTGCTTGGAGCCGTATATCGAGATGGGGGCTATCAACCGGCTATAGCCTGCGTAGAGCGACTTCTCGGTGAGCAGCTGACAAACGTTACCCCACGAGATCCCAAGACTGAGCTTCAAGAGGCGCTGCACGCTGCGGGCAGTGATGCTCCCGTGTATCGACTTGAATGTGTTGAGGGGCCAGAGCACGCTCCTGAATTCATCTCGGTGGTTGAAGTTGATGGTCAGATCGTTGGTCGCGGAAAGGGTCCAACAAAGAAAGCTTCGCAGCAGCATGCGGCGGAAGAGGCGCTCGTGCACCTAAAAGGTGAGGATGCGATTGACAAGATATTTCTCGCTGCGCCAGGGGGAGCTGCTGAGCAGAGTGCAGCTGATGCGACGCAGGTAGTTGCAGTGGAAGACTCTACGTCGGTTGTTTCAGAAGATCTTGGCAGCTAAAAATCGCTGTCATCTGGTGGCAGGAAAAGCCCGTAAAGAATTTAGAGAAAGAGAGAGAGTAACGTATGACAATCAGAGGTTCCCTACCAACAGTCTGTATCGTTGGTCGTACCAATGTCGGCAAGTCAACGCTCTTTAACGCGCTTGCAGGTCGTCGTAAAGCAGTTGTTAAGGATCAACCCGGCGTGACGCGCGACCGGTGCTACGAGGTGGTAACACGCTTTGATTTTCCGTTTACGTTGATTGATACGGGCGCGCTCGTTGGAGAGGAGGACATCGAGCTCCATCGCTCGGTTCGAGAGCAGAGCGAGTTGGCAATGCGACAAAGTGATCTAATCGTTGTGGTGTTCGATGGTCTGCACGGCCTTCACCCACTAGATGCAGAGGTTGTTGACCTAGTAAGGCAAATTGAGAAGCCGGTTATCTTTGTTGCAAACAAGTGCGAGACCCCGAAAGCAGCGCTCGTATCGTCTGAGCTGTATAGCCTCGGCCTTGAAGAAATTCTCCCAATTAGTGCCGCGCACCGGCGCGGAATCCGAGATCTGATAAAGCGCATCAAAGAGATCGCACAGCCGCTGGGCTTTAGCGGAGCGCCTGATATCGCTGAGACCGAAGCGTTAGCTGGATTCGATGATGAGCAGCAGACGCCCGAAGTTACTGCATTTGAAGAGGAAGTGATAATTGAAGAGCGAGATCCTTCTCGTCCGATAAATATCGCGATTGTCGGCAAGCCAAACGTTGGAAAGAGTACCTTCGTAAATAAGCTGCTCGGTGAAGATCGAATGATCACTTCACCACTAGCTGGAACTACCCGTGATAGCATCCGTAGCAGCATCACCCGTAACAATCGCCCATTTGAGGTCGTAGATACGGCAGGACTGCGAAAGAAAGCCGGTGTGCGCGATGGGTCGGTCGAGCGCTTCTCAAATATTAGGACGTTACGCTCACTAGCTCAGTGTGATGTGGCGGTGTTCTTGTTAGATGCTGCAGAGGGAGTTCCGACAGAGCAGGACGCTAGGATCATCGGACTTGCGCACGAGAAGGGGAAGAGTATCGTGATCGTTGTTAATAAGTGGGATCTGATTGAGAAGGATTCAAAGATTGCCGAGGCATATCGTGCTGCGGTGCGATCGGTGTTTAAGTTTGCAGCGTATGCGCCGGTGGTGTTCGTCTCTGCTCTCACCGGGCAGCGGTGTCTCTCTGTTCTTGACACGGTATTAGAGGTGTATGAGGCCTCTCAGGTCCGCCTTACAACCGGCCAGGTAAACAAGGTGTTTACCGATGCGTTCTTGTCAAAGCCTCCGCCGGTATATCGAGGGAGCCCGGTGAAGCTACTGTACGCAACTCAGGTAGCCGTAAAGCCACCGACGTTTGCTGTGTTTGTAAATTATCCTGAGCGGCTCCGCTTTAACTATGAGCGCTACCTGAAAAACTCGGTTCGGCGAGTAGTGCCGTTTGTAGGAAATGAGATCCGTATCCTCTTCCGCCGACGCAGCCGACTCACTAACGATCGGCGACGCGCAGCGTAAAAATCCCGACGTGGGCTGCAAAGCAGCTCTTAGGACATCGGTAGCGGCGCTAGCACGCAGATCTTTTGTGCGCTTGATCCTGAGGCTATCGAGCTGAGCGAAGAGATCGTTTGCGTCTTCACATCGAGCAGGATTGCTCGTGAGGCATCCGATTTGAGTGTTAGAAATCCTTTTAAAGGATTGTTGCGTTTGTTGTCTTTTAGGAAGCCCTCTAAAAGGGAGCCGCGTTGAAGCTCTTCTTTGGCTTTGCGAATCTCGAGCAGCTGCGGCTGATTAAGCACG
>JBIKWG010000123.1:0-8796 GCA_044356425.1 Bdellovibrionota bacterium | reverse complement strand
TAATGATCGCCTGGCTCAGTGGATTTGCAAGCAGCAGCAATCCCTCCTCTAAGCAAAAGGTGCAAAACAGCACGCTTCCGTGAGGATGGTACTTCATCTTCTTTTTTGACTTACATTTCATGCCTATCTATTCGCCGGAACCGCACAAGAGTTGCGTCGTGGGACAAAAAAAGTAGCCCGGCTAGAGGGTTAAAAGTAGGCCGGCTACAGGGTGAAAAGGTGAAAGAAGTAGCCCGGCTACAGCTCAAAAAGAAGTAGCCCGGCTACAGCTCAAAGCTCGAAAGCTGGAAATAGTTGCTCTTTGGTTCCTCAGTGAGAGACATCAGAGGTTGGCGTGGTTACTTCGTGATCTACGCAAGTGTGGTTTTATCGCTTAATCCGCTATCCTAGCCAAGCGCTTATAATCATTTGCTTTTTGTGGCCGGTTGTAAAATTGCCGCTCTATACCTGTTGGCGAAATGGAGATAGCACTTGAAACACCAGCAGCGATACCCACCAGACAATAAAGTAAAAATCTTACTAGGATATGCGCCTTGTTTTCAGCTTGCTCCAATAACTTCAGCATGACACCGGATGGGGATCCCAAGCAGAATAGTTCTCGCGTAGGTGGGCGATTTGTTGCCGATCGCACCAAAGATACCGCCGATCTTGACCAACAGCTGAAAGCTGTTGAGGGCGTTCTTGGTGTTGCTCTTGTTCCCCCCTCAATCTCCACTACTCCCGAAGCCCTACAAGCGCACCTACAACTTCCCGCCACAGAGCTTAGGTCAGAACACAAGGTGCGTTATGGTGCTATAGTTAGTGTATTGCCCTATCTCAAAAGAGGCGAACCCGTTCCTGAACAGGTAAAAGAGAAATTTGCCCATCAGATTGAGCTACTCAACAATCTTGAGCGAAGTGTTAAAAGGTTTGCATCTGGTGAGGATGGTCGATTGCGCGCGCCTCAGGTTGAAGCCCTTATTGCTATTGTTCAAGCGCTGAACACCGGAGAGCTGCAGGGATATGTAAAATGCCCGACTGGTTTCGGTAAAACTCGCACGTTTGCCGCACTCACAGAGGCAGCAGATGTCAAAACACTAATCTTAGTTCCTAAAAGCCTGCTGTGCGATCAAACAGTTTCGGAGCTTAAGAAACTCGCTCCTAATCTAGCTGTACACGAGCGTCACGGCGGCAGGGATAGCGGAGATGGACCAGTGGTCGTCTCAACCTATCAGTATTTTCTTGAAGCTTCAAAAGACGGAAGAATTAATCCAGCTGAATTTGGTTTGGTAATTTTAGACGAGGGGCATAAAGCGTTAGGAGAGGCAACTCTTGCAGCGATTGGACGTCTCCCGGAGTCAGTGCCAACCATCGCGTTTACGGCAACTCCTACCTACAGCGACCGTAAGTCGTTAGAGGCCTTGATGGGCGACTGCTGGCATGAGGTAAGTCTGCCAGAGGGAGTTCGTCTTGGGGCGCTCGCTCCTGTGTCGGTTGTCCTCGCTAAGACTGCAATTAATCTATCCAACGTTACGGTTACAGGAGACCACTACGATGAGGCAGAGTTTGCTAGAGCCGTAAAAGAGGCCGGGCTTTCACGGAGTGCTTTAGATCTCTACCAAAAAGCCTTTCCTAATCGCAGTGCCATCGGATTTTGTAGCAGTGTTGCTCACGCTGAAGAGGCGGCCAGGATTTTTAATGAGGCTGGAATCAGCGCCGCGGCATTGTCAGGGGAAACTTCTTCTACAAATAGAGACCAGGCTATCACAGGTTTTAAAGCTGGAGCGATTAAGGTGCTGTTCAGCGCGGACCTTTTGATAGAGGGCTTTGATGCAGCCAACGCTTCGCTCTGTCTAAACATGGCGCCAACTGCATCGTTGGTGTCTGCAGAGCAGCGTGGAGGCCGAGTAGTTAGGCTCGATCCGAACGACCCGCTTAAATGTGCGGTAGTTGTTGATTTTCTATTTACGGATGAGAAGCGGGCGCTCCCACAAGTTTTTTTCTCGGATATCCTCGGTGGCATCGATTGTCCTCCAGGCAGTGAGGCAGATGGCGCACTAAAAAAGACTATGGAAGACGAGCGTTCTAAGCTCGGTGCCCTTACGATCGATGGGCTTCAGTTAGTAGTTGATGCGCAAGAGATTTATACACTTCGCTGTGAACCTGAGCAGCGGGCAAAGCTTAATGAGGCTCCAGAAGGCTGGATGAGCGTAGCTCAGATCTCTCTAGAGTTGGGAAAAGCTCCAAAGGTCATTCAAAACCGAATTAGGGCGTTGGGTTCAAAGGTAGAGTTGTTATCTGGTCGATTTATCGATCCTGGTTCGCGCAGCCCTTCAGTGATGTATGATCCTCAAATCGTCCCGCTCATCAGGGCATTTGGTCACGATAGGTTAGTCGAAGCAGGGTGGATGTATGCGGATAAAGTTGCCGATTCGCTGCGTGCGGACAGATGGATCGTAAAGGGTCTCCTCGAAAAGCTGGTGCAAGAGCGCCCGCACCTGGGCTTCAAGCGAGAAAAAAACGACAGAGGACATCATTTTACCCTTTATAATCCGGCTGTAGTCGATGAATTGCGAGATGACCCAAAACTTGCAAATCGAGACTGGAAAAGGGCTTCGCTCGCTTTGATTCTTGATGGGGGGGTCGTGCTTCCAACTATTGTAATTCGCGATACACTAAAAAAGATGCAGGAACAGCTTCCAGGTGAGGTATATGACGGTCGTTGGAGCCCACGTTTCATCGATAGCGTCAAACAGTCACTCCGTGCAGATTATCTCGGTTCTTACCTTACCCCGGATAACAAGGTGACGGTTAAGAGCTTGGCAGATTATCTTCAGATTCCTGCTGGTGACATAATTCAGGCTCGACAAAAAATAGTTCCGCCGAATAGCCCTCCTTGGATAGAGAGCAAAGAGATCGAACCAAAAAACGTTGAGGCTGTAATCAAGACATTATGTCCAAATCTTCAACAGCCCCCCGCCTGGGAGCCTCTTATTAAACACTGTAAACGGAGGGATGTTGTTGTACCGCCTGCTATTGGAAGCGCTTACCCTAAAGAGTGGGTGCAGGACTTTATCATGCCCGGCACGGCACTAAAATCAACCTACTACCACCCTTTGCTGGTAAAGCTGATTAACAAGGTTAATCAACTTAGAAGCGAAGAAAAGCAGTCGCAGAATATCGATGTGTAGTTAAGTTGACTAAGCCGTCCACGGGCTTGGTTCTTTCTTCCGACCGTGGTTGGGGTTCTCTAGCTTCTCTGAGCCTTCGGGATAGAGCTCATCAAGCTTTCGCAGGATTCTGCGTTGAGCAGCTTGAACATCTGAGATTCGCATCGGAGGGAGCTCTTGAAGATCTTCCTCGATCACGCGCTGTTTTGTTACGGGTAGATTTGAAAGGATCTTCTCTTTGACTTGCTCACCCGCGGCTTTTAGCGAGATAGCAAGATCGCGTGAGGGCACTTCGTGCAGCAGGTTCTGAACGGCATAGTCGCGCATATCTGCAATACGATCAAAGTCAAAGAGCTTCTCTTCGAGCTTAACGGCAACTGATGGGGATTTGCTTTCGATAGCGCGAAGCACGCGGTCTTGTTCGACCGTGTTCATTCGGCTGATGATCAACGCCGCTATCCGTGCTCCATCAATGGTTTCATCCTGAGACATATTAAGTAAGATGCGCTGGTTTCGCTTAGGGAACGTAGTAAGTTATTGTTGCTTAGCCAGGACCTGCTTGGTTACTGCTAAGGGGTTATAAATACAGCGGAAAGCAAAAATGCCGCAGCTCCTCAGTTGGGTCTGACTCTTGATCTTTTCCAGCGCATGGGGCATCTTTTGGCGTCCTTTCATGTGCCCACGTAGCTCAGCTGGTTAGAGCGCAGAACTCATAATTCTGAGGTCCCTTGTTCGATTCAAGGCGTGGGCAGTATTGCTTGCCTATTTCCACTTGGCGTGCGCCAAGATGGAAATGACTTCCGAAGACAGAGACGCCCCGCTGAACCTCTGTATTGCTTGCCTACTTCCACTTGGCGTGCGCCAAGATGGAAATGACTTCCGAAGACAGAGACGCCCCGCTGAACCTCTGTATTGCTTGCCTACTTCCACTTGGCATGCGCCAAGATGGAAATGACTTCCGAAGACAGAGACGCCCCGCTGAACCTCTGTATTGCTTGCCTATTTCCACTTGGCGTGCGCCAAGATGGAAATGACGGCCGGGGGCGGACGCCCCCTGAACCCCCGTATTGCTTGCCTACCTCCACTATTGCTTGCCTACCTCCACTTGGCGTGCGCCAAGATGGAAATGACGACCGTGGGCGGACGCCCCGTTGGACCCCTGTATTGCTGCCTACCTCCACTTGGCATGCACCAAGATGGAGATGATAACCGGCAGCAGATGTGCCTTGTGCCCGCAGTTGGCTTCTCTGCCTATGTAAACCGCAAAGCTTTCAGCTTCGCTCGATCTCTGAACTGGCACCGAAGCCCCAGGTAAACTTGGAAAAAACCGCTAGTCGGTAAAACGCCAGAGCCTCAGAGCTGCTCCACATCTGCCCTAAATCATATGAATCCCACGCGCTATCGGCTCTACTCGAGCCTGTCTCTCTGCTTGAGCTTTGTGGCGCACAGTTTTAGCAAGGCCTATTGCTTGCACCATAAAAAGATCAATCTGAGGTTTCACTTCAGGGCTATAGAAAAGCAAGAGGGTCATACAAAAGGTGAAGTAAGTATGACAACAGAAGAGCATAAACGTCTTAAAGAGTGTCAAGAAAATCTTGTGTCGTGGAAGAAGTGGGGGCCATATCTAAGCGAGCGACAGTGGGGCACTGTTCGAGAAGATTACAGCGAGGGGGGCGATGCGTGGAATTTTTTCTCACATGACCATGCGCGCTCTCGAGCGTACCGCTGGGGAGAGGATGGACTAGGCGGAATCTCAGACGATAAGCAGAAGCTCTGTTTTGCGTTTGCGTTTTGGAACGGCAGAGATGCCATTCTTAAAGAGCGGCTTTTTGGGCTGACAAATAGTGAGGGTAACCACGGTGAGGATGTAAAAGAGTACTATTTCTATCTGGATAGCACTCCGACACATTCGTACATGAAGTATCTCTATAAGTACCCGCAGGGGCCATTTCCGTATAGCGATTTGGTGCAGACGAATCGGCACCGTTCCCGAAACGATATGGAGTATGAGCTGCTTGATACCGGGATATTTAATGAGGACCGCTACTTCGACATCTTCGTTGAGTATGCCAAAGCAGCACCTGATGATGTTCTTATTCAAGCTACTATCTACAATCGCGGTCCAGACGATGCACAGCTACACCTCTTACCAACTTTGTGGTTTCGTAACACCTGGGCCTCGTGGTTGGCGCGGCCAACGGCACAGCCCGTCATAAAACGATCGCAGAGGCGCGGCGATTGCAGTGCTATCGAAGCGATTCATGAGCAGCTTGGAGCGTATGAACTCTACTGTGAAGGCGAGGTGCCTCTTCTCTTTACTGAAAACTCGACGAATCATGCCCGTTTGGGGCTAGACTATCGCGATGTTGGCCCTTACCTTAAAGATGCTTTTAATAGCTACGTGGTGGAGCATAACCAAAATGCCGTAAATCCAGAGCTTCAGGGCACAAAAGCAGCAGCACTTTATCAATTAACAGTCCGGGCCGGTGGATCGCAAACAGTGAAGCTGCGGCTGAGGTCTCGTGTTTCTTCACAGCAGATAGAGAACTTTGATCCGTTTGGATCTGAGTTCGCTTCGCAATTCACTCGGCGCATTCAAGAAGCGGATGAATTTTATAAAACAGTCATGCCAGCTACAATTTCGGCTGATGCTGTGGATGTCATGCGACAGGCGCTATCCGGAATGCTTTGGTCGAAACAGTACTACTTTTGGGATGGTGACTCATGGCTAGAAGAGCATCGAGCTCATCCGCTTCATCGAGGTAGCAGAGAATTTAGGAACCGCGAATGGTTCCACATGATAAACGATGACATTATCTCGATGCCCGATAAGTGGGAGTATCCGTGGTATGCTGCCTGGGATCTAGCGTTTCATACCTTGGCGCTAGGCATCATCGACCCTGATTTTGCAAAGCAGCAGATACACCTGATGCTGCGTGGAGTATACCTGCATCCAAGCGGACAGATTCCTGCCTATGAGTGGAATTTTAGCGACGTCAATCCGCCCGTGCACGCTTTCGCTACCCTTTTTATGCACCGAACCGACCAGGCTCTTAAGGGGATGGCAGATTATGATTTTCTTAAATCTGCATTCAATAAACTGATGCTCAACTTTAGCTGGTGGGTTAACCGAAAAGACCGCTTCAGCAAGAATGTTTTTGAAGGTGGATTTCTCGGGCTTGATAATATCGGGATATTTGATCGAAGCGCGCCGCTGCCTACGGGGGGTTATCTTGAGCAGGCAGATGGTACCGCCTGGATGGCTCTGTTCACGCAAAATATGCTTGAGATCGCAGTCGAGCTGGCTGCACATGATCCGATCTATGAAGAGATGGTGGGTAAGTTTTTAGAGCATTTTGTGTATATTGCTGCGGGAATGAATCGTCCGGGGCAAGATGGGATGTGGGACGAAGAGGACGGCTTTTACTACGATCTTTTACGTTTGCCGGACGGCAGCTCTACTCGGCTAAAAGTGCGTTCAATGGTGGGGCTTCTGCCGCTGTGCTCGACCACAGTGATTGAAAAGTGGCAGCGGGAACGAGTGCCAACAGCAACCGCAATGTTTCAGGCGCGGATGCTTCAGATGCCCGAGTTGATGGAGTCGGTACATCCATCGGGGCCGGGGCATTTTGGGGTGTATGAACGCGGTCTCGTTGCACTTGTAAATCCTGATCGCTTGCGCAGGATCCTCACAAAGGTTCTCGATGAAAACGAGTTTTTAAGCCCCTACGGAATCCGATCTCTTTCTAAATTTCATGAACAACACCCCTACATCATTCATGTAGGGGGGAGGGAGTATCGAGTTGATTACATTCCTGGTGAATCGAATTCAGGGATGTTTGGGGGCAATTCAAACTGGCGTGGTCCGATCTGGATGCCAGTCAATGTGATACTGATTCGTGCGCTTCTAAACTACTATCTGTACTACGGCGATACATTCAAGATTGAATGCCCAACCGGCTCTGGAAACATGAAGAACCTCTTTGAGGTAGCCAAAGAGATCTCAGATCGGCTCTCTAAGATCTTTTTAAAAAACGAGGAAGGTAGACGGCCCGTGTATGGCGGTACAGAGAAAATGCAGAGTGATCCCCATTGGCGTGACTACATTTTATTCTATGAGTACTTTCACGGTGAAAACGGCGCTGGTCTCGGTGCAAGCCACCAAACAGGATGGACAGGGTTGGTAGCCAAGTGCATTCAGCTCTTCGGAGTGCTGGATGCGAGAACAGCCTTAGAGCTCGGTAAGCAAGCTGCATTTGCCCCATATGGATGACTAGGAAAAGCGATTGCTTTTTTGCAAATAGCTGAAGCGCGATAGCCGATCCGGTCGGGCGGTCTTGCAAGGGGCAAGTCGAAGTCGGGATGGGCGGTATTAGAGTCTTGGGCTAGGCTTTCAGGCGGCCCAGTGGATCTGGAACAGGGCGAGCGATGGTGTAAAAATTAGGTTTTTACAGAACCGTATCCTGTTCGGTCATAGGGAGTGCAGGTTTTGAACTCATCTGGAGTCGGCTCAAACGAGTCGCACTGATGAGTGGTTTAATCGATAGTGTAAGAGGTTTCGATGAACGTAGGGATAAAACGAAGAGCCTGCCTGACTACGCTAGGGGCTCTAGCGAGGTCTGCGATATCTGAGCTTTGCGCTTGCCTCGACTTCGCGTAAAAATGTGCTAAACGAGCCGCAAAATTCGCCCAGCATTCGACCGAGTTGGCCGAGGTCTAAGTCGAGTCAAGGGTACGACTCTGATCCTATTCACCCTGCATTTTCGTCGGCGACGCACTTGCTCAGCTCTACTGGGGATGTCTATCGGTGGCCCGCACTCGTGCTGCTTTGCGAGTCCTGAGCCTGTTGAAGGGCACCTGAGAGCTGTTCCGACAGTCCAGTACGTAGCGCGAGTAGGCTGGAACTGTTAGAGTCTTTTTGTTGCGATGAAAGTCAGCATAGCCGCCTCTTTCAGATTTAACCAGCATGCAGGGCTGCGATGAGAGCAGCAATTCTTGTGCGAGCCGAGGGAGAGTTAGAAAAGCCTCACCTGCTGCGCAAGCGAATATCAAGTCAACCGCCACTTTCTCGTGACGGCTGGGGTGTGCTGATCTTATTAAGTGAGGGGATCTTGTTGGTTGGCATCAGACGATACCAAGCTCGCAAAGCGCAGCTAACGGCACCACACCGCTGCCATAGTAAGTTCAATCCTGGGAACCCGTAAGCGCTCAAGCCGGATGCCTTGTAGCGTTACAAGCACCAAGATGCGCCGAATGGCATCTTTATCTGAACCATCCGAGCTATCTTTTCTATGTTTAGCAGCTTACTGCGTAGTATACCTTTGACGTAATGACCTCTACTGCCCTACCAAACGCTAATACCAGACTCCGCTCTCAAGCAATTCTATTCGCCGTATTATCAAGCATCCTCTCATCGGTGGCCACCGTGTTTAAGGTGCAGGGTGTTCAAATCATCAATCCTTTTGTCGCAGGGTCGATAGGAGTTCTCTTTGCGGGAACGCTAACGCTGCTGTACTTAGCACTGACGTCGAATCTTCCCTCCTGGAAGAGCATCGTATCGGTGCGTAGGCCGCTGCTGATGTTGACCCTGTGTCGACCAATTCTGTCGAATACGATATTTACTATCGGCATTGCTTACAGTTCGGCG
>JBIKWG010000122.1:0-8804 GCA_044356425.1 Bdellovibrionota bacterium | reverse complement strand
CGGCCGCCTTACGAACCCACTCCATTACCTCATCGCCAGAGGCTTTTGGTGGCTCTGAGTTGCTGCGTCCGTTTGAATATCGTGGGGCCTGTACTGGTGGTGTGACTACGCCGTTGTCGTGCTCGAAGATCTCGGTTTCCTGTTCCATGGTACTCTTCTCTCTTTCTTATTAATCTTTACCGGTTGCTGTTTCTTTGGAAGCGGGTGTGGGGTTACAACGAAAACACATACTCGTCGTATGCTGAGGCTTTCTCTTTTACCACAGACTGCAGGAGTTCTGTGGCTGCAAGTAGCCCTTTTCTTCTATCCGCATGGCGACGCTCCTCCTCTAGAAGCAATCGATACAGCTCTTGTATGGTTGGCAAAACTTTGCGGTCAGGTGCCCGGCGATTTGAGTGGAAGCCAATGATGTTCTTTTCGGCATCAAAAGTCGGAGTGACGTGTGCAAGAACCCAGTAATGATCGCCGTTCTTTGCCAGGTTGCAAACGTAGGCGAAGATCTCTTGCCCAGATTCGATGGTTTCCCATAGTAGCTTAAACACAGAGCGTGGCATCTCTGGATGGCGCACCAGGCTGTGCGGCATTCCGACAACATCAGACTCGGTAAAATCTGATATCTTAAGGAACGTCTGATTGACGTACATAATCCGACCAGTTGGATCGGTCTTTCTGACGATTATCTCTTCTTCTCGCAGCCGCCGTTCTACACCAGTAGGTTGAATCTTAATCCTCTCCATGCTCATTCCTGCTCCCAAAATGTATCTGCTGATCTATCGGCTTCGGTAGGTCGCTGCTTTAGCGCACGCTGGCTTTTTGAGCGATACAGGCCGCGAAAAAGTTGGCTCGATTGCTCGTTATATTTTTTTATAGACAGTGGCCGTACCGACAGCGACCCGTGAAAACCCATCGTGTATTCGATACGGTGTCTCGGCGGTTCCGAGAAAAAGGTAGCCATCAGGTGCGAGCACCTGGTGGACCTTGTCAAACATCTGTTTCTTGGTCTCGGCATCGAAGTAGATCAGCACATTGCGCAGAAACAAGATGTCAATTTGTACTGATGGCCAGGCACTTAGCAGATTGAGCGGGAAGAACGAAACGAGCTCTTTAACTTCGGGCTTTAACGTGTATTCCGTCCCGCTTTGGTTGAAAAACTTTATCAGCATCTGAACTGGAAGGCCTCGGTTCACCTCTAGTGATGAGTAGACGCCTTGCTCGGCGCGCTGCACCACGGCTGGGTTAAGGTCACTGGCATGAATGCAAAGCTTCCACGATGCGAGCTGGGGAAACGAGTCAAGCAGTAACATAGCTAACGAATACGGCTCCTGTCCAGTTGAGCAGGCAGCAGACCACAGCTCAAGCGTGCGTTGATTCTGCCTGTTCTGCATGAGCTCGGGTATAATTACAGTTTTGAGCGCATTGAAGGGGGCTAAATCACGAAAAAAAGAGGTCTCATTCGTGGTGAGCGCCAAGAGGACCTTCTTTTTCAGGTCTGGGTGACGGCGGGTTAGCACCGCATCAACGAGCGCAGAGAGTGATTCGAAGCCCTCCTCTTTAGCGAGGTTGCTAAGGCGGGTCTCCACAAGGTATTCCTTGCCAGTTTCTAGGACAACGGCGGTCTCAGACTTTAAAAGTGTTGAGAGGCTGGTAAATTGCTGCACTGAGAGAGACATGTTGCTATTCCTCACTTACGATAATCTGATTGATGCGGGCGGCGATCTCTTCGGGCGATAACACCTCGTCGGCCAGCCCTGCCGAGACGACAGCGCGGGGCATCCCCCATACGATACTTGAGCTTTCATCCTGTGCGATAACGGCAGCGCCCTGAGATTTCAGCGTCTCGCACCCCTTCCGGCCGTCGCTCCCCATGCCGGTAAGTACGATGGCTAATACGCGGGGTCCATAAACCTCTGCCAGAGATCTGAACATAACATCGGCGCTCGGTCTGCAGGAGTTCTCGGGCTCACCTTGATGAGTTCGAATAGTTACCGCCTCGCTCTGTCGCTCAACTTCAAGGTGAAAGTCTCCGGGTGCGACGTAGATTGATCCTGGCTGAGCGAGCAGTCCATCCGAGGCCTCATAGGCCGGCAGCGCTCCGCGGGAGGATAGGCGTTCTGCGAGGAGGCCGGTAAAAACCGGTGGCATATGTTGAGTTATGAAAATGGGCACGGCAAGATCAGGAGAGATCAGTGATGCTAGTTGCAGCAGTACCTTGGGGCCACCTGTTGAAACAGCAATTCCAACTGCAGCAATCCCGTTGTGGTCGAGCACCGCTGACGATCCTTGCGGCTGTGCGCTCGGAATGTAGTCGCGCTTGCGCGCTCTGCGACCAAGCGCTCGTATGCGGGCTGAAAGCTGGCTTTTTACCTGCTGTCGGGCGGTACACTTCTCATCACGTGTGTGTGGCTTCGGTACAAAATCTGTTGCTCCAAGCTCCAGTGCCGCTAAGGTAGCTACTGCTCCTTCAGAGGTGAACTTGCTGAACATGATAATCGGAGTAGTAGAGTCGGTCGCTCGAATATGCGCTAGGGTCTGCAAACCGTCCATCTCTGGCATCTCTATATCGAGCGTAACAACATCTGGTTTTAACGCGCTCATTCGTTCAAGCGCGGCGACCCCCGAATGGGCCGTACCAACGACTTCTATTTCAGGATCGCTCTTAAAGCAGTCGGTGATGATCTTGCAGATCACCGCTGAGTCATCCACAACTAAGAGACGAATCTTCTGCATGCTAGGGCTGGGTAGGTATCCCCAAAAGTTGAAGCTTTTCTTGCAAAATCTCTTTTGAGAACGGCTTCATGATGTATTCGTTTGCACCGTGCGAGAGCGCTTCAGCAACGCGGGTAAGGTCACGCTCTCCGGTTACCATTAACACGGGCGTCTCAGTTAGCTCAGGCCGCGACCGCAGCCAGGCAACGAGCTGAACTCCGCTCATCCCCGGCATAACCCAGTCTACAAGCAGAAGCGACGGAGATTTGTGCAGCGAGAGAAACTCAACAGCAGCCTCTCCTGAGCCGACGCTTGACACAGTAAACCCAAGCTCTTGCATGAAGCGCGAGAGGATTTTGGAGGTAACTTTACAGTCGTCTACGATCAGAACCTCAGTGCTCATCAGTTTTATCTCCATTAATAGTACACAGTGCTTGAGCATCCAGAAGAAGCAGCAACCCATCGTCAAGCTCATACACCCCAGTCACCACATCTGCTAAGGGTGACACGAGGGTGCTTGGGCGAGTTCGATAGCGGGCGTGGTCTAGGGTGAGCACATCGCCTACTCTGTCAACAATAAGGCTCGCTGCGCCATCGCGCAGCGAAACGATAAGATTCATCTGCTCGTGGCGCGCGGCCTCTGCCTGCAATCTAAGCCGCTCGCGTATACCGATTGCAGTCACGATATTGCCTCGCAGATTGATGAGGCCATAAATCTCGGGTGGTGCCAGCGGGACGGGGGTCATCTCTTGATGCTTCAGCACTTCTTGCACTGTCAGTACGTCGATACCGAAGTGGTATTCGCCGCTCTCAAACGTTACTACTTGTACCGGTACGGCCGGATCGTGAAGGGTTGTGCTCATTGTGGTTGTATCTCCAGATGTTCCTGTAGTGAAGCTGTAGTGCGAGTTAGATACTCAATATCTAAGAGCGCAATAATCTTGCCCTGAACCACCCCGTAGGATGTAATCCCGCGCTCGCCCTCAGCTGGTCGGACTGCTGACAGCTCATGGGAAACATCAAGGATGGCGTCTACCTGTAATCCCACAGCACTATCGCCGTTACCAATTACAACCACATGTCCACTGCACCAGGGTTGGCTCTTTAAGCCGAGCTTGTTGGGTACGTGAACAAGACGTAAAATTCCGCCTCGGTATCTGATGACTGAACCAGTGCCCACGAACTCCACGTCGCTGATCTTAAACTCTTCGAGACGGCTGACTTTGTTGAGCGGCAACGCGGCCCTAATGTCAGGTGTCAGTTGAATAATCAGAAGCTGGTCGGAGTCTCTTCCAAACCCTTGTAATGTCGTTGTTGCTCCATTCATCAGAGCATCCGCCTGGCCTATGTGCTTGGCTAAATGGGCCTTATCTACGCGCGCCTGTCGTGCCAAGACCACAGGATCGAGGATCAGAGCTATCTGCCCATCTCCTAGAATCGTTGCGCCCGCATAACTTGGGATACATTTAAGCTGTTGTCCGAGCGGTTTAACGACGATTTCTTCAGTATCATGAACCGCATCAACAACCACACCGAAGCGGTGATTATCAACATCGAGAACAACGATCACTTTCTCGCCGCTCGTAGCCACCTGACTGCCCGAAGCGATCTTCAGGTGTTCGGTGAGGAAGAGTACCGGTAGCAGCTCTCCGCGTAGTCGATAGAACGGGAGCTTGCCGATCCAGGAAAGCGGGCCGTCTTTATGTGATGATTCTAGCCGCACAAGCTCAGTAATCGCAGACTGAGGCACCGCAAATCGTTGGCGACCGCAGGTAAGAAGGAGCGCCGGTATGATCGCAAGCGTCAGTGGGATCTTTAGGCGGATGGTGCTGCCGTTTCCAGTTCGGCTTGATATATCTACCTGACCACCGATGCCCTCGATGCTTGATTTTACTACGTCCATACCAACGCCACGCCCTGAAAGGTTGGTGACGGTGTCTGCTGTTGAGAATCCAGCAGCAAATATCAGCCGGTGAACCTCGGCTTCGCTCAGGTTTTGTGCGCGTTCGCGGGTAACCAGCCCCTTTTCGACGGCGCGACTACGAATCTTCTCTGTGTTAAGCCCGGCGCCGTCATCGGTGATCTCGACGATAACGTAGCCCCCTTCGTGGTATGCTTTTAGCGAGATGCACCCCTCTTGGTCTTTGCCGGCAGCAGAGCGCTTTTCAGGAGATTCGATGCCGTGGTCTATTGAGTTGCGGACGATGTGGGTAAGGGGATCCTTGATGGCTTCGATAAGTGTTTTGTCGAGCTCGGTCTCTTTGCCGAACATCTCAAGACGAACTTTCTTGTTGCAGGTTCGTGATAGGTCACGCACTACTCGAGGAAACTTCCCCCACACGGTGTTGATGGGCTGCATGCGGGTCTTCATAACGCCTTCCTGGAGCTCTGAAGTGACCAGGTTTAGGCGCTGCGTAATAGTCCGAAACGTAGCATCATGGACTGATTTTGTGGCTTGCAGGATCTGATTGCGCGCTAGTACAAGCTCTCCAGCTAGGTTCATAAGGTTGTCTAGGAGCTGAACATCCACACGTAACGAACTTTCTGGTGCACCGACACGGCTTCCGTGCTCAGCCTCAGTCGGGCTGGTCTGCTCGGAGGAGTCTGGGTGAGGCGCAATTTCGACGGGCACGGCGGCTTGGAGTTGCGCTTGAGCTTTAGTGCTCTGTGTATTGTGAACGTTAGCTGTCTCTGCTGGTACTGCGGGCAGAGCAGCGACCTGCTCGTTGTGGGCCTTCTGGGCGTTCTGGGCGAGAATTGCTTCAAATTCGTCATCAAGCGAGCTCTCGGCTGAGATTGCTCTGCTGTCTGAGTGAGTTGCTGCGAGCAGCTTTTCAGCCAGCGGCTTATAATCAGTGCTGCCCTCAGTATGATTCGTTTCGATCTCAGAGAGGATCGTTCTAATCGCGTCCACGAGTGTGAGGAGTAGGGTAATAATCGTATCATCCACATCCCGTTCACCGTTACGAAGGGCGCTAAGCAGGGTTTCACCAGCGTGGCTCACCGACTCAAGCTTTACGAGATCGAGGAATCCGCACACCCCTTTAATGGTGTGCAGCCTGCGAAATATAGCGTTTAGAACCTCTTTGTCTCGCGGATTGGCTTCAAGAATTAAGAGCTCCTCATCTAAATGGTCAAGGTTCTCTTTGCTCTCAACGAGAAAATCCGTCAGCAGATCGTCCTGCTCAATACTCATACAGATGGTCCATATAATTGAAAAAATCCCCACCCGCGGTTGAATCGGCCACGAAGGAGCTGCCGACCACGGTCACTGCTATACTGTCGGTGTTCTTAGGGGGTTCCTTTAGGGTCGCTGACGCCGTGCTGAGAGAGTTTTTAATTTATCATCGTAAAGTGGCTATCGTTCTGATAATACTCAGATATCGAGCGAGCAATCGTCACCGAAGTGAATGACAGCGGGCCGCGGTCAAAAGGGTGCTCCTGTCATTCACTGTAAAATCCGATTGGCACAAGGTATGAGAGATCTGGAATTCGAATTTAAGAAGTGGGACTGCGACCTTGAATTTATGGTCGGGTGTCTTTGCGAGACGCTGCATGAGCTTGGAGAGGGGGAGGCTGCCGGGATCGTGCCCTGGAGCAGCGCCGCACGCGTCTCGCAGAGCGAGCTCTCGTCGCGGTCGATTCAGATATATTCACTGGCTTTTCAACTGTTGAACATGGTTGAAGAGAACACAAGTAATCAAGCTCGGCGGCGGGATGATACTCAGGGCAGACAGCGGAGCGAGCGCGGTAGGTGGAAGACGGTGCTGCCTATGCTGGCAGAGAAGTTTTCAGCAGACGAGATCGTGGCAAAGATGCGGACTGTCTCGATTGAGCCGACACTAACGGCACACCCTACCGAGTCAAAGCGTGCCACGGTTCAAGAACACTACCGTAATCTGTATCTGCTGCAGGTGCGGCTTGAAAATCAGATGTTCTCGTCATCCGAGAGGGTATTGATCAGAAACGAAATCAAGGCACTGCTTGAGCGACTATTGCGCACCGGTGAGGTGTATCTTCATCGGCCAGACATATTTTCTGAACTTCGCAACGTGTTGCACTACCTCAGCAACGTCTTTCCAGAGGTGATCTCTCTGATGGTTCGTCGGTTTCTTGTGGCATGGCAACGTGAGGGGCTTCCGATTGAGGCGATTCCGCTAGCTCCTGTATTTCAGGGATTGCGTTTTGGTAATTGGGTTGGCGGTGATCGGGATGGGCATCCGCTGGTTACCGCACAAGTCACCCAGCAAGCGTTGCGGGCACTGCGACAAGCCGCGCTCGATCTGCAGCGCCGAGAGGCAGCTCGACTGGCAGCACGGCTGAGCCTGAGCGCGGCACTTCATACACTGCCAGATTTCTTTGCTCAAAGGTTGCATGCGCTTAAAGAGATATGTGGAGCGCAAGCAGAGGATGCCTTACGCAGGAACACCGATGAGCCTTGGCGCCAATATCTTAACCTTGTGGTGCTGCGCATTCCTGTTTATGCCGAGCGACTAGAGGCGTGGCACTACCGAAAGGCCTCGGAGTACGTCAGCGATCTTGAGCTTCTGGCACGTTCGCTGCTTGAAATCGGAGCGATTCGACTTGCGCATGATGACGTACTGCCGGCGGTTCAGATTGGACATACTTTTGGGTTTCATTTGGCTCGTTTGGATATCAGGCAAAATAGCTCTGTTCATGACACGGCTCTTGGGCAGCTCTACGATGCGTCTCGGCGAGGCGGGGCATCATGGCGCGAGTTGTCTGAGCAGCAGCGCAGAGAGATTATTCGAACAGAGCTGTCGAATCCTCGACCGTTTGTGCACCGAGCTCAGTCGGTTGGTGTCGAAGGCGATGAAGTGCGCATGGTGTGCCGCGTTCTAGCAGAGCACCGCGAGCGCTTCGGTGATGAGGGGCTCGGTTCGTACATTGTTAGTATGACTCGCTCGGCAGAAGATCTATTTACGGTGTATCTGTTTGCTCGCGAGGGGGAGCTTGCGCAGGTCACGGGTGGCAAGCTGCTCTGTCCAATTCAAGTGGTGCCGCTCTTTGAGACGATTAACGACCTTCAGGGCAGTGCCGCGATTCTAGGGTCATTTCTCGACCAGTCAGCGATTCCAGCCTCACTCGCGCTATCAGGGCGGCCTCAGGATCTGATGATTGGCTACAGCGATAGCAACAAAGACGGCGGAATCATCGCAAGCTTCTGTGCTCTGCAGCAGGCGCAGGAGCGGTTAGTAGCCCTGGCCCAGCAGCGCAACATCGCCATTCGTTTCTTTCATGGTCGAGGGGGTACGATAAGTCGAGGGGCTGGTCCAACTGACAGATTTTTGGCGTCCCTTCCGCACGAATCGCTCGCGGTTGGAATAAAAGTTACTGAGCAGGGAGAGACCATCAGTCAAAAATACGCAAATTTGCTTACCGCATCCTACAACCTCGAGATGTTGATTGCTGGCGCGGTTGGGCATGTGTACGGTGATCGTGTCAGCTTGGATGGCGATCAGCAGGTAATGGATGAGTTGGCTCAGAGCAGTAGGGCGGCATATCAGGGATTAGTTTCAACGCAGGGTTTTCTGCCCTTCTTTCGCGAGGCAACACCTGTCGACGTTATTGAGCAGAGCAAGATCGGCTCTCGACCTTCGCGCAGAAGTGGGGCTGCGACAATTGAAGATCTTCGGGCGATCCCGTGGGTGTTCGCCTGGAATCAGTCACGATTCCTCCTTTCGGGATGGTTCGGTGTTGGCAGCGCTCTGGTCGCTCTTAAAGACAGAAACTCAGAAGGTTGGAGGCGCTTGCAACGAGCAGCACAGCTGTCGCCCGCATTGTCATACCTTTTTTTGAATATCGAGACCTCTCTGTACAGTGCCCGAGAAGAGATTATGCGGATGTATGCGTCACTGTGCAGCGATAGAGAGAACGCTTCGTTCTTTATGGAGACTATCGCAGGCGAATTTCAAAGGAGCCGCGCATTGGTCGCCGAATTACTTGCGGGGAGCTTTGCAGAGCGCAGACCGCGAATGTCAAAGACACTAAGCCTGCGGGAGCCACCGCTGCAAGACCTGCATGCTACCCAGGTGTCACTGCTGCGCTCATGGCGAGCCAATGGAGACCCGCAGATG
>JBIKWG010000121.1:0-8809 GCA_044356425.1 Bdellovibrionota bacterium | reverse complement strand
AAGAAACAGATGATGTGAGCAGAGGCTTACTCGTCCCGCTGCATGAGTGACGATACGACCAGAATCCGGGGTTGTTAGGCCTGCTATTATGCGAAGGAGCGTTGATTTTCCAGCGCCGTTTGCACCCAAAAGCAACACTCGCTCACCCAGATGCAACGACAGCGAGAGCGACTGCAGAACGGGCTGCGACCCGAAGGACTTTGAAACCTTCGTAAGTTCAAGGGCGCCGTCAGCGTTGGTCATGCTGCGAAAGCTCTTCAAGAATAGTCGCGGCCTCTAATGACAGCACCTGCTTACTAGATTCGAAATCGTCTGAGCTGACTTTTCCCATCGCAAAATCGATCTCAAGATCTTTCAAGGCGCGCAGTGCCCGCTCTTTTTTATCGAGCAATGCAAGCAAACGAGCGCTCCCTATACCATCTGCCGTAACGGACGAACTTGATTCAAACCACGGTTGCCCGATAAACCACACGCTTAACAGAGATAGAACTGCTGATGCGACAATCCACATACTCATACTGACTGCACCGTTCCCTTTACCGAGGGCAACGCAACGGCCGAACTTCGCGCCACCGGAAGAGCCACCACTATGCTACCCAAAATCATAATAATAGTGCCGTACCACAGCCATACCTGAAGGGGATTTATAAACACCTTCATTGAAGCTTTAGACCCTGTCTCATCGAGCCCCGCAAGAACGAGGTACACGTCTTCTCGCGAGCTCATTCGCAAAGCCACCTCAGTCGTGGTCTCTTTATTCTTGGGATAGAACCGGAGCTCAGGAACAAGCACGTGCTGCACCGTTTCATTACCCAGCTCACGCAATGCAACATGAGCCTGAATTGCCTGGTAGTTCTTGTTGTTCTCGTCGTGAAATTCCTGAAGCTCAAGCGAGAATCGCCCTACAGTAAAGCGCTCATTTGGAGCAAGTGTGAACTCCTTCTCTGTCTTGAAAGCCATAGACGAGGTAATTGCTATCGTCATAACAAGCACACCAAAGTGAATAATGTGCGCACCATATTTCACACGATGCCTTCTGAAGAGAGATACCAACGTCATAGGCGCCCAAGCAGCTGACTTAGTAACAGCGGCTTGCATGCGGAGTCCACGCTGCACTTCCGAGAGAATCGTCATAAAAACAAAGAATGCAATCGAATAAGCTAGCAACGGATAGAACTCAACCACTCCGGCCCATACCAAAATCAGCGCGACACCGAACGCAGCTAAAAACGGCACCGCAAAAGTCTGCACTAGATTCGATAACGAAGAACGCTTCCAGGCGATAAGCGGCCCCACCCCCATCAAAAATACAAGCGCCAAGAAAAGCGGCACGTTCACCGCGTTAAAGAAAGGAATACCCACTGTTTGCTTAACGCCAGTAAACGCTTCAGAGAAAACGGGGAACATTACCCCCCAAAGCACCGCAAAACATATACTGAGCAAAACCAGATTGTTCAGAAGAAAAACAGCTTCACGCGAAAAGAGGCTCTCGATTGTGCGCTCCGGTCGAAGCTGTTCGCGACGCAAAAACAGCAGCAACGCTGCTACTGCAACAATTAAACCGAGATACACCAGAAAGAGCCAACCGATATCAGTCGATGCAAAGGCATGTACGCTCTGAACAACTCCCGAGCGAGTTAAGAACGTTCCAAACACTGTCAGTGCATAGGTAAGAACTATCAGCGAGACGTTCCAGATCTTTAACATCCCTTTGCGCTCCTGAACCATCACTGAGTGCAGGAAGGCCGTTGCCGTTAACCACGGAAGAAAGGAGGCGTTCTCAACCGGGTCCCACGCCCAGAAACCACCCCATCCAAGCTCAAGGTAGGCCCAATGGCCGCCCAATACGATTCCCGCAGTGAGAAACGTCCATGCAATCAAAGTCCAACGCCGAGTAAGTCGGATCCAATCGTTGGTTGTTTGACCAGAGGCAAGCGCCGCCATGCAAAAGGCGTACGGCACCGCCAACCCCGTAAAACCGAGGTACAACATCGGTGGGTGTATAGCCATGTACTCATTCTGCAGCAGTGGATTAAGCCCGTTGCCGTCAGGCATAATCATTGGTGTCTTAAGATACCGAAACGGATTGGTCAGAAAGAGCGTAATGGTCGAGAAGAACAACGTGGACGAGTTGAGAAAGCTAAAGAGCCATGGCATCAAAGCATTCGGATAGCGTCGCGAAGCAAGGGCCACGAAGGCCGAAAACAGCGCAACCAAGAAGCACCACAGCAGCATCGACCCATCCATACCGCCCCAAATCGCGGTAATCTTGTAGATCCACGGCATGTCGCGATTCGAATATTGCCACACATATTGCACCGCGTAATCGTTGTTGACAAAGCCGTAGCCGAGCCCCCACAGCGAAGCAAACAGTGCCACACATACAAAGATTGTGAGCCGACGAAGTGCCTCAACACCTGACTGCGCTGCTGCACTGCCCCCTGCAGGCCTGACGCCGAGAGCCGCACCACCTAGAGTTCCAACGAGCGCAAAGATCCAAGCAAGACAGAGCGCAAAATGCCCAAATTCAACCACAAAGAGCTCCTCAACAACTGTTTTTGACGCACGCTGTTTATACGCTCTATGGAGAGGCTTGGGAAGCTGTTGGAGCCCCAGGAACGACCGGTTCGTACTTTGACGGGCATTGCGTTTGCAGCTTTGCGGCCTTTATAACGCTACCTTCATAATCACCATCGATAAGCACATCCCGACCAGCTGCAAACATGTCTGGCTTGAGCCCCCGATATACTACCGGAACTGGAATCTCAGAGCCTTTGGGGTCTTTTACGGAGAATGAAAGCACCATCTGAGGCTCAGTTTGGTATACGATCGGCTCCACAACACGCCCCCCGACCCGGATGCGCGACAAATAGCCAGCCGGCGCCTGAGCGAGCAGCTCTGACGGCGCAACAACTAGCGAGCGCGTGCCCTTGGTCGCTTGAAAAACAAGCGCGCCACCAACGATTAAAAATAAAAGCACGAGACTTACGAAGATCTTTCCCATCTTCTTACCCAGGACGTCTAACAGCAGACGGTTGAGAGCTTACCCCAGTCTTTAACCGAACACCATTCAGTGGAAGCTCAACATTCTGATAGAATCGCTGAAGATCCAGAAGAGCCCCTGGGTCTATAGCCTCTCCAGAGAGCAGAAACTGCATCCTAAGCGCTTTAGAGAAGTGAAAGCCACTATCTCCAATCCGCCCCACCTGCTGCCCCTCTTCAACTGAGGCACCATTCTCAACGTAACGCCCCTCAAGGGAATAGAACACAGAACTGAGCCCCGCACCGTGATCAATTACGACGACATCCCCAAGTACACCCAACTTACGCGACAAACGAACGGTGCCCCGATATGGCGAAAAAACGACCGAAAACCCGGGCTGCATCGGCACCATTTCGACACCGTTTGTCTTAACGCTGGCTAGAGCCCCCTGAGCGTCTGCAAGCGCGATGGTATCGTGAAATCCGGCACGCTGTGAAAACACACCCACTCGGGCCGCACTACGCCACCACCGCAGCGACGCCGAGGAGCCCCTCGCCGCCTTCGCTACGTCTTCCAGATCAGACTCGCGAGCCGTCGTAAGAAGAAACCGCGCGATTGCAGCTATTGCGGTGCGTGCGCGCGCAGAGCCTTCTGCTTTAGCCTTTGCTATCTCTCTTTTAAGCGCCTCATCCCAAGGATTGCCACCACCAATGAGCTGCTCGGCGCGCGCAAGGATCTCATCAGTAGCTACACTCTGCTGCAGAGAGACCCCTCGGGCAGCGCCCTGGCATTGAAGAGAAAACGGAGTGCGTGCGAGGTTTCCGCCCTCGTCGGCGGCAAAGATACTTGAGCTAGACGGACAGCTCTGCGATGCCACAAAAAATGAAACATAAACTCCCGGGACAACCAACGCCGGATCAACCTCCTTGGCAAGACGCCCCTCAAACATCACCTCGCGAGAGCCCGCCACGCCCAAAGAGACTCCCGTTGACTGCAAAGAGGCATCGTCTACACGATACGCAGCAACCCCAAGCTCTGCCACAGCAATCGACTCAGAGCGCGCAATCACTTCGATTCGTGGCGGGTCATTATCAACGGAAAGAGGCACGATCCGTGAAGCCTTGTTGCGCCACATTGACGCATCGGTCGCCTCAACAATCAACATCATCTCACCCTGACTCAGACCAAGTGCTGTTGGCGAAATCTCTATCTGCTGCACAAACTTATCTTGCTGAGGGAGCGTAGCTCGAAAGACCTCTTTTACCTTTCCTGACTGCTGCACCCACGCCACGACTCGCTCAATACCCGACCCGTCATCTTTAACAACAAGTGGAATCACGATGCCCTTGGCAGAAAGAATCCTGCCCTTATCTTCAATGGCAATCGTGGGTGCCGTGCGCTCAATCCCTCGTGAACGAACGAAAAACAGCGCGGCCAGCGCAATGGTAAACAGAGCTCCGGATAAAACACCACCGACAAGCAAGACTGCAATTCGTTTTGAACGTTGCTGGCGAGGCTGAAAATTATCGCCAGTTTTTACTGCTCTCGGCATCCGCGCCCCTTATTCCCTATCCACCCACGAATCAAGCTCATCTCCAAGTTTTGCCGAGACTATAGACTTTAACTTCTCGCGCAACTTATTTTCAATCTGCCTGACTCGCTCCTTGCTCAATGACAACTCATCCGATAGCTCTTGCAGCGTCTTCTTTTCGTCGTCGAGCACACGTCCGTTAAAAATCTTTAGCTCCTTATCGCTTAAGCTACTCTCAAAATCGCGCACTATCTCGCGCAACGCATCGTGCAGCTCCCTTTTGGCAACTTCTTCCTCTACCGAGACAACCCCGCTTGGCAAAATAGAAAGAAGGGTCGAATCGCCATCATCCTGCAGTGGCGCATCAACGCTTACATCATGACCTGCGAGCCGCTGGGACATCTCGATGATATCCCCCTCGCGCACACTCAGCCTATCAGCTAAGAGTTTGGTGGTAGGATAGATCCCTTCGCGCTCGAGTCGATCGCTCTCTTTCTTCAAATTAAAAAAGAGCTTCCGCTGGGCCTGCGTCGTGCCGATCTTTACCATGCGCCAATTTGCGATGATGTATCTGATAATATAAGCACGAATCCACCAGACTGCGTAGGAGGGAAAACGCACTCCTCTATACGGGTCAAAGTTTCGTACGGCCTCCATCAAACCTATGTTTCCTTCCTGAATCAGATCCAAGACGTTCCGCGCAACCCGCTCATACTCACGAGCAATCTTAACTACCAGCCACAACGATCCCGACACCAAGGTGTATGCTGCCTCTGGACTCTTAGTGCTCTGATATTCAACAGCAGCGGTGTGTTCAGCTTCTTTAGAGAGCGGAGAAAACCTTCGAATCTCTGCCAAATAGGCGTCTAACGGACTGTAAGGTACAAGCGCCGAGCGCGATGCAGCCCCTGCCGGCTGATCGCTCTCAGTTTCGTTTAATTCAAGTTCTATTAGACCGATGTTATCAGGAATTTCAGCAGCATCAGGAGCGTCATCGAGGACGACCTCTGCCTCAATAACACCCTCTTCGCCACCGGTTGTGGCAGAGTCAACAGGGGTCGCCGTTGGCCTTACAGCATCGCTAGCACGAGACCTTTTTTTTGATTGCGATTTCACCACGTTAGGTCACCTTCTGACGCCAGCACCTGCGCAGTAGAGTAGATTATAGCAAACAATAGAGGTGAACAGCCAAATAGGTGCCTTACCACCCTAGCTCAGCACAACACCCAGTAAAAACAGGGGGTTACGGTATTTAGAGGGTAAAACTTTGTCAATTTTACTGGCTCAACCGTCTATCCATTACTATAGGCGTCTATAAACAAACAATCTACCCTCCGCACCGCCCCAACTCTACACCCAGCTCACGGCCGGAATCTACAACTGCAACAACTCTTTAGTTTGATCTTCAGCCTGCCGATCTCCAGCTGCAAGATGAGCACATCGCGAACCGGTGATATTCTAATCAAACGAGGGCTCATCTCCGCCGAACAGCTTCAACTTGCTCTTGAAACACAGGGACAAAAGGGGTGGTCGCTTGAAAGCACTCTGATTGGGCTCGAAATGCTGGACGAAGCCGACCTTATCACCGCACTATCAGCCCACTATGGCATTCCGGCTTTTGATCAAAAAAATGCTGCCATCGAGCAAACGGCAGTAAAACTTATTCCCTACACCCTAGCCTCAAAACATGGCGTAATGCCCTTGAACAGCAAACAAGGCGCTCTAACGCTCGCAATTAGTGAACCTGCAAACATCACCGCCCTTAATGAAATAAAATTTATCACCGGCCTCGACCTGCACCCCAGACTGGCCAGCAGCAGGGCAATAATGCAGCTGCACGAGCAATTCTATCAACGCTCGCCGGAATACGACTCTCTCATAGGAAACGTCGTCCAAGAGGATCGCAGCGAGCAGCAAGGACAGGCGGAAGAGCGCGAGCTGTTAGAGCTAATAAAAGCAACCGAAGATGCGCCAATAGTAAAGCTCGTACAAGCTATTCTTACAGATGCTGTGCGACGGGGTGCTTCTGATATTCACGTTGAGCCCTATGAAACAGGCCTCCGAATTCGATTCCGCATCGATGGGGTG
Source organism: Bdellovibrionota bacterium (assembly GCA_044356425.1). Classification (GTDB taxonomy): domain Bacteria; phylum Bdellovibrionota_C; class UBA2361; order UBA2361; family OMII01; genus OMII01. The sequence goes on along the minus strand of JBIKWG010000121.1, from coordinate 2,207 downwards.
CTCAGCGAAATTATGCAGCCTCCAGCGCGCCTAAAAAATGCAGTTATCTCGCGCTTGAAGATCATGGCTAATCTAGATATAGCCGAACGTCGCAGACCCCAAGACGGCAGGATTAAAGTTCGCTGCATCGGGGACAGCGACACCGACTTTCGTGTTAACGTACTCCCAACCCTGTTCGGCGAAAAAGTAGTTCTTCGATTACTATACAATAGCTCCAGAAACCTTGCTGTCTCAAACCTTGGGTTTGATGCTACGCAGACGACCTTATTCGAGACCGCGATTAAACAACCTCACGGCCTCATACTAGTGACTGGTCCAACAGGCTCTGGCAAAACTACCACCCTGTATGCGGCCCTGTCACACCTCAACACAATACGCACTAATATTAGCTCTGCCGAAGATCCCGTAGAGATCAATCTTCCAGGCATCAATCAAACCCAGATCAATGAAGAGATCGGCTTTACATTTGCAGAAGCGCTGCGCGCATTCCTGCGCCAGGATCCTGATATTATAATGGTCGGAGAGATCCGAGACTTGGACACAGCCGAAACCGCCGTGAAAGCGGCGATGACAGGTCATTTGGTTCTCTCAACTATTCACACAAACGATGCTCCCTGCACCGTCAATCGCTTGCTGAACATGGGCGTTGCCCCATACCTCGTGGCATCTTCGCTCCATTTAGTGGTAGCGCAACGATTAGCTCGGTGCCTCTGTCTTGACTGTCGCGTTCCAGTGACAGTTCAATCAAGCGCCCTAGTCGCTGCTGGCTTGTCCGCTGAAGAGTGCACAGAAGCCAAACTATTCGAGGCGCGCGGCTGCACAAAGTGCTCTGGCACTGGATACCGCGGACGCATGGCTCTCTATGAAGTAATGGTCATAGATGACCCGCTACGAGAGCTGATTCTACAGGGCGCGTCCGCGCTAACTTTAAAACAAGCTGCTATCAAGCAGGGAATGTCGACCCTGCGACAATCGGCACTAAGACATCTTAGGGAAGGCACCACCTCTCTTGAAGAGGTGCTGCGAGTAACTGCACAAGACTAGCAAGCAAGGCCTTATATGGCCGTAAAGCGCTTACTACTGAGCACGCGTGCCCAACACAAAGCTGCTGCGTTTGATTAGTGCGGATCCCTAATAGAGCAGGTGAGCACTGCGTAAGTCAGCATAACATAGCTCACTACTTGCGCAGCATAGCCCCCTCATTGCGCCCACGAACACTCCAGAGCAGATACAGGGCTCCGCACGTAAGAGCTACCAGTGACACTACTTTAAATCTTGAACTTCGTGGCGGCAGAGTCTCTAAAAACGATATCTGTTGGCGGTCGATCTCGGTAACTTTTGGCGCCAATGATTTCACAAATCCATCTACAACGGGATGGTCCGGATTCAAACTCTTAAAATTACGCCTTAGTAATAGCGCCCCACTAAGCAGCTTTAGTTCGGTACGCTTTGCAACATCGACCGACTGCAGATACGCTCTCTCTCTGTCCCAACGGGTGCTGTCAATTAACTCTCGATGCGCGACGATCAGCAACAGCAAGCTCACCCCCCTCCCTCGCTCTTTATCAGGTGGATGCTTATCAAGGGTGACGCCAACTGGTGCCCTATCAAGGATTTCCGCATCGCGAAGCAAGCTAAAAAGGTCAGCGTGAGATACACCACCCACCCTCTCGGCTACCTTTCTCGCCGCAATCAATGAGTGCTGCACCGCCACGTAGCCATGACGAGCAACCTGCACAAGTGCGGCCTGCTCGATCGGAGACAGTGGCAGCTCGTTTAGTGTGCCATTCTGCGCGAACTCTTTCAGTACTGCCACTCGATATCCATGTGACGGCCACACTAGGTCACATGAAGCAACAAGAGCTACGAATTTGTGCAATGATTCTATATCTGAGGGAGTATATCGTGACTCAGTCGTTAGAGAGCGCGCTGCCGACCCAGAACCTGTGGGCAAAACCGCTTCGGCAGAAAATTTTGCAGCAGCACCTAAAGGCGCCAAGGCCACAAGCGCTGCCCCCGCAAGTGGCGCCAGATTCCGACTTTTTGAAACACCGAACATACTATCCGCTGATTACGTATCACCGACCGCTCTAGGCCTCGTTATACAGAAAGAATGGCCTAATCCGGGCTGCTACTCAACAGCTCCGCAGCCTCTTCGCCCCCCCCTTCTTCCATAAGACAGCATCTGATTCTCACAACGAAAATCG
>JBIKWG010000342.1:0-2512 GCA_044356425.1 Bdellovibrionota bacterium | reverse complement strand
ACAGACTTAAATACCTTAAGCGCTTCAAGGGTCGTCTCTCTCGGCAATCCGACTATTTCAGAAACAACAAAAGCCGCAGTTGCATTGCGAGCATTGTACTCACCGATCATCGGAATGAAGAACGGAATGCTTTCGCCTGTTGGCGTGCGCACAGTTACGACCTGCGACATGCCGTCCATAGAGCGATTAGTAATTGCAAAATCGGCATCCTTATCAACTCCGAAGGTAACGATGTTACAGCGCACCGACTGGCGCCATGCCTCAACGAGCTTCTTGACGCGCGGAAAATCTATGCAACAAACCGCTCTGCCTGTCGTATGAAGTGACTCTATCAGCTTAGTAAACTCACTCTCAATCGCCTCTATGTTTTCATAAATATCCGCGTGATCATACTCAATCGCATTCACTATGGCGGTATCAGGAGTATAAAAAGAAAACTTCGGTACTTTTGCAAAGAAGGCACTATCGTACTCATCTCCTTCAACGACAGAGAAGGGCCCCGTGCCAACGGCAAGGCTGTGCGGTAAGCCCTGCGCTACGCCACCAACAAAATACGACGGAGCCTGCCCATGATGCAGCAATATCGAGGCTAGCAGCGCTGTTGTTGTAGACTTTCCGTGCGTCCCCGTTACCACAATCGAGTGGCGTCCGACGATTGCAACTTCTTGAAGGATCTTTGGAAAGCACGTATAGGGCAGATCTTGCTCTTCAACCACCGCTACCTCGGGATTACCGTAGCTAATGGAGTTTCCAATCACTACAAGAGCAGCGTCTGTTGGAACATTATCTCGCGCGTAGCCGACACAAAGCTTAACTGCCGATACACCAAGCAGCGACTTCATCGGCTCGTAAAACTCTTTGTCGCTACCAGACACCTCAAAACCACGCTCGGTCAAAGCGATTGCTAGCTGTGCCATAGCAACGCCGCACACCCCGATTACGTGAATTTTTGCTCCGCTCGTCAACGATGCGAGGCTTGTAGTAGCAGCTACCGAAAAAAAATCTTTGGGCACGGGCGTTCTCTTTCTCTCTTGCTCTTAGTTGTACAGGCTCGGGTATATCAGGCGAAAACGCGGGATCTGAACGGTAAAGAAGCCGCCGCCGCTGCTGCGCTTAAAGATGTATGTTCCCTTCATTGCTCCGATCGGATCCTTGATGACAGTGCTACTTGAGTACTCAAAACTTTCGCCTGGCTGAAGCGTTGGCTGCAAACCAACCACCCCAGCGCCTGTAACCTCGCCGATCTGTTGATCAGCCGATTCGATCAGCCAATGTCGCTCAAGAAGCTGCACCGCGTCAGAAGAGTTGTTACTAATCGTAACGGTATACGCAAACGCAAACACGCCATCATGAGGCCTGGACTCATCCTCTAAAGCGACAGGGACTACCGTAACAACGATATCAGCAGTGGTTTCAGTAAAGAGTGCCATAGGATGATGGTAGCCAAAGCTATGACAAGAGAACAGAGTGTTGTTTTGAAAAATTTATCATACCTCTCGCCTCTGCCCCCCCAACATGATACCTGAAGAATTATGGACTCGGCCCAACGCTTTACATACGTAACTAAGCTACTTCGAAACTACCCAGAAGAGATTCTTCTTCCGAGCCTAGTAGCCGAGGTAAGAAATGGGTGGCGCAGACTGCACTCTGGTCAAATGTGGAGCCGAACACGCTCGCTGCTTAGAGCTGCTGAAATTCGGGCGCTTGAAGCGACCTCAACCAACCTGACTGGCGATGTATTAACTGCCGAGCTTACCTCCTCAGCGGATCATCAGATCTTAATGGGCCTTATCAAGCTTCTCGTTCCCTGGCGTGTCGGCCCCTACAAGCTTGGTGACCTACTTATTGACTCGGAATGGCGCTCGTCGGTGAAATGGGACAGGCTGATTCCACTTTTACCGAGAAAAGAGTCGATGCGGATTGCTGATGTTGGATGCAGTAGCGGCTATTTTCTCTTCCGGCTGGCACAGGAACTAAAACCAGAAGTTGCGCTCGGTTTTGATCCAATTGATCGCTGTTGGCTTCAATACCACCTCTTGCAGCGGATATTCCGACTGCCCCACGTTGGCTTTGTGCCCCTAGGACTCAACGCGCTCACTCACTTTAGGCGCTTCTTTGACCTTACTGTATGCATGGGTGTTCTGTACCATCAGCGCGATCCATTTACAGCAACACGCACCTTAGTTGAGGCAACGCAGCCGGGCGGAACGGTTGTGCTTGAAAGCCTATCGATTGATACCGATGAGGCAACGATGCTAGTGCCGAAAGAGCGCTACGCCAAGATGCGCAATGCCTGGATGATACCTTCCCCAATAGCACTCGCACATCTGCTTGAAAGAGCTGGCTGCAAGGAGGTCTCAATTCACCGGTTTGGCCCTATAACAACCGATGAACAGCGCCGCACCGCTTTTGCCCCTTATGAGAGCCTGGCAGATTTCCTGGATCCGCGCGACCGCAGCAAAACCGTGGAAGGCTATCCAGCGCCGCACAGCACTGCGGTTATCGGCATCAG
>JBIKWG010000248.1:0-4406 GCA_044356425.1 Bdellovibrionota bacterium | reverse complement strand
CACCTTTCTTTGGACCCTGCCCTACAGGTTTTCCAATCTAGTGACGATGCTGAGTTAGCGGTAGGAAGATCCGTGATGATGTTAATAACGATGTAGACGCTTATGACCCAAATTGATCCACAGCTTCAAGGAGACTTTGGCTTTTCCGAGAAAAGCTGGGAATACGCAGCGGCTTTTGCGGATTCATTAGGAGCACTACCGGGCTCTGTGAGCAGCATCATCCGGCTGCTCCTATGCGATTACGATAAAGACCCGCACAACCTTAGCTCTGATACCAAGTTCCTCTTCAAACGGTTCCTAAAGAGCCGCTCTTTTCAGGCTCCGTATTTTCACTCGGTCGCGATGTTTAAGCCCGAACGACTGCTGCCTGCCGATGAGCCCTTCACGCCGCGAGACTTCCTTGAGTCATTCTCGGGCCCTGAGCATGCGTTTTTAATCGGTATGATATTCTTAAACCGTCAAGCCAAGGCGCTGTGCGACGAAGCGATGTTCGAAAATGCTACGGCATGCCTGCAACGCGGATTAAATGTAGGTTGGTTAGTTGGTAAGACGCTGCGACCGGTAGGCACAGAAGCTGGTCTCTTTACCGGCAGCTACAAATGGCTCGGAATTATCCCGTTTCTGCGCCACGACCCTGAAGGGTTTAAGCTCTACTCCAGACACCTCAGAAAGCGTGACTTTGGAACAACAGACTTAGAGTTTGAAACCGCACGCTGGGAGTGTACGTCCAGCCAGGTCGGAATTATGCTGCTCCAACGCATGGGTTTTGGAGTCAATCGATTAGTCCCTCTCATGCGTGCAACGACGACTATCTCGGCAGCAGCGCCATCTGATGCCCTTGAACGCCGCTACCGAGCAGCAGAGGTGTGGATTCGATACATCCTTGAAAATAGGAAGTTCCCATCGGTTCCTCTTCCACCATCGCTTTACCTAAAACCCGAGGAGATCGAAGATATAACTCGCAGGTTGTTGGATGGCGTTCCAGCGAAGATTCGCAACTGGCTATCGTGCACCTCACGGGATGTCTCGCCTACCTCAACACCTCAACTGTTCTTAGAGGATCCGAATAAAGATAACGGGGGGGCTGAAGAGGCAGAGAACGGCGAGCTTGCTGCAACACTCAACAATCCAGCCCTCGCGCAGGACGAAAACCTTGAATCTTTTCTGGAAGATAGAGCGCGTCCTGCGTAACAGCAGGATTAGCGCAGAGAGCTATCAAGGCACCCTTTGAATCTGCCGAAGTTCTGTTGTGGCTATAAGCTAGGCGTCTAAGCGTGGATAAAGATCTACATATCCTTGTAGTAGATGATACGGCGGTGATGCGGACGATGCTGCGTCGCTCGCTCTCTTCTTTGGGATTTAAAAACATCACCGACTGTCGCTCTGCAGAAGAAGCGTTAGACAAGCTGCACGAAAGCAGCTTTGATCTTATCATCTCTGACTGGAGCATGCCGAAGATGTCTGGCCTGGAGTTCTTTCAGGAGCTGCAACACACCGAGCGATTGAAGAAAGTTCCGTTTCTTGTAATTACCGCAAACACAGACCGCAGGACCGTTTTGACAGCTCTCAAAGCAGGGATTGTTTTTTACGTAACTAAGCCGTTTACCCTTGAGGCCCTGCGAGAGAAGGTCGAAGCCGTCCTGACCCCACAGCGAGTCGAAGAATCGGCCAAAGCCGCCGCAGAGCACCTAGCTGCAATTACCAAAAACACAGAATAAACATCACCGCACAGTCTCTATTCATGCAGTGCCACGTTGTCTAGCAACCGCACACCATCCACACGGGCAACCACCAGCAGACGACACTTTCCTGAAAGCGTGGACAGAGGCTCTAGGGTCTCTTCGTTCACTACCGTTACATAATCAATCTGGGGTGAGGGCATCCCCGCTATGCACTCTACAACAATCTGCTCAATCGTCGCTGCATCTCGCTCTCCCCTTCTAAATGCAGCAAGGGCAATATGCAGCCCTCGGCTAATTAACAGAGCATAATTGCGACCTTCTGGTGTTAAACGAGCATTTCGTGAGCTAAGCGCTAGTCCATCTACATCTCGCACCAGCTCTCCACGGACAACCTCTATTGGAAGCTTAAGATCGCTCACAAGCTGCTCAATCAAACGTAGCTGCTGAAAATCCTTCTCACCAAATATAGCGCAATCAGGACCGACGATTGAAAAAAGGATTGAACACACCGTTGCCACTCCCTCAAAGTGTCCTGGTCGCAGCGCTCCCTCAAGCGTTCGTGAAAGTCGAGAGACCTGGACCGAGGTTTGAAATCCCGCCGGATAGATCTCACTAACATCGGGGGCAAAGAGGATGTCCACCCCCTCACGCTCTAGCAGCGCCTGATCGTTTTGCAGATTTATGATGTACGCTTGATAGTCTTTGGGGTCATTAAACTGAGTGGGGTTAACGAAGATAGAGCAAACACGCACATCACAGTGGCTCGTTAGAGTGCGTGCAAGAGAAAGATGCCCCTCATGAAGCGCACCCATGGTGGGGACAAAACCGATACGGCTGTGACTGCTTCTCTTTACCTCGCGGTATATATCTCGATATTGAGCCACTGTGGTGCATGTCTGCATAAGATTTTTCCTTTACCTTCGCACTACGGATGATTTTTAAAGAAATCATTCGCGCATCGCCGAGATTGTGTGCTAAATCGAACGGAATATGAAGAGGTTCAGGTTTTTTTCTGATTTTCAAAGATGCACAGCAACCAGCAACAAGTTGTTGGTTAGGGCCTCTTTAAGGGCCGCAGCCATACTACCTATAGTGTATATCCCCTTTTTAAGCGGTTGCTTCTCTCATTCACCAGACGGAGCTGCCGGTGAACCTGAAGCGAAAGAGCTGAAAGGAAAAGATGAGCTCAACGCGGCTGAGGGCTCAGAGACCGAAGTGCTAACAACGGCGAAAAAGCTGTATCAGTCTGGCATGTACACGATCTCGCGGGACTCCCTGCATTCGCTGCGCGAACGGTACCCATTAGGTGCATATGCACAGTTTGCTAAGCTCAAGCTAGCTGACTCATATTTTTACAACCGCGAGTACATCCAAGCAGCAAAGCACTACGAAGAGTTTATGCAGGACTTCCCGGCAAGCCCTGACCTTCCGTATGTAAAGCTACAAGCAGCGCGCAGCAATACTGCCTCGACTCAAGGGACTGGTCGCGATCGACAGCCACTAGAGAAGGCGCTGGTGCTGTATGATGAGCTCGTCGAAAAGTATCCCACTACGGAGTTCTCGCGCATCGCTGAAGCTGAGCGCACCCCGGTTATCAAGCAGCTCTCAGACTACGACCAGATGATTATCGATTTTTACACCCAACGCGAGAACAGTGCTGCAGTAGCGGCTCGCCAAAAGATATTTGATGAACGGTGGGGCAAGCGGCTGCGCAAGGTACCTTATGAACCAAAAGCTGAGCCCCTACTTTTTTCACCCCCGGCGCCTGCTGTGATAGCCTCAAAAAACTCGGGAAAGCCACCACTGACACTCGGAGAAGCAGCTGCGGCAACAGATACGGCGCCCGCCCAAACTACAGTTCAGAGCGTTGAGTGCCTCTCGGGCGAAAATCCTTACGCTATTGTTCAAGTTGTTAACCTTCCTGAGCGGCTAGCAGGTTCACTCGCTGTTGAAGAGCTTACACCGCAAGCGGGAGTCATTACTCTGCGCGGTTATAGCTTCAACTCTTCCCAAAAAGGCTACGACTGCTTTGCTGTTCAGGATTTGCAATTTACCGAGAGCGGCGATCTCACGATAGCAAGCAAGGGCCCGATGCTCGTCACAACAGTGGACAATCCGCCACGTATTCTTATTACTGTTGGAACAAAAGGTGGCTAGCCAATCACCACATTACCTAGGCGCCCTCTAGCGTATTTTGGCAGCGGCAGCTGTAAGAAAGCAGTGCCTTGCATCACCCCCGCGCCGAGACCATCGGCTTGCCGGGGATTTTTTACCCCCTTGCGTGCGGTATAATCTGCTTTCCCTACTCCGTAAAACAAGGTTCTCTCATCTTACCTTCGGAGAGAAGTGGGCCTACTGGCCACACTTGGGAAGGGATCGGACGATTACAAGTCAATGCCAGACGGCTATAACGAGAGTTCGCAACGATATAATAGCTGGTCCTTACCCACGCAGAGTGATAACTAAGATAGCGGATCTATTCTCTATACGGCATTTTAATCGTGGGCGCTGAACTATCCATACGGGTCCTCAAGGGGCTCGACTACAACGTGTTTTTGGCGAGAGTACTGCGTCGCCAAAACATTGATTTAGTTGTGCGCTCAGTGCGGCGTGCATCTTTGTGCATCATTGCTGCCAACTTAGTGCTGCTCATAGCAATCTGCGTTCACACCTTCTTAAGCAGCCGCAGCACGCTGGGTGAGCTTGAGGGGCGCATCGCCTCTG
>JBIKWG010000328.1:0-2678 GCA_044356425.1 Bdellovibrionota bacterium | reverse complement strand
CGCAACGCAGCGTCTTTGGAGCCTTGGGACGAGCGGCAGCCCCAGCCAAACCAACCCCACCCCCAACCCCCCTCTCACTGGCGCTGATTGGAAGCTTTCTTACCCGAGGTCAAGAGCCGTACGCGATTGTTGAGGACAAGAAGAAGCAGATTCAGGACGTCTTCACCGCTGAAGATTCTATATTCGGTCAAGCGGTGCTTAAACGCATCTTCGATGATCGGATTGAAATTGAGCGAGAAGGCAAAATTGAAGTGTTACGACTCGATGATTTCGGCAATACGCAGAGCCCGGTTGGCGGCATTACCTCAAGCGGAGATGATTTCATCGTAGATGAGGCCGAACTTGATAAGGGCCTCGAAAGTCTTCCTCTACTCCTCACGCAAGCTCGTGCCGTACCATACTTCAAAGAGGGCCGTGCCATCGGCTTACGCCTCTTTGCAATAAAGAGCGGCAGTTTGTACGAAAAGCTTGGGCTGAAAAACGGAGATATATTGAAGTCAATTAACGGAAACAGCCTTGGAGATATCTCGCAGGCGATGAAGCTATTCGAGCAGCTCAAGCAGGAGCGCAGTATTAACCTCGTCCTTGAGCGTGAAAAGCAGGACAGAGATTTTAAGTATACGATAAGGTAAGCGATGAATCTTGTGCGAGCCCCCTTTAAGTACCTCGTTACCATTATGGTGCTGACGTTCGGCATTCTCAAAAGTGAGAATCCGGCTCTAGCGCAGCCGTCATTGCCTGCCCCAGGGTCGTCGGATCAGATTAACGAAGAAGAGTACGCCAAAGACTCCAACACCGAGATAAACGTCAAGAATGCAGATATCGCCGCGATCGTTCGAATTTTTTCACGCAAAACAAAACGCAACTTCATCCTCGATGAGAAGGTGCGCGGAAAGGTATCGATCTATTTACCCGGAAAAGTTTCCACCGAAGAATCCCTTCGGATACTCGACTCAGTATTAGCTCTGAAAGGTTTTTCAGCGGTTCCTATAGGAGAGAACTTATGGAAGATCGTGCCCTCAAAGGAAGCTAGGCAATCTACAATTCCAACTCTCACTGAAGATAGCCCCGACCCGGCAAGCTCTGCTGTAGTAACCCGACTGGTAAATTTGAAATACGTGAGCGCTCAGGACATTCAGCAGATAGTGTCTCAACTGATCTCCGCTGATGGACTGGTTAATGCATACACTGGAACTAACTCGCTTATCTTGATCGACTCAGAGGACAACATTGAGCGCTTAATGAAGATTATCGACGAGCTCGACGTGCCGTACTCAAATCGCGAGATGTCGATTGTTCCGATTAAATTCGCTGATGTTGAGGATATCGCCCAGAAATTGGGAGCGATCCTAGGAATCTCTGACGGCAACAGTGGTTCCAAGAAAGACGGCGCTAACGATGCTATTCGAGCCAGCCTTGCGGCTGACAGCGCTAGCAATACGTCTCAGCCTGCAGGCGGAGGCAATTCAGCCAGACTTACAACTACATCAGGGAAGACGGTAGCTGCTAAGGGGCTTGAGCCGAAAATTATCCCCGATCAACGCACCAACGCGATTATCGTTGTTGCTGATGATGATACGACTGCGCGAATCCGCGCCCTCATCTCGCAGCTCGACAGCAAAGTGGATCTCTCGGGTAATAAATTCTACGTCTACCGTTGCCAACACGCCAACGCCGAAGAATTGGCCCAGGTGTTAGCTGGATTAGCTGGTGGCGGTGGGGCCGGAGGCTTAGGTGGCGCCGGAGCCGGGGCAGGCTCTCGATCAGGCTCAGGTGGCGCATTCGGTGATGACTCCGGCTCCGGATCCAGAAGCTCATTTGGTAGTTCAAATAGCCGTTCGTCCTCATCAATGTCAGGCCGCAGCGGCGGCGGGCTAGGTGGCAGTGGTGGTGGACTGGGCGGGTCATCTTCACGCTCACGGGCTGGGGGCCAGCAAGGCACTGCTACTGCTCAACTGGGCGAAAACATCTCTATTACAGCAGACCCGGCGACAAACTCACTGATAATCGCTGCCAGCAAAACCGACTACGAAAAGATTCGTGGCCTGCTCAGCCAGATAGACGTTAAACGCCGTCAAGCGCTCGTAGAGGCAACTCTCCTAGAGGTCTCTATTGATAATAGCATCCGCACTAGCACAAGCTTCCTTACCTCTACCGGTGGTGCAGATGGTGGCGCCCTAGCTCGCAGTGACTTTGCAGGTGACAATGCAAGTCTCTCTAGCCTCTTTAGTGACCCTTCTAAGCTTCAAGGTTTGACCCTTGCAGCAGCAAGCGCTGGCTCACTCAAGCTTCCCGGAGGAGCGATAATTCCGACTCAATCGATCTTGGTGTCAGCTGCGCAGGCAAACAACAACGTAAATGTGCTGAGCGCGCCAACGATCTTGGCAACTGACAATGAAGAGGCCCAGATTATCGTCGGCCAAAACATCCCTATTCTGGCCAGCACATCGACCAACGCCACTAACCTTAACAACACGTTTAACCAAGTTGACCGTCAGGATGTCGGAATTACCTTGCGAATCACACCACAGATAAGCTCACGGGATTACGTAACACTTAAGATCTTTACTGAGGTTTCAGATCTGGTGCTTTCAACAGTCAACTCTACTCTTGGTCCAACGACCACCACGCGCCAGAGCGAAACAACGATCATCGCAAAGGATGGTCAGATGATCGTT
>JBIKWG010000341.1:0-2523 GCA_044356425.1 Bdellovibrionota bacterium | reverse complement strand
TTTATGCCCTACCGGCACAGCATCTACGTGGAGGGCGATGTAACTGCTCTCACCCTCCCAATGGGCTCCATGGTTGCACTCGATGCCCGCGATCGCACCGTGATTCTGCTGAGCGCCGACTGGGAGAAGAAATACGTGCGAGAGAAAAATACTGGCCACGTGTTTAAGGATTTTGTTCAGTAATAGGTAGATCTGCGAGCGGCCTCAGATATGGATAGCATCAACACATATATACCAGAACACCAGGCGCTCATCAGCGACTACGCGTTTCTTGCATGCGCCGAAGACCGACTTGCCTGGCTTATGGAGCGCCAACCCCTGCACGCTGGGCTATCAGAAAGTTACTGCACCCCTGAGCGGCGAGTTCCAGGCTGTCTCTCAGGTCTCTGGCTTCACGTTGAGCAGAGTTCTGATGGTTCTGTCTTGTTTGCTGCACGCAGTGAGTCTGCTATGGTGCAGGGTGTCGTGTCGTTTCTGTGTGACCTGTACAGCAATCGCTCTGCACAGCAAATACTTGCCCTTGGTGATACGCTTGCACAGCAGCTGAAGCTTGAAGGAGTTTTAAGCCTCACCCGTCGCCGGGCTGTAGCGAGTGCGCTTGCGTTTTTTAGGTCATCGGCAACTGAGATCGCTGATTCATCAAGGACTGCTCATGCTCTTGGTTGATGCTCACAATCACCTACACAGTCCACAACTGACCCATTTTCCAAACATTCTACAAGACTGCAGGCAGGCAGGAATAGTTCACCAGGTTGTCAATGGAACGTGCGAAAGCGACTGGCAGAGAGTGAAAGAGCTCGTTGCTGGCAAATCGGACCTCACACCCTCGTTCGGTCTCCATCCGTGGTTTCTTGAAAGTATTTCACCGTCGTGGAAAGAGACCCTCATACAGTACCTTGACAGCACCCCCTCAGCCATTGGCGAGATCGGCCTCGATGGCTGGAGAAAGCCTTCTGACCTAGCGCTACAAGAGCGTATATTCGCTGAGCAGTTAAAGATTGCGGCACAACGTAACATTCCGGCCTCAATCCACGGCCTACGCGCTTGGGGTCGCGTGCTTAAGCAGCTTCAAGCCGGGCCTGTCCCGAGCTGTGGCGTGCTGCTTCACTCTTACGGAGGCCCAGCGGACCTCCTTGAGCCACTGCGAAAGGTAGGCGCGTACTTCTCATGTCCAGGCTTCTTTCTGCGTCGCGGTAATGAAGGGAAGCTCCAACTATTTAAAGTGATTCCCGTTGAACGAATACTGATCGAGAGCGATGCACCGGACCAAGCCCTGCCAACCGAACTAGATTCTTTTGGATTAACCAACGCCTCCAACGGTTCACGCATCAATCATCCAGCGCTGATTGTTCAAACCTACAGAGCGGTTGCTGCTCTGCGCGGCATGCCGGTTGAAGAGCTGGCGGCTCAGGTACATGATAATTTCCGGCGGCTCTTTGGAGGAGTTTAGCTAACCGCGAGACGTGCCGCCCGCTTCTCTTTCCACGGATAAGGAGCAGAAGGCAGCTCAGCGCGCTGAGAGAGCTCCCTGATTACTTCACCAGCCGCTGCGAATCCGATAGTTCCGGTAACAAAAACTGCACTACCTAAACCTTCATTGCAGCTCTTGCGGGTTTGCCTCTCGGAAACCCCACAGCCGTTTGCGCTAGAACTTCTCGGGCCGCGCTGCAACGGCGCATAGACACAGGGAATTCCGAAGCGAGCACGCTCGCCCCGCGGAAAAGCGTGTTGCTGCCGTAAGCGCTTGCGCACGATCTGAAGCAGAGGATCATGAATAGTGTTGGCCAGATCCACGACCTGTACTGCCAGGGCGTTAGTTCGGTTGCCCCCTGAGCCAACGGTAATCATCGGCTGGTCCCGTTCAACACAGTGCACTGCAAGCTCTGTCTTATTATCAACCGAATCTATCGTATCAACTACCACGTCGTATCGACAGGCTAGGATTTCATGAGCGGTACTTGCAGAAAAAAACTTCTTACAGGCGACCACCCTACAAGCGGGATTAATCAACGCGATCCGCTGCGCCAAGACCTCAACCTTAGCGAGCCCAACGGTGTTAGTAAGCGCGTGTAGCTGCCGATTCACATTTGTAATACACACCTCATCAAGGTCTACCAGGGTGATAGAACCAACCCCACTTCGCGCGAGCGCTTCCACTGTCCAAGAGCCTACTCCACCAAGCCCCACCACGCACACCGAGGAGGCGCGTACGCGCGCAAAGGCCTGCTCTCCAATGAGAGACTGGAATCCTTGAAATCGCTCGTCAATAAGGGTCATGCTAACCTCGCAAAGCGCACTCCCCACCATGCTGACCCAGCACTGCTCATTAATCAAGATCAGCCGCGGTAGCCACGTACGGTAATGGACATTAGCCTCCTGCTGCCTACTCTTACGATATGCAGTGCGCAAACTACATGTTTCGTCGTACCATACAGATGCGATGAACGATGCAGATGTCTTAGTAGTAGGAGCTGGTTTAACGGGTCTGCGAGCGGCTTACGAGATTAGCCGCGCAGGGGCCTC
>JBIKWG010000120.1:0-8897 GCA_044356425.1 Bdellovibrionota bacterium | reverse complement strand
ACTCGAGCTCTTTAAAGTCCTTTGCAAGCGCTAGAGTAATGTCTTTTATTCGAAGCCAGTGTGCTAGGTCAGTTCCTGAGCCGATATGTGTATGGATGCCGTTAATATGCAGGCTATACTGCTGAGCGATAGAGTGCACGGCTTCAAGTTGATCAATATATATTCCGTGCTTACTTGAGGGGCCGCCGGTGTTGACCTTGTTGTTAGCCCCGTGCCCTTCCCCTGGGTTAATCCGCACTGAAACTTTTGAGCCCGGGGCGACACGACCCAGAAGCCTCAGCTGGTCGAGTGAACTGCAGTTCATCTCAACTCCCATTGAAACCAGCTCGGTAAAGACAGCAACAGAGGCGCTCTCGCCGGTATAGGCGATCTCGTTTGGTCGATAGCCAGCGAGAGCAGCCCGTTTACATTCATTTAACGATGATGCATCAATCCAGATCCCTTCATCGCGGATAATCCTTAATATGGCTTGAAGGGTAAGCGCTTTGCAGGCATAGCGGATGATTGTATTAGGGTACGTTATAGACTCTTTGACCTCTTTGCAGCGGGCACGAATTACTGATTCTTCGAAAACGTAAAGAGGTGTGTGGTACCGGCTTGCAAGGTCCCTAATGTAAGAATGAGCGAGAGTCATGATATTGATCGATTATGCTAGCTGTAAAAAGTTATCAGAAGTTACACACGTTCAAAGCTGTCACAAAGGAGGTGCGGCACAATCACCTCCTACTGCAAAAGTATATATTGGGACACTCTTCCAATTTTGACGACGAAAAAAATTATCAATACACCGCAGACTCTGGCAAGCTCACTAGAGTCGCGGGCACGCCTGCCTTTTTTTTGATCGTGACAATCGAACATGAACCCAACCTCTACTTTCTCGCTACCAGAGGGTTTTGCTACGCTTCCCTAAGGATAGCTGGACTGCTGTGGTTGCTTGATGGATTATACGGCCTAAGCTGCAACATATAAAGCTTTTTAGGGCTGCCTGCCTACTTCCTGAGTTGAGCGGCTGTATGGTTACTACGGTGCGGGTCAAGGTGCTCAGGTAGCACAACGATTGACAAAACTCTATTTAGCTCTTCTTGCGATTAAGCTTTTCTCGCGCTGCTGCAACTTCCTCGTTGCTTCGCTCGGTGTAACGCATGGTTATTCTGACATCTGCATGCCCAAGCGCTTGAGCAACGAGACGGATGTCTTTCGAATCTTCAAGTAAGTCTACAGCATAGGTGTGGCGCAGTAGGTGCGGGTGCAGCTTGGTGCTCACAGAATATTGTCGGATAATTCTCCAGATGCTCTTTGGGCTAAGTTCAAAGCTTACGGGGTCAGATGCTTTAGCTCCGTGCCCGCTAATAAATAGTGGAAGTTTCGCATCTATACTTTGTGTAAGCACAGGGAAGAACCGTGTAAGCTCAGTGTGGCGAACTTCAAGGTACTCTGCCAGAGCTGGGCGTGCCTCTGTTGAGATGTAGACATCTCGAAACCGCCGCCCTTTAGTGCGAACCTGTCGTAACCACTCCAAGCTGGAGCGATCGAGTTGTCCCAGCCGCACGGTGCGTATCTCATCAGCACGGAGTCCGGTATCGAGGAGAAGCTTGAGGATCACTTCGTTGCGAATCGTGTTAAATGTACGTTTGGTGCTGCGTAACGCAGCGGCTCTCTGTTTAATCTCTTCCCGTTCGCCCGCTGCAATAGATTTAGGACGCAGCGTCTGTGGGCGCGGGGGCTTCACCTCGCGTGCTGGATTTATAAAGCCTGGTATGCGCTCAGCGAGTACTCGCCCCATGTGTTTCAAGGTGGCAAGTCTGCGTGAAACAGTTGCGGGGGCCTCGCCAATAGTGAGTAGTTCATCGACGAATCGCTGTGTCGCAGAGAAATCCCAGGCCGCAACGGTAAGAGCATCAATTTCGGGTGCTCCGCGGTAGCGTTTGAGGAATTCAAGGAAGCGGTCAGTGTCTAGCTGCTTAGCTCGGGCGGTGTGGCTGCCGCCGGCAGCGTACTGCTTGAGATACTCGGCTACGATAGCTCCTAGGGCAAGTTCGGCTACAGCATCAGAGGGGCGGACTTCACCGAACAGATGGCTTACCACAGACTCTTTCATAGCGTGATTCTAGGGCAATAATAGCTGATTGGACCATCCCGAAAAGCATACATTACCTGGGGTTACAAGGGGCGGTGGTGTGGTATGCTGTCGTATCCGTGCTACTGTTGTTAAGGTACTGTAATCTTTAAAGCCCTGTTCATGTCACACTTGTTGCCGTTTTCTGAGTCACGCACTGCCATCATTACTCGCATTGAATCAGCGGTCCTGGAAGCGGCGCGCTATCTGGTGCAAGCCTCGACCTCTGGAGAGCGGCCTGATGTGCAGATGAAAGCTGATCAAACGATGGTGATGAATCTCGATATCGAGAGCCAACGCCGAATCTTAGCGGGCCTAGGTCGCGATATTCCCGTTGTAGCTGAAGAGGATGAGAGTTCGCATCTTCTTATTGATAGCTGTGATTCATACTTTCTCGTGGACCCCCTGGATGGCACTACTTCCTGCAAGAGATTTTTGGGGCAGCTCGGTGGACACGTTGGATATGGGCCATTAGTTGGGTATGTTGAAGGCCAGCAGCTTACTGCCGCTTCTTTCTTCAATATTCCGCAGCGCGCGCTTTTTACTGCCGTACGGGGAGAGGGGTGCTTCATGGCAACTCCAGACCTCACATCTGTAACAGCGCTAGCCGACTCTGTCCGCACCCGGTTGACCGCAGCCCTCGTGCCATCTCTAGAGCAAGCTGGAATGCTCTTCTTCATTAGTAAGATGGGCGAGGCTGAAATCATCCACCACCTTAAGCTTCGTAACGCGGTAGAGAACATCTATCGCTTTGGAGGTTTTGCAAATGACAGCGCGCGGCTCGCACAAGGGTTTGAGCAGGTTCAGCTGCAGTGTCTGGTGAAGCCGTGGGACTTTACGGCGGTTCTGCTGGCGTACGAGGCTGGTTTGGAAGTAGTCGTTGATCCGATGGGAGCAAGAGCGCCACTTGAGCACTGGCGGATGCGGCCAAATAATCCGATTTTAACTATCCTGCCGAATTTGAAAGAGGAGTTCTTTGCTCACCTGGCAGAGCTGAAGGCGTAGTGGTTGGTATGGGTATGCTTTGTATTGACGCTCATGCGCACCTCTATGATTGCTATGATCTAAATATCTGGTGTCAATCCGCTGTAGCGCATCTGGGAGATGGAGGTTGCCTTGTAGCTGTTGACCGGATTGGCCAAGATTCTTGTGCACGATTGCTGCGGCAATCCGCATCTTTCGTTTCTGTGGAGTCACTTGTTAACGGATTAGGTGTGGTAGTGACCTTGCCTACAAAAGAGCAGCTGCTTGTGTTGCGAGGTGTGCAGTACGTAGCCGAAGAGAAGATTGAGGTGCTCGGATTTGGAGTCGGCAGAACCTGCGATGATGACTTGCCAGCACAGGAGCTTATAGAGGGGATTACGCGAGCCGGTGGAGTTCCGTGTTTACCGTGGTCGCCAGGTAAGTGGCTGGGAAAGAGGGGCGTCGTTGTACGAGCGATCCTTGAAGCAGCTATCCCAGGCTCTCTAACGGTTGGGGATATAGCTATCCGTTCGTGGGCTGGCCCCCCTTCGCTGCTTCTAAAGTATGCAGTCCAAAGAGGCTTCTCGATAGTTTGTGGCACCGATCCACTTCCAAGAAGTAACGATCAAGCGCTTGTTGGAGAGTTTGGTATGGCAATAAACGGCAATATACCAGAAGATATTCATCAGCGGGCTCAATCTATCCTGCAACATCTAGCCACAGGCAAGGGGTGTCGTGTTCATGGAACGCGCAATGGGCCTATTCGCGCCCTGAAGCGTTTTCTTGTGCGGTAATCTCGTTACAAGACGCCTCTTCTTGCGTCGCTATTAACAGCAATCGCTAGAGGTTATCTCGGCTGTTGTCGCACAGCTTCTCCCAGTCGGGTTCTTGTTGCGTTGAGCAGTGCAGAGTGCCTCCTCCTAAAATCCAATCAGAGCAGTTAATACCGATAACTTCTCGACTAGGAACAAGCTCAGCAAGCAGGCCAAGGGCGTATCGATCACGTGGATCATTAAATGTTGGAACGAGCATCTTATCGTTGGCAAAGTAAAAATTTGCATATCCTACTGGCCAACGAGCATCATCGCAGTATCGAGCCTCTGGAAGCATCAGCTCAACTACCTCAAGCTTTTCGCCCGACGGAGTTCGGTAGGCTTTTAGGGTATCTACATTTTCTTGGAGCCGCGCGTATTGCTGCGAGTCGCTCATTCGAGCTGTTGCAACTACTACTGTGCGTGGAGCCACAAATCGCGCAACGTTGTCGATATGGCCGTGGGTATCGTCTCCAGCTACGCCGTTAGGTAGCCAAATCGTGTGAGGTGCGCCGAGATGTTCAGCAAATATCTTTTCATAATCCGATTTGGCGAAGTCCGCGTTACGCTGCTGCTCTTCAGACAGAAGGCACTCTTCTGTTACCAGGATGAGTCCGTCACCACTCACGTCAAGCATGCCACCCTCCAGCACCGGTAGCGCAGAATCTTTCTGTTCCTGTATGAGATTGATGCCGGTAGTTTCTGAAATAAAGAACGGGATCTTCTGGTCTAGCTCTACCTCGGGAAGGTGCCCCCATCCTGTAAACAGGTATGAATACCACTTTGGTGTCGGCCCTACGACTCCAATCGGGCCAGAGTCTCGCAACCACGCCCGGTTGTAGGGTGTACGATGGATGCGAATATCTCCGGTAATTTGCTGCCGGTTAAGGCGGGTACGAAGATCCACCTCAAGCTCGGCTGACATGCAGAGAATCTCTACAGTTTCTGTTCGGCAAACGTGACGGATAAATTCACAGTAGGCCCATCGAACAGCGTCAACTTTTCCGGGATAATCTGATTCCATGTAAGGCCATGCAATCCACGTTGCACGGTGTGGTTCCCATTCGGCAGGCATTCGTTGCTGTCGCGTCATATCACTCTCCTTTCACGGCTGTGCTAGTGTCGGTGGCGGGGTGTGCTCTGTTTGTGTTGTTCCACGCACGCTGCGGTGTAACGCCTAAGCGTGTGGCAAACTTCTGTGAAATGAGCAGCTCAGAGGGCAGAAGTTGCTGCGATTCCAACCACAAATAGATGCTCTCGGCCGCCATGCGGTGGGCAATCTCATTAGGGTGTCGGTCCACGCCAGGGATGACCTGCAACCGTTCAAGGGGAATGCCATCATATATGGATGATACATCCAGATACGGAACTTGCGTCTCGTTCATAAAACGCCGCATCTTTTCGTGTAGGTGATAGAATGGATACTGCGCGTCTAGTGGCAGACCAAAAAGTGGAAAGACGACTGCAACTATCGGCTTCTGAGCCCGCCGAGCAGCTCCAATCATGTCGCGCAGGGCGTTGGTAAACGGATAGAGCGTTCGAGGATTCTCAAAGAGATTGTTAAAATAGCGCACGTAAGCGTCTCGAGTGCGTGAGTTGTGGATACGCTCGAGAGCAAAGCGTAGCGTTTTCCATCGACGAGCTATCCAACCAATACGACCCTCCAGCTTGAGCGGGCCAAATTGGTCGATCAGGTTCTCGGCTAGTCCAGTTGGGCGCTCTGTTTTTAACTCTGGATCGTTGAGCGTTATTTGAAGAAGCAAGAGATCGGCTCCCTCTGCTAAGGCCTGTTTTGCTACTTCAATCTCATGGGTTGAGGAGTAGGCAGGGACTCCGTAATTTATGACCTCAGCTTTGAGCATCGAGTTGTTGAGATTAAGCATCCCCTCGAGTTTAGCAGCAAATGTATCGGTAAACTGCATGAATGGGGCGAACGAGAATGAATCACCGACTACAGCTATGCGGAATGTTGATGGAGGCTTGGGCACTTTATACGACGCGCCCTGCATGGAAGCTCGGCCGGATGCTGAGTAGTAAAAAGCGGGCCGGTCGCTCCAGGCTGCTGTTTGGGGGCCCGAGTCTTTGACGAAGATACGGACACCAATCTCAAGAAGCAGCAGCGAGATCAGGACTCCCGAGAGAGCTACGATGATAGAGATTACTGCAGAGTAGGTATGAGAAGGTGGGGTGTTGTTCATCGCGACTCACCGGCGTTACTAGTGCAGGTCTTTCGTGAAATGCTTTCGGCTAGATACTGCTTAACTGTAGTGTACAGAGAGACCACCTGCGCCTCAAATGCGTCAGCCGTATAGAGGCGCTGAGCAGTTTCGCGAGCACGGTCTCCGAGCTCTTTACGCAATGATGGGTCATCGAGCAGAGACGAAAGCCCATGCGCAAAATCAGAGGGTATTGCTGCAGTAAGGACGCTGATGGTGCTGTTAAGAACCTGACGGTGAGTAGGCAGGTCAGTAGCAACAAGCGCCTTTCCTGAGTGTAGATACGAATAGATCTTCATGGGGGTGTTGTTGCCCTGAGTTCTGGGAGAAACCAGGATGTCAGCGCACGAAAGGTATTCATGGAGGTTAGAAACCGGTCGAGGCCCTAGGAATAAGACCTGGGCGCTGCAATCAAGAGAGTTCGTTTTTGATGTATAGTGCGCGATGCTGCTCGGTGTGCCACCAACAATCACAAGGTAGGGGCGAGAAGGATGTTCCTTAATGAGAGCAAAAGACTCTATGAGCAGATCTATTCCCTGATATGGCTCCAAGTTGCCCACGTACAGAATAATCGGCGAGGTTTCATCGATTGATTCGCTGAGCATTGACCGTGAGTTTGTAGGAGGAGCGTCCGGTAGCAGTGATATGTCGCGAAGAAGTACGGTGTGTTGCGAGCCGTGCTCTTTTGCTATTTGCTCAAGGGCATCACATACGGGAGCAACGGCGATGCTGCTGCGAACAGCGAGGCCTTCGAATCCATGCAAGATACGACGCAGAGGCGTTGCCCATTTCCATCGCTCGGTAACCTGAAGCGCTAGCGATGAATCCATGTCGTAGATGTAGGGTATTCCGGTGACCCGTTTAACTAACCACGCTATGAAAACCGACTCTTCTACTGCGTGGATTAGATGGTACTGATTGTGTCTTTGATTAACGAGCAGTCGCACAACGGCAACGAAAAAAAACAGGTCGTGTAGAAGCTTTCTGCATGAGATGCCAGGACGTACGCCCCACAAGCAGCGTGGAGTTGGAGTTCGAAGTAGCCGCACTCCAGGGATGGTTATCTCGTTGCCCTCGGCATAAGTTAAGAGGTCAACCGACGGAGAGCCATCTGACGTTGGTGTCACCGTGCGGGCAAGAGTCTCTACGGCCAGCTTAACCGCTATCGGAGTGCCACGTTCTTGATAGAACGGCTGGGGGGCAAGGACTAGTACTCGCATCGCTAAGTTCTACCAAATAATGTGCGGCGGATCTTTGCTACTGAATCACGAACAAAGAATCGAAGGCTACGTCGCTGGCAATTGAGCCACAGTGCGGCATACCCGATGTTTGAAAGAGTTATCTTAAGAACAAGAGCTCGCAGCCGCGGCAGGTGGCAGAATATGTGGGTGAACATATGAATTTCTGTTTTGACGAACTGTTTTCCCGATTGACGAGGAAAGCGGAATCCGTTGGGGCCGTATGCAGGAATGGGCTTGCCCTGACGACGGAGCGTTTCAATCACTCGAAATGCACGCCAGCGCTTCTCAGTTCCCATCATACGATTGCACGCTAGTGCCTCACGCCGCGTTACTGGCTCAAGAACTGCTGCTTGGTCCAGCTCAAGATTTTTGCATGCGGCTTGGCCACGAGCTGTTCGAACAAGGGCAAAGCTCCACCCTTTGTAGAAATCAATCCCATCGTGGGGAGGCGCCATCCAGGGGTCACCCACTGCGATGTCGGCAAATTCGGCACTTGCATCGAAGCACGTTAGGCAGCGAGCAGGGGTATAGAGCCGGTAGACGATGTTAATAATCTCCATGGAGGATGGTCTGTATCCACGCTTTTCTCCGAAATAGACCGGATAGAGCGATCCATCATGCATTTCAAGATGAGGGGTTCCAGGGTGTTTGCCTACTCGGGATATGTAACGTGTGGCGCTGCGCACTTTGTCCCCGAGGCTTGACCATATAATTTTGAGGGCATCATGCTCAACGGCGGCGTGGCAAAAAAGACCGATAGTGAGGACCACGCGTTCTTTGAGTCGTTGGTCAAGCTCAGCAGCTTTATGAAAGCCGTGAATCTGACAGGGTAGCCCCACGAGGGCATATTTGCCTGGTATCGTGCGGATCTCACCAAATACAGAGTTAGTGGGGCAGATTGCATATTTTGATTTCATCGCAGAGAGAATCTCTTCTTCTGTGCGCGCAACGATCGACTTGCCCTTCCAGAGCTGCTCTGGATCTGAAACAATTACTACGGCACCGTCGATCTCTTTTCGCCGCATCATATTAAGTAGCAGCGCGGTAACGAGTCCGCCGCTAGTTGAGCGTTCTCGAATCTCTGGGCTCGTTGAGTATGAAATATACGAGTCGAGAAAGTGACCGTGCGTAGATGTTACGTCAGCCTCAGTATCAAACACCTTCTTGTAAGCCTGATGGATATCGAATTCATCTCCGGGGCATACTTTTACGCAGAGGTCACAGTCGGTGCACGCTGAAAGGTTGTGCACAGCAGGATAGTCGTCCTTGTCAAGGCCGAGCACACCAGTCGGGCAGATCCCTACACACGATCCGCAGCGATGGCACAATCCGCCATCCACTATCTTCGATAGGCTGCGTAGTGCGCGCGGCGTCTTTGTTTCGCGGTCGGTCTCCCACCGCAGAGGTTCAACAAACGGTCCGCTGTCTCGCAGAGGCACGTAGGGCATCGAGTCTGGCAAGATGGTAAGCAAACGTGACTTTGCTTTAGGGCTTACGATCTCTGCTGTTCTCGACATTTTATCTACTCCCGCACAAATTTTGCAATGAC
>JBIKWG010000119.1:0-8910 GCA_044356425.1 Bdellovibrionota bacterium | reverse complement strand
AAAGTAATTCTGTATAGATTGGTGGTCACATACCCGCTTTCCGAAGGCTTTCCGCTCTTGTGAATAGCGCATTGCATCATCGAAAGCCGAACGTGCTATTCCAACCGCTTGAGAAGCAACTCCTATGCGTCCACCATTTAAGGTGGTCATACCGACCAGAAATCCACGATTTTCAAGGTGCAACATCGAATCGACGGGCAGCCGCACGTCAGTGTAGGTAATACTTGAGGTGGGCGAGCCTCGAATTCCCATCTTATCCTCTTTCTTTCCTAAGGTAACACCGGGAAGATTCATCTCGTGAACGAATGCCGTAATTCCTTTATTCCCCTTGGTCGTATCCGAAGTGGCGAATACAACACATACACTCGCCTCAGGACCGTTAGTAATCCAGTTTTTTGTTCCATTGAGAACAAAGTGATCCCCATCACGCTTATACGTTGTAGTGATAGCACCAGCATCACTTCCTGTGCCTGGCTCTGAGAGCGCAAAGCAGCCCAGCGCCTTACCTGATGCCAGCAACGGAAGAAACTTCTCTTTCTGCTGCTGGGTGCCGTAATCAAGAATAGGCGTGATACAGAGCGATGTGTGCGCACTCACGATAATTCCTGTTGAAGCACATGCCGCTGAGAGCTCTTCTATTATAAGCGCATAGGCCACAGTTGAGAGCCCAGCCCCACCAAACTCTGCGGGTACGATAGCCCCCATTAAACCCAGGTCTCCCATTTTGGGAATCAGCTCGCGAGGAAAATAGTGTTCCTGATCTATTTTGGCAGCGAGCGGAGCAACTTCATTGAGGGCAAACTGATTAGCCATATCACAGGCCATGTTCTCTTCGTCTGAGAGCTGAAATGCGATGCTGTTTCTCCACACCATAAGCTTTGCGTCCTCTATGAGCCTGTAAAGGTTGGTTTGCGCTTCTGCAGAAAAGCCTCCATACCCTCTTCGCGATCACGCGTTTGAAAAAGTCGTTGAAACTCTTCAACCTCAAGCCGCAGACCTGAGAGAAGCAGCGCTTCGTGAGCCCGCTGAATTACCCGCTTTGTTCCTTGAACTGCAAGCGGCGCTTTTGCAGCAATCACATTCGCAAAGGCTTTGGCCTCTTCCATCAGCCGCTCTGTCGGGAAGATTTTATCAGCTATCCCCAATGCCTTCGCCTCTTCTGCCGAGATCAATTCACCAGAGTAACAGAGCCTTCGGGCGGTACCGACACCACACCGGTGAATCAGCCGCTGAGTTCCACCAAAACCTGGGATAATTCCAAGATTTACTTCCGGCTGGCCAACCTTAGCTGACTCGGCAATAAAAATGAGATCGCATGCTAATGCGAGCTCCAGCCCACCGCCGAGAGCAAACCCATTAACAGCAGCGATGACCGGCACGTGATAACTTTCTATCATGCGCATAGTGCGCTGTCCCAGCTCAACGTAATCGGCAAGGGCCCGGGGACCTAGTCCCGACATCGAATTAATATCTGCGCCCGCGACAAACGCTTTAGGGCCATCACCTGTTATGATTACGCATCGCACCGATTCGTGCCGAGCAATCCTATCTAATTCAAGAATCAGCCCCTGCAAAACATCTGCATTGAGAGCGTTTAGACTCTCAGGACGCTTTATTGTAATAGTCCAAACTGGACCCTCTTGAACCACTCTTACCGGACTCTCTTCAAACAATGCAGCCATGGACGTTTCCCCCTCAGATAGTATCGTGAGGGTACAAAAACTTATTGATGATTAACTGCTGTTCCGATCCCTCTATCCAATAGGTTACCCCTGTTTTGAGCTTGCTGCCACCGAATTAATCACCCTGAAAAAACACTAAGCAGCTGGCAAGCGGCTAATAAAGCTATGTTTTAGTGATTAGAGGCGCTACCGATACATCGCCTTTAAGCTTCAAAGCGCTAGAGCATGCTGGTTTTTTGAAGGAAAAGTCTCTGCAACACTACATCCAGCCAATCGGACAATGCCATTATTTTTTCTATTGTTACCATCTCTCTCTGAAATTTTTGCTGAACAGCCATCGCCTCTGGGTCTCCCTCAGCGACTCGAAATTGCACCGGCCTGATGCCTTCTGATCTTTGACTAACTAAGTCAATCGACGAATAACCAAAGCACCGCCTACCCATAGAAGTACACTGATGATTTAAAAAACCCGTCGTGCTTTGAAGGGGAAAGCCAAGCAGCAGGCCGTTGAGGTCTTCTCGGACCTTATTGGAAGTATCTTTAAAAGCCTCAGGCAGCGACGTCGCCCTTAGAATTCGCGCACACATCTGAGGACCATCAAAGGAATCTCCAAAAGCCTTATTGAAAAGAGACTGATGGCTCTTGACCAGATCACCTATCAGCTCAGTATTCAAGATGACTACTTCCGATGCTCCCCCTGCAACAGCAGGCTCAAACCGATGAATACAAATATTAGGACTGTGAAGACCAGCTATATTGGCGAGTCTCGACCAACACTCGAAGTCCGAAATACAAGCTCGCGAAACAGTTGGTTTGAGGATTTGCCGAACCTCATCAGCAACTAAACTTCCAAGAGCCATCGGCTTGGAGCCAAAAAGCACATAGCCGAAATGCGCATCTCTGATAAGCGGCTCAAAGAAGCTGTTGAGGGAGGACCTCTGAACTAGTGTCAAAGCATGGAGGCTAGACTTGATTGTACACCGCGCCAGGTCCGAGAGCTCGTCTGGGCTCTCCCCACACCCTGGGCACGCTAACGCCTGCGCCTGAAGTTTAAGCGCGTAAGCTCGAAGGCACGCGTCATTTGCGTTCTGTGGTTGTCCAGCCATCTGCCACCTCAGAATTCAAAACTACTATCTGCCAAGCGGGTAATCAAACATACCTAGCCTAGTTACCAGGCATCTTTATGAGGCTCACGTATTCAAAAAACCACATCGCACACTGAAGCCGACAGCTACAAACAGCCGTGAACTGTTGCAATCAGCTGACCAGCAAAGCCTGGAAAAATACACGACCCATGCTTAACCTACACCTATAGGTCAAGCAGCACCGCTGCTATCCACGGGAATACAACCGTCACATCACTCTGAATTACCTGATAGTAGCTTGAAGTTGATAACTTATCCCAAGTTATCTTCTCTTTACCTCCAGCACCGGAATATGAACCATACGACATCGGCGACGAGCCAATTTCGATAAAACCCGCCCAATCGCGCACTTTGTGCATTTCTAAATCGTGCTTAATCGAGGGAACTGCACAGATCGGAAAGTCTGCTGCAATTCCACCACCTAGCTGCAGAAATGCGATAGGGCTCTTCTTGCTATTATCGAGGTACCAGTCATACATAAAAGTGAAATACTCGAGACCACTCTTCATGATATTTTGGTCGAGCACGAGCTCTTTTTTTTGACGATATTTTCCGTTGTAGGTGTAGCTTGCAAAGATGTTACCCATCGTTGAATCTTCGAAACCTGGAATAACGATTGGGATGTTCTTCTGATAGGCAGCATAGGTCCAGCAATCTTCTGGGTTGGCGGAGGCATCCGGCTTAATTAGCTTCTCAGCATAGAGGCGGCGAAAGTATTCATGTGGAAAGTATCTCGTTCCCTCTTTTTGAGCCTTCTTCCACATCTTCAGGAGATGTGGCTCCATAATACGAACGCTCTCATCTTCTGGTAAAAACGTATCAGTAATCCGTCGTAATCCAGCATCACGCAGCTCTGCCTCTTGAACTGGGGTCAGCTCAGTGTAGCGTGGAATGTATGCGTAGTGCGAATGGGCAACGTATCGATAGAATGACTCTTCATGATTTGCCGCGGTTGCTGATATCAAGTGCACTTTATCTTGCCGAATCAACTCTGACAGCATCACCCCTACTTGGAATGAGCTGAGAGCGCCCGAGATCGTGACAACTAACTTACCACCGTTGTCGAGGTGTTCCTTGAGCCATTCAGCGGCTTGCAGGGTGCTTCCGCCATTGCAGTGCTTGAGGGTCAACTCAGCATAACGCGAAACAGGAGACTTCTGGCCCTTTACTAATTTTGAGAGAGTCTCTTTTGAGGTCGCTGCTGCCTCAGGAACAATAAACTTCTTAAGGTTGGAAGATAACGATTTAAATTTTTTGCTCATCTCGAGTGCCCATTCTAAAAGCAGCGTTGTGGCATTTGAAGCGACTGACCACTTCTTCAACTGGGCCATCATATTACGCGGCTCTGGTGAGAAATCAATGGTGGCTGTCTTTTTACGATGCCTCCTCCTACACATTCTCTCAGAGACCGCGCGTTTGTCCCAATTTGTCTCAGAGGCCGCGCGCAGAGAACTTGTCCCAATTTGTCTCAGAGGCCGCGCGCAGAGAACCTCCCCACGTTTGCTCACTATTTCCGCACGAATCATCAAGTGATTGCCACGATACGCAACTCTTATCACGTTTGGGCGAACTACTAAGTGAAAACCCGCCGAATCAGCGACTCGAAAGCGCTTCAGGCGGGGATGGTTATCTATAATTTTGCCCACGGGGTATAAGCATATGTCATATCATCCACGCATCGAATGCAAAAACGTTGCATCATTTCAAACTACACGCTCCCGCAACTCTCAGCTCTGGCTGATCAACAATAATGAACTTGAGGAGGCCATCCTGGGCTATGCTGCTCGCTACACCACACGCTACGACGTTAAGCTCTACGCCATGGCGATTGAGGGTAACCACATCCACAATACAGCACGATTCCCCGATGCGAACCGAGCTCATTTCATGCGCGACTTCAACTCATCTGTAGCAAGAGCGGTGCCTCGATACCAGCCTAACTACCCAGGAGGACCTCTCTGGGCCCGCCGCTACTCAGCAGAGTACATAGTCGCCCCACCAGACATAGAGGCCAGATTTTTTTACACCGTACTACAGGCGGTTAACGACGGATTAGTCGATGATATAGGCGATTATCCGGGGTATAATTGCTTTGAAGACGCAATTATGGGCAGGGAGCGCACTTGTAAGGTCGTCCGTTGGAAGGAATACAACGACGCTAAGCGCTGGAATCAAAATGTCTCTATCGAGGATTTTACCGAGCTTTACACGCTAAAGTACGAGCGGCTCCCCGGGTACGAACACCTCTCACAGGCTGATTATGCCGCCACCATGCGCAAGAAATTAAGGGAACATACGGCTGCAATATTAAAAGCCAGAAATGGAAAGCCAGCGGCTGGACCTGAGTTGCTCAAAAAGACAGAACCCGGAGCAAAACCCAAAAAGACAAAAAAGAGCGGGCCATGCGACACAAGACCTCGTACCTATGCCAACGACCTACAACGACGCTCGGTGGGAGATGCATGGTACTTCAACACGTATTTTGAATATAAAGCCTGCTCAAAGCGGTACCGCGCTGGAGATCTTACTGTCGAATTTCCGCCGGGCACCTACAAACCACCACTCTTTACTGTTGCGTACAATGGTTTAATTGAGTGACGCTACAGAATGATTGTAGCTAAGCCTTCAGATACTCATACAAGCTCGATGGAACCCATGCGTGCAGCCTTCGCTCGTCCTTCTAGGTCGGATTCATCTAAACCAACCGCACAAGAATGAACTGCTGAAGCTAGATGCCTTAATTGCATTCGGAATGCTAGGGACACTTAATTAAACCATCATCGCGTACTCTCTGAGACACGCTAGAAGTGATTTCTTCGAGCTGGATTCATTCAACTGAACCCCTCTAAAATAAATTTTGGGAACCGAATGCCAGGATAGCCCTCGAAACACCCAGCAAAATTAGACAGCGAGCACCGCGCGGTCTCTGAGAGGAAGTGGGCTATCCGGGCGGCCACTC
Source organism: Bdellovibrionota bacterium (assembly GCA_044356425.1). Lineage (GTDB taxonomy): Bacteria > Bdellovibrionota_C > UBA2361 > UBA2361 > OMII01 > OMII01. Next base: position 3,124 of record JBIKWG010000119.1, on the reverse strand, counting down.
ACAGGTCCGTCCACCCAACAGATGAAGATGCAGGTGGAATACCGTCTGACCACCGTTCTTACCAATATTCGTCACCACCCGATAACCGTCCTCTTCGAGCCCCTCCTGTCGCGCTATCTCTGCCGCAGCAAACAGCAACTCGCCCAGCAACGTAGCGTGCTCTACGTTTGCTTCAGCAAGACTCACAATCGGCGCCTTCGGAATAATCAAGATATGCACTGGTGCCACCGGCTGAATATCGCGAAACGCTAGAATCCTCTCGGTTTCATAGACAATTGTTGCGGGAATCTCGCGCCGAATAATCTTGCTAAAAATAGTCTCAGAACTCATCTGCTCACCTCACATTCCTACATTCCCAACCGTTAGATATTAACGACTTCTTCACCAGATTCAGCCAAGCTATCCCCAGAACTGTAAATGGTAGCCGCACCAGCAGCTTCGTCATACTCCACCTGAATCAGGTGTTGAACGCCATCTTTAATGTCGTCGAGATGTGTGATGATGATTATCTGCTCGAATCGATTTCGCAACTTTTCAAGAAGAGCAAGCACATTGCTTCGACGAAGATCATCAAGCGATCCAAAAACCTCATCAAGCATCAACAGCGAGAAATGTTGGCCTGCGCGCTCTGCTAACATGTGAGAAAGCGAGATACGCATGCAGAGGTTCAAAATATCTTCTTCTCCACCGCTGATGACCCGCTTTGCCTCTCCATCCTCGAGCACAGTCGGCGTGAAATCATCTTCTAGTTCAACAGCAGAATAACGTCCATCAGTTAAATCGGCTAGGTACTCACTCGCAAGCTCGGCCATACGGGGACGAAGAGATGAGTTAACTGATTTTCGAAACTCAGTAACCAGCCGGTCACATTCATCGAGCAAACGGACCTCTTTGCGCGATCTGTCAAGCTCAATGCGGCGCTCATCAAATCGCACGAGCTCATCGTGCGAGCGCTTTACCATAGCCTCATTGGTGTTTACCTGCCCCTCTAAGCGAACGCGCTGCAACCGAGAGACCTCAACAAGCCGCTGCGCGGCATCAAAAGCACCCTTTTCTTTTAAATACTCCTCCTCAGAGAAACGTATCTGCTGCATGCGCTCCGCCGCGCGCGAGAGGTTTCCTTTAAGCTCGCCCATATCTGTATTAAGAGAGACGCGCTCTCGCTCAATATCGGTAAGCTTTGCCTGAAGCTGGATACATGACTGGAGATCACTGAGCTTTGCTTCAGTGTGTTGCAAAGCCTGCTCAAGCTCTTTGCGTTGCACAACAAAAGTGACTACATCCTCTGGCTCAACAGAGCGCTCTGTGATTACACGTGAAATATCTTTAAGTCGCTTCTCAAGCTCTTGCTGCTCTTTTGCAAAGTGCTGCTTGACTCCCTGAAATGACTCTCCAAGCTCTTGACCACAAGTTGGGCACTCGCTTCCTGGCTTCAGCTCGCCTACTTTGGCTGACCGCGCCTTGAACGTTTCAAGCTGGCGCTTAATAGCATCACTCTCGGCCTGCGCCTGAACGAGACGTTCTCGTTGCACCGCTTCTGTTGCTCGTTTGGCTTCATCAAGCTGCGCAAGCTTATCTCTATCTTGAGTCAATCGAGCCTTAAGCATTAAGAGCGACTCCTCAAGAGAATTTCCGCCGCCAAGCGGCCTTAGTGCTCGAGCTAACTGATCTTCAGTAACTACTTTTCCATCAGCAAGTGCGCGCAAACGCCGCTCACGCTCTTCAACGCGCACAACAAGCGCTTGATAGCCCTCTCGTTCACGCAGAAAGCCCGCCCGCAGCTCTTCAAGCTTCAAGATTCGGGCACGCAATACTGAGAAATCTGCCTCTGCCTTCTGTAGCGTCCTGTTTGCCTCATCGTGCTTTTCGCGGGTTGCAGCAAGCTCTTCCTTCTCTATGTCCAACCTCTGCTCTAGCTCTTCTCTCGTCCCAAGGCTCGTCTCAACAGCAGATACGGCAACGCGCTTTTCTTTACGATCTGCCCGCAATATCTCTTGGAGGTGTTCAAGGCGGTCATAACCCATCATGCGAACAATAAACTTCTCACGCTCGGTAGCTCCCTTTTTACCACTCAGAAACTCAAGACCCTTTTGCTCAGTGCAGTACGTAGCAAGGAACTCTTCGTAGTTCATCGCGATTAAAGAGGAAATCTTCGATGATACATCCCGATTCCCCGAAGCAACTGCCTCTGCCTCGCCTCCGACGAAGAGAGAAGCATCCGTGAGTGTCCGCTCAATACGATAGATTGTATCTTCATGTTCCAGCGATAACGTCACCCGTAGCTCACTCTCTTTCTTCGCGCGGCCACTTTTTGTTGGTGCAGTTCGGGTGCGCACATCTTCGATCCGCCCGCGCAGCGCGCGAGAGCCGAACAAGGCAAAACCTATCGCTTCGACTATGGTGGTTTTACCTGACCCATTTGTGCCTATGACACCTATCAAGCCATCAGGAAATGCCACCGTCGTCGCTATATGCTGTCGGAAGAGCTGCAGAGATACGCTACGAAGCTTCATGTTCCGCCTCTAGCTTCATAAGATAGGACTCCAGCATTCCCAACAGTTCTTCAGATGATATCCCGGGAACTTCGGTGTTTTTACTGAACTCAAGAAGCTGATCTTTGAGCAGACCCTTGCCTGGCTGCTGAACAGTTGATGTAACCCCAGCTTGGGCAGCGAATGAAATATCAAGGGTAAAATTGAGCGCCTTGGCCCGCAACTCGCGCAGCTCCTTATGCCCGAGATTGCGATACGTCTCACGGGTAATATTACGAATCTCCATTCGCACAATCTTACCATCAAGCCCACCAGCAATACTGTTGCCTCGCTCAATAATGATGTTCGTCAGCTCCTGTGGGTCAAGAGGCTCCGCATCAATCGGCTCTAGCACAGCAACCTCTCGAGGCGAAGTAAGAGGATGGAAGGTTCTCTTACCAGAGGGAAGCGATACCTCCAGAAAACCTTTGGGCTGCGTTGCCTCACTCCATATATTGTTCGACGTATGCTCAATCGCCCCAGAATAGGCAGCATTGAGCGCCACGGGGCGTTGAATGTGCACATGCCCAAGCGCGATGTAGTCCCACTCATGAGGTGAAAGCTCTTTCAGCTCAACCTCTTCGCCACCAAAC
>JBIKWG010000340.1:0-2543 GCA_044356425.1 Bdellovibrionota bacterium | reverse complement strand
AAGCAAGGGCAGCAGCTGGAGCAGGTAATTGCTCAGACGCGCCTTCCTGAAGAAGAGGTCCGTATGCTGTCTCAAATGATAGAAATTGAGCGCGATGAGGAAGAGCGTAAGGCACGTGAGTCGAGCGCACCGCTAGCAGGCGATCCGCGGCTTGGTGCGCTTGGATCTATTCGTCGACAAACTACAACTCTATAGGAGCTTCGGTAACACATGGATCCAGCTACCTATGCAACAGCAACGGCGGGAATCCTCCAGATGCGCAAGCTGGAGGTGCAGAGTAATAACCTGGCTAATATCAATACGGTTGGCTTCAAGGGGCAGTTCATCGTCCCCGAGAAGCAGGACTTTGATGACACCCTTGCACATATGTTGGGTTTTGATAGCGGGAGCTCGGTGACTACAGATCCGTCGCAGGTGGAGGGTGTGGGTGCTGTTGAGGCACAGACCGATTTCTCTCTCGGACCGATCCACAATACGGCTAACCCTTTGGACGTGGCTCTCCGTTCAGCAAATGAATTTTTCGTGGTCAACACGCCCGACGGTCCGCTGTATACGCGCGCAGGTAACTTCACCTTAAATCAAAATGGCGATCTAGTAACCTCAGATGGCTTTCCGGTTCAGGGTGACGGCGGCACCATCAACGTTACTGGACCAGACGTAAGCATTTCATCAGATGGAAGCGTTCGGTCGCTGGGACAAACCTTTGGCCGTTTGCAAGTAGTAAAGTTTGAGAAGACCGATACTCTGGAGCGAGTTGCAGGGGCACGATTCCGAATCAAGGATGGTGGTGCGCAACCAACACAGGTGGCGAGTGCTGTGCTCGAACCACGAGCCCTTGAGATGTCAAACGTGTCGGCTATCACAGGCATGATTGACCTAATTCAGACCAATCGCGCGTTTGAGGCATACACTAAAGCAGCACAGACAATTGATCAATTAAACCAGATTTCAACGACTAAATTAGCGTCGTAGTTACTTCGAGAGATAGAGAGGGCACCTCATGATACGAGCACTGTACACGGCAGCCACTGGAATGAATGCACAGCAAACGAACATCGACGTGCTGGCGAACAACCTGGCGAACGTTAACACTAATGGTTACAAGAAGAGCAGAGCGGACTTTCAGGACCTCATGTATCAGTACGTTGTTGAGCCTGGTGCTCCAACGTCTCAAAGCTCTACGAATCCGAGCGGTATTCAGATCGGTCATGGAGTTAAAACAGCAGCGGTAAAGAAAGTATTTACGCAGGGTGACCTGGCCTCAACGAATAATCAGCTCGATGTTGCAATCGAAGGAGATGGATTTTTCCAGGTGTTGCGACCCGGCGATGGAGCGCTGATGTACACACGATCAGGAGCATTCCAACTCAATGAGTTGGGGCAGCTCGTAACAGCAGACGGATTTCAGCTGCAACCCGCAGTAAACATCCCAGCAGAGGCACTTGGGGTAACTATAGCACAAGACGGAACAATAAGCGTAAAGCTGGCCAACACAGCAAATCTGCAGAACGTGGGGCAAATTCAGGGCTTTCGATTTGCAAACAATGCTGGACTGCGTGCCGTTGGATTAAACGCTTACGAAGAGACTCAGGCTTCGGGTACGGCGATATCAGGCATTTTTTCTCAGGCAGGATTTGGGCGGTTAAACCAAGGCTACCTTGAGTCAAGCAATGTGAGCGTAGTGGAGCAGGTTGTAAATATGATTACTGCACAACGTGCTTACGAAGCATCATCGAAGGGAGTAACCACTTCTGATGAGATGCTTTCTATGGCGATTAATTTAAAGAGGTAGTGAGATGAGAGCGTTTAGAGCGGTGCTACTGATGACCATGAGCTGTATTAGTTGGGGAGTGGCTTACGCTGCCCCGATGTTGTCGGGCGCAACAGGTATTACTATTCAGGGGCGGGCGGATGCCGTGGTTACCGATACTACTATCAAGCTGGCGGATGTTGCCCAGATTGATTCGCCTCGGATACAAGATGATGAGTCGATCATTCAGCTCAAGCAGATAGTGCTTGGCACCAGCCCACGCGCCGGTGAGCGACTTTCGCTCGATGGTACAGAGGTGTTAGCTCGACTACGCGATCAGGGAGTGAAGCTTGATGCGATTCGATACACCCTGCCGCGGCAGATAACCGTAACGCGCGCCTTTCGCGAGGTGTCGATGGATGAGCTATCGATGGCGCTCTCTAAGTTTCTTGAAACCAGCGGCCGACAGGTTGAAGTTCGAAAGCTCTTGGTTGATAAGCCGGTGCGGATTCCTACAGATAGCTTTGGTGTTGAGGTAGTTTCTCTGCAGTCGACAAATCCAGGCCACTTTGGTGCTGATTTCCGCTCAGTTGCCGGCGCAGACCAAGCCCGCTTTCAGCTGCGGCTTATCGCTGATGAATGGCGCCTCATGCCCGTTGCTGCGCGCCCTCTTAAAAAAGGCGCAATTGTGAGCGGACAGGACGTCGAGCTGAATCGAATCAACGGCACCTCTCTTGGTCGCGATTCAATTGAGAACTTAAGTGATATCGTTGGGCAAAGCCTGACCCGCGAT
>JBIKWG010000339.1:0-2547 GCA_044356425.1 Bdellovibrionota bacterium | reverse complement strand
GCAACCTGAAAAAAGGTTACTTCTTTTTCTCTAACTTATTAAGATCACGTAAAATAACTTCTTTTATCCCTATTCCACGCCCCTCGGCAATCGATGTTGAGAGCGCCTCATTGAGCATATCCCGATAGTGGCCCTCTTCGCTGCTTCCTGAAAGCAACTCCCCCTTAGGCACCGTGCTCCACATAGACTGCAACAGCTGTTGAACCATCATCGCCTCGAATTGCTGAGCCGCAGCTTTAGGGTCCTGCGACACAGGCATCTGCTGCTGTGGCTTGGCAGCTCGGGCCACTGTCGAGGAATCAAGCAACTTAATCTTGTCCATAAAACATCCACTTACATAATAACTAACTCAGCATTGAGCGCCCCTGCTCTCTTCAATGCAGCAAATATCGAAATCAGATCTCGCGGGGTGGCCCCGAGCGCATTGAGTGCCTTTACTACATCACCAAGAGTGACTTCTCCACCAACTACCTGCAGTGCGTTATTCTCTTCGCCAACATTTATGTCTGTATTGGTAACAGCCGCAGTCTGTCCCTGAGACAGGGCATTTGGCTGTGACACTCCAGTTTCAGATCGCACCGCGATATTCAGATTTCCATGCGCCAGTGCAACCTTGCTAATAGTCACTCTCTCGCCCATAACAATTGTGCCAGTGCGCTCATTCACGATTACCTTAGCACCAACATCCTGCTGAATGTCTACCTGCTCGAGCATCGCCATGAGCCCAACTGGGTCTGTCTGCATGTTCCCGTCAAATTGCACCTCCACCGAAGCTGAATCCACTGCAAGCGCAACCGGTCGACCCATCTTTCGATTGATGCCGTCAACAACTCGCGTCATAGTCGTAAAATCAGCCTCGCGCAACACAATCCGAACCTTCTTCGATTGAAACAGATCAAACGGAATAGCGCGCTCTACAATCGCCCCCTCTGGAATAATTGCTACAGTGGGATGATTTTTCTGTGCTGAGTCTCCGCCCTCGCTCACTGAGAATCCACCGAGGTTCACCTGCCCTTGAGCAACTGCATACGTGTTACCATCAGCTCCCTTCATAGGGGTGAATAGCAACGTTCCGCCCTGAAGGCTCTTAGCGTCTCCCAAAGATGATAGTGAGATATCAATCTTTGAGCCCGGACGAGCAAACGCAGGAAGGTCTGCCGTCACCATAACTGCCGCAACGTTCTTAACCTTTACGTCTCTTGGATTAACGCGCACCCCCATCTTCTCAAGCATATTTGAGATACTCTTAAGGGTGAAATCAACTTTTCCATCACCGGTGCCATTCAAGCCCACTACCAGGCCGTATCCAAGCAGCTGATTAGCCCGCACGCCTTCGATATCCGCGATATCCTTCAGACGAGCGCACTGGCCCTGCATCGGAGAAAGCACTCCAAGAATACAAGTTACGATAAGAATAAACCTTTGCATCAGCTTCACCATTAGAACGGCCACACAAACCTCAACAGTCTTCCGAGCCAGCCACCATACTGCGCGGCTCCAATCACACCCTTACCGTAATAGTCGATACGCATCTGAGCTATCTTTGAAGACAAGACCTCATTGTCTGAAGACACGTCGCGCTGACGTACTAGCCCCGATATAACCATTACCTGCTCTTCATTATTTACCGAGATGATCTTCTCGCCCTCAATTCGAAGAAGTCCAGATGGCAACACCTCAACGACTACCGCCGACAATCTCGCATTTAATTGTGCCAAACGTTGCGTGAGGCCCTCGCCCTTAAAATCATTCTTGGTTTGTGCTTTGATGAGGCTTGAAAGATTCGGTGGATTATTCCACTCTTTTGTTTGGGCCTCTAACCCAAGAAAATTCTCAATCGCTGTCAATACCTCACTCTTTGACTTTACCTCGGTATCAGCATCGTGCATTCCACGAGAGTTTTCATCAACGATGATGCTAATCAAATCCATTGGCTGAAAGGCTCGAAAGTCACGAAATACATCGTTCCCGGCCCGACTCTCACGCCACAATGAGGAAGTAACTCCTGGATCTCCCAACTCAAGGGGACCCTTATATGCTAACGGCAATCGCTCACTGCTGCGCATCACCTGAACATCCGAACCAAGACCAGCATCGCGATCGCCGTTAGGAGTAGTGGCTACCATGCGCAGCTTTGGGCCTTGCTGGCTACCACGAGTACTAGCAGTGACCAAACGGAGCTGGGCTTTTCCTTGATCCTCATCCTCATACACAGCACCCTGCCAAGAGAGACCACGACTAGCCGGCGACGGTGCCGTCTCTGAATAACGCATGGCAGGAACGTACGGGTCGGGTGTGTGTGGAGCCATGCAGCTCGAACACGCTAGAGTTGCCAGAATTACAGAGCGCTTATCGATTTTCATCTCTATTGCCCCCCAACTGCGACGATTCCCGGCTCTATTGCACGGCCTACAACGATTTTTTTGGACCCCTCATTGCGAACTTTTATCTCTTGATCCGCGGCCGCATTCTCAAGGGCCGTGCCCGAAGCGGTTGCTTCCAAGCGGCCCTGGCGGAAGAGTAGAGTAACTTTTTGACCAGCTTTTA
>JBIKWG010000118.1:0-8982 GCA_044356425.1 Bdellovibrionota bacterium | reverse complement strand
CAACTAAAGCGGCATGGGGAAGACATGTTATTGCGAATCCTTTCTCTACAAAGGAAAAAACTTCAAGTTTTGAGTCAGCAACATGCACCCCTTCAATCTCTCCAAAAAGCTGCAAGACCGAACCTGTATCAACACGCTTTGGTGTTTCATGATTACCACCTACAAGAATCACCGGGGCTTGAGTTTCTCGCGCTAGTCTTCTCAGCTGTCGGAAACAAAACGTAACAATTGAATTGGAGGGCCGAACCGCATGGAAGAGATCGCCTGCAATTATTGGTACATCTGGTTTTAGCAAAATGATGCGCCGCACAACTTCCTGAAAGGCGAGATTGACATCCACCTCCCGTTGGTTAATTCCTGACTTGGATAGCTTGTTGTAACGGCGGTAACCCAGATGTACATCTGCCACGTGACAGATGCGGAGAGAGGGCTTGGTTTGCGGCTTATGGCCGATTGAAGACATACATCTCGAAAATACTAAAAGAATAGAAACAGCCGATTAGAAGATGAGAATCTATACAAATGAGGGTAGAAGTTCAATCGCATGGCTGTATTGCTCACCGGCTGGTGGGCATCGCTCATCCGAGCATAACCGCATACCTGGCCTAAGTTTTGCAACCCTCCCCACGTCGGCTCAGACCGAAGGCATCTTGAGGTTCCCTCGCGACTACTCTTGCAAGGATATCAATGGCTTTGGCACGCATACGAAGAAACACCCCTGTGAACACTACGCAGAAGTTGCGCACCAATCCTGAACTTATCCCGCCGGGATCCGTACTTCTTGGAGTTCTTAAAACAGTGGAAACTGAGCTCAGAAAGCGCGATCTCCTCGGCTCAAGCGACCATCCGTGTACCCCTTTCTGGTTCCTGGCTGAGACCGAACGTAATGTTTTTTTATGGCGCTCAGGAAAGGGTTTAGATGACCAACGAGACTACTCTTTTTGGGTAAACATCTCAGGACTTCTCAAAAAGCGCCGCGATCAGCTGCGTAACCCTGCAGGCTTGAATCCATTTATTAACCCGTTATGGGGTTCGGCGCCATTACATCAGGGACTTATTCAGAACGAGTTTGATTACCTCGACTGCCTGGAGGAGCTTGCGGCCACTGTATTTAAACACGCTGAGGCTCTCAGCCATGCGAGCGAAACTATCCGCTCGGAGCTAGAGAATGTCGATAGTGCTCGGCGCCTGTGCATTATACTGCCAGTCACACCACACAACAGCTAAGCAAAAAAATCTGCTACTCATTCTGACCAAACGGGGTACAATCTAGGGTAAGGATGTAAAAAGCCATCCGCATTCCCGCTGAATGCGCCATGAAAGGGAACAACCGTGTACAAAAAGCCATTTCAACTATGACTTCAGACACAGTAGACCCTCTGATCCTTGAAACAGTTGATCGAGCCTGTGCCGCAGAGATTCATAAGTATCAACACGAAGCCTATTACAACACTGTCCCTCGTGGGCTCTTCCAAGCCCTATGTGATGCTGGTCTTGGCGGCCTTGCAGTGCCGGAGCAGTATGGCGGCATGGCGGCTAGTGCAGCGACAACTGCTGCGATTTTTGAGGTGATTGCCCGCTACGACCTAAGCCCTGCAATCTTCATCTCTGTCCACGCAATGGTGTGCTCACTGATCAGCCGACACGGTACTGCCGACCAGCATCAGCGCCTACTTCCAAGGCTGGCGTCAGGCGAACTGCTGGCCGCATTTGCTCTCACAGAACCTGGCGCTGGCTCAGACGCTGCAGCTCTAGTAACAGAAGCAACACCCACCGAAGATGGCTTCATTCTTCGTGGCGAGAAGTGCTACATCACCAGCGCTGGATTTGCAGATATATATCTGGTATTTGCACGCACAAAAAGTGCTTCTACCGAGAGCTTGCAGCATTCTTCGATCTCGGCCTTCCTTGTCCCTGCATCTGCACCCGGCCTCTCAATCTCAAAACCTGAACGTAAAATGGGGTGTGAACTATCCCCGATAGCATCGCTTACGTTGGACGGTGTACGCGTCCCTTCATCCGATGTTGTTGGCTTATTGCATCAGGGATTTAAGGTAGCCTTGTCAGGACTTGCTAGCGGACGGGTCAATATCGCAGCATGCGCAAACGGACTATCGCTGGCAGCGATTGAGGCAAGCAAGCGACATCTGCGCGAGCGAAGCCAGTTCGGCAAACCGCTGGCAGACTTTCAGGGACTTCAGTTTATGGTTGCAGACATGTTTATTAAAACCGAAGCTGCCCGCCTGCTGACACAACATGCCGCTGACACCATAGATCTTGAGCGAAAAGGCACTAAGACAACCGATGCGTCACGACTCTCATCTGCCACAGCAAAGTGCTTTGCGACAGACACAGCTATGGAAGTTACCATACAGGCTGTGCAGCTACTCGGTGGAGCTGGATATATCAAAGAGTATCAGGTAGAGCGGCTAATGCGAGAAGCAAAGATGCTGCAGATCGTTGAGGGCACCAACCAGATCCAGAGAATTATCGTTGCACGAGAGATCTTGTAGTATCCAGATTCTTGCCAAGCATCTGAGGTGAGATACCTTCCCTATAAACAACGCATTAGCGCTTCACCGTCTTGGATTGCCAACCAATCCCAGAAACTTCTTCGGATCGATATTACCTCCGCAGACAACAAGCGCAGCATTTGCATCTTTAAAGCGCTGCTGCTCCTTCATACAGGCAGCGACTGCGAGGGCACCTGCTCCCTCAACAACGAGACGATGCTCATAAAATAGGTAACGCATAGCAGCCCGAATGTCTTCTTCCTCAACTAAAACCCATTGATCTACCACCGCTTTACACAGCGAAATAGTCATGGATCCCTCTTGGATAGGCCCAGCGGTGCTATCTGAAAGTGTTGGTAGATCGGCCGAAAATTCCGCGGGTGTATCTGAAACTGCATCAAACATCATCGCTGAGTTCACAGGCGAAACACCTATGACTACAATCTGTGGCTTAAGTGATTTAAGATAGGCTCCTACTCCTGCCACAAGCCCCCCGCCACCTACAGCCACCACAACAATATCGATCTCCGGAAGCTGTTGAATAAGCTCAAGCCCGATCGTGCCCTGCCCTGCGATAATGCTCGAATCGTTGTAGGGCGAGATAAAGGTTGCGCCCTGCTGCTCAACCTCTGCTATGGCTGCGCTCTCAGCTTCTGCATAATTTGCCCCGACCAACCGTAGCTCGATATCAAAGCGCTCTAAATCTCGCTGCCGCTGCCGATCGATAGTCGTGGGCACGATAATAGTGCTTTGAACACCACATACCTGAGAGGCATAAGCAACAGCGATTCCGTGATTACCCGCCGAACAGGCTATAACTCCCCTTGCTTTATCTGCCTCACTAAGACTCAACATTTTACTGAGCGCACCCCGGGCTTTGAACGACCCAGTTATCTGTTGGTTTTCTAGCTTGAGCCAGACGCTACCGGTGCCAGACGCTAGAGAAGGAGAAGCCTCTAGCGGGGTCTCGCGAATGTATCGTCGTATAACCTCGTCAGCCGACCGAACGCTATCGTGCCCACTAAAAAAACTGGTCTCTGAGCTAGTCGCCATACTAATTTGCCTTTATTCCACCTCTGTCACGCGCGCTGTCTTTACATGGCTATAACCTTACGTCACGGCAGCTAAGAAATTTTACCTGTAGAACCTATGTAAGCTACTGTTAAAAGAGATGCGTTACCCCTCACCGTCGGCGTGCAACCTGTGCGCTTGCCGCAACTTTTTCATCCAAGGCGCGACCTGATAGAGTAACCGGTCCAAACGAACGGCTGTGCTCCACCACCTGAACTGCCTCTTTATCAAGAATAATCTCAAAGCGAGTTTGTTCCTTAGAAACAACCGGCCGCCCCATGGTCACTGCAAAAAATCCCACTACTACCGCATACACCAGGGCGCCACCTGCTACCACTGCTCCTTGTCCTCTGGAAGATAAATCAATCCCTGCAACCTCCTGCCCTGAGGGCGCTGCTACTACCTCTAAGCCACGATGAAAACGCATGCTGTAACACGTTTCACACAGCCGATCTGAGCTACCTTCTGAAAGACCACATCGATAACAACCACTCATGTATGAGCCGTCGGCTGCTGATATATGACCCTAAACGATTGGTGGCTAACCACCTATTTATTGGACCCCCAACTAAAAACCGCCGCCAATCATACAGGTTTCTGCTGAAGCGCCGAAGTCAGTCTATAGGAAATAAAATTACAAACCCAAGAGGTGGTTATGGGTTCTGCGCAGGGATTAGCGAAATATCAATCAAGAAGAATAGGTGCAGGCACTGCATCTTCTCCTAGTGAGCCTCAGAAAAAAACTCTTTTTAATCAGGTTCCGGCGGCACAGGACGCTGCGGTGGCTGATGGTGGTCCGCCCGATTTTTCATCACACAGCGACGCCCCCAATCGTCAAAGCGTGGCAGCAAGAACGTTGACGCGCCAGCCAGTTAGTGCAAAGCAAGCTGAAAAGCTTGATCGGCGTATGATTGAACTTGCTACGCGGTATGTAGAGATATTCCAAGAGCAAACATCGCCGGGATTGAATGCGGCAGAAAAGTCGGCCCTCATTCTTGAGGTTGCAGTCTTCTATTCACATCCAACTCGTTCAGGCCGGTTAGAGAATTTAGTAACTGCCCTTGATAATGCCCCGCATTAGCAAAGATAAGCGACAATTGTTGTAGTCGGAGCTATGCCGCTAACGTAACAAATCTCCCTTTACGTGCGCTACATACATCAGCATTGCGAACTGCCGATGCACCGTGACGGGTCGATGGGACCGTAACATACACCATCGAATTTCATATAAACTGAACTACTGCCACTGGCTTGACTCGCCCGCGATGCCAGCGCGGAACCGTTCACTGCTGTGCCTGTTCCACACCCCCAGCCAGCATAATACCGCGCAGCCCACCCATCATTACGCGCATACAGTCCTAGTTTGGCAACAACCTGTCCCGAGCGCGTGATAGCTTCTACGCAGCTTGGAAAGGGGCCACGAGCGCCATTACGTAACACAACGCCGACCGTATTGCGCCGTACGTCACCAGGTGAGAAGTGCTCTGAGCCGCGAATCTTGTAGATATGACTTGATGGCCAAGCAACGGTCTGAGAACATCCAGTTGACCCGCCTCCTGAGCCCCCGCCAGAATCGCCTTCATCAGAATTGGGCGTTTCTATCTGACCCACTGTATTAATATTTATCTCATCAACCGGCACGTCGTCAGATGGGTCTATCGCATTTATCTGCGCCTCAATAGCGTTAAAGACTCCTGCATCGTCATCCCCAATAAACGCAACCTCAAAGCCAGCTGTGTCTAAAAACTGACCAACAACTGGAGTTCCTGCTCCATCAAAATCAGCTCTTCCAACAGAAGTTCCATTAAAGCGATACACTCGAATAGCAGTCGAGTCCGAACTCTTGACCCCAAAACCCAAGAGATCTGGTCCTGAGTCCTGACGAATGGGGAACGCACGTGGACGATCATCCACACTTGCGAAGCCAGGAAGTCGTGTAAATTGTTTTATTTCATTCGTTACCAAATTGCGCATACGAGCAATAGACTTAGTTCCACTACCTTTTCGGACAACTCCCACCCAATCAACTGCATCACTGCCAACGCGAGCAAAAAAAGCACGATCACCATTCTTACCAAAAACAAAAGACACCTTATTTGCTTCGGATGCAGCAAACATGTCGTACCAAATTTCCCAGCGAACCTGGCCGTCTTTTATGCGCGCAACCGCCGCATCCGTTGTCCCATTCCCATTAAAATCTGCCCCTGATACAACCAGGTCGCCCCGCTGGCCGAATGTTTTTCTGAGAGTAGTGCCATCACTCTTTCTGATGGCCCACCGAATTTTTCCGGTCTTTTCAACAAGAGAGACTACTCCGATCTGTGTGCCACCTGTAAACCATTGGGCCATCGCCACATGGTCTCCCTCTGTTCCCAAAGTCCCGAGATCCTGGGTCTCACCATTTGTCGAAAGTTTGGCAGTCCATGCCAATTTCTTGTCGCTGCCAATCTTGATGGTTACGATGTCTGAGGTACCATCGCTATCAAAATCGGTGGGAACCGCGTGCGATACGCGACCACCAAGAGTCAAAACTAAAGCTGTAACAGCAAGATATCTGACTACCAAACCTACGTTCATGTATTTGACCTTGTAAAATCGTTGCTCTGTCGGTGACCTTTGTGCGTAATTGGCGCGGGCTACCTAATGCTCTTAGCTCTAGTTCAAGCTCTATGCCAAGCAAATAAATAGGCGAGCCCTTTGCAAGCAAGCGCGGCGAAGCCCCTGCCAGCTACGAAAATCGGACTTCGGGGCGCGCTTCCCTAAATATGATTGCTCTGCTTAGCCCCCAAAGTCGAGGCCCGCAACGCATTGCCGACGGCCGCTAGATCAATAATCTCCTGAGCAACTGCACCCCATACCGGCGGCAGAAGTCCAGCAGCAGCAAACAGCATACCCACCACGCTCAAAGCCATCCCGCCTATGGCACTCTGTAATGCTACAGCACGTAAGTGGTTGCTTATGTGGAGCAACTGATCGACTTTTCTTAGCGAGGGCTCCAAAATAACTGCCCCTGCAGCCTCAGTTGTAATGTCAGACCGCGGGCCGAATGCGATGCCAACTGTTGCGGTAGTTAGAGCTGGAGCGTCATTAATCCCATCTCCAAGATAAAGCGTTTGCGAATGCATGGTCTCTGCTCTAACTATCTCTACCTTCTCTTCTGGCGACTTTCCTGAAAAAATCCGAGCTATTCCCATCTGCTGCGCTAGGTACTGCACCTCCTGATCTCTGTCCCCAGATAGAAGGATTACGTGCCTGAATCCATGAGATGACCCAAGATGCGACACAAATGGTTTGCTGTCGGGACGCGGCTCATCACGGAACCGGAAGAGAGCTTCAATGTGGTCGTCGAGTAACACCACGCATTCAAGACCACTTGCACTCGTGTCGAATTCGCCTGACTGTTCAGCAGGCAGCATACGACGGCTGGTAATAAGCACTGAGCGTCCGTTAACTTGCGCCCGCAGGCCCTCACCCGGCTTTTCTCTTACTTCACTGACCTCGCTCAGCGCAATCTGCTCACGTTTGGCCGCTTCTAAAATCGGTTGCGCAAGTGGATGCTTAGAAAATTGCTCAACACTTGCAACAATCTGAAGAACCTCCTCGCGAGAGCGATGCTTTGTCTCAATCGAGACCAGCACAGGTTCGCCAATAGTGAGCGTACCTGTCTTATCTGTAATAAGCACGTCACAGGTATGCGCACGTTCAAGAACGATCGGGTCCCTAATTATCACCCCACGCTTAGCACACCAAGATATAGCACCAATAATAGCGACTGGAATTGCTATAATAAGCGGACACGGAGTCGCCACCACCAGCACCGCAAGAAATCGTAGAGGCTCACCTGTTACACACCAAGCAACTACGGCAACAACGATAGCAATCGGTGTATAGACGGCTCCCAAACGATCAGCGAGACGCCGCATCCGCGGCCGACGCTGCCTTGAAGCATCCATTACTTTCATGATACGCGCATACCGTGAGTCTCGAGCCTCTCGACTGGCTGTGATGACGAGCGCTCCCTCACCGTTTACTGCCCCTGAAATCACCTCACACCCCGGAGTCTTGGATATTCGATATGGTTCTCCGGTTAAGTAAGACTCGTCCATTGAGCTGTGCCCCTCAAGAACTTTGCCATCAACTGGACACAACTCATGTGGCAAGATAACTAGCTCATCACCCCGTTTGATTTGCTCGACAGCAATGTCCGTCATGGAGTAGCCGTCACGACGATGGGCACGTAACGGCATACGCTTCGCCAGCGCATCTAACACAGATGATGCCCGCCGCATCGCATATTCCTCAAGAGCCGACCCACCAGAAAGCATCAATACTACAAGTGCCCCTGCAAGGTACTCACCGAGAAATACAGAGGTAACGATTGAGATACCTGCTAAGAGGTCAGACCCGAATTCACCGCGCAGCATGCCTGCTGCCAACCTAACAACAAGGACGCCACCTCCAAAAACTACTGCCGTTACCACGGGATAGTATACAAAGGCGCCCTGCTCAGTAGCGAAAAGACGAAGCGCTACTGTTACAGATATCGAAAGCAGCGCGAGCACTGCTATGAATGAGTTTAAATATCGCATCCAGGGGATACGCTATCAGCTCTATCGCTCAGACGCAAAAAGCACTTCGGCACTCTTCACGGCAGCACCGGGTTTTACCCTGTGCTGCCGTGTTTTTAGCTTACTTAGAAGTCTGCTTGGCTAACAGAGCCTTGAATGGAATCGCTGCACTCGCAGCTCGCTTAAAGATGATACGAGTCAGATCTGACACACATGCAGCTCTATCAATCATGAGCTTGCCCGTCTTCGCAGAGCCCTTCACAAAGAGCGGTGCAACTGGCAGGTGAGCACCGCTCATAGCCGCGATATAGTCATTCAAGCGCTTGGCTGTTAAGCGCGTCAACCGCAGCGTACGCTGGGTGCCGCCTGGCTTCAACGTTACCGTAAGCGTTCGCTTGGTCAGATTCACATCTGAAAGCCTCGCGTTCACCACCGCTCCAATCGGCATCCGGCGTGTTGATAACACCGAAATAAATGCTCTATCTCGCAAAGAAAGTTGCGAAGTGCCGGCGATCTTTCTTACAATTTGAGCACGTTGCGCAGCTGAGATTGCAACTGTCTTTCCGTATCCGCTCTGTTGACCGGTGCACATAGCAAATGTCGGTGCGTCTACTGGTGTCTGATGCTCAGACTGATCGTTACCTCCTATGGTTCCATCATTACCATTGTCGGTGCCGCCTGGTTCACCACCGGCGCTATCATCAAGCCCGCCACTTCCACCATCGCCTCCTCCAGGGGTCGGAGCAGGTGTGGGAGGAGCAGAACTGCCGTTGGTATCAGGGCTCGAAGCAGGGCACAGCGTTACATTTGGCTGCTGCACCGGCACTGAA
>JBIKWG010000338.1:0-2559 GCA_044356425.1 Bdellovibrionota bacterium | reverse complement strand
ACAAGCAACACCAATCCGTGTGATGCTTTTGCGCAAGCGATCGGGCAAACTAACACCCTTTTTACCGCACTACAGGGCGCTAACCCTACTCTTCAGCAACAAGATATGCGCCCCTTTGTTGTGCTGTTCTCTGATGGTGCACCTAACGCGATGCGCGGCGTGTTTCAAAATTTGACCGACGCGGCCAACACAGCGATAAACACCAATAATCTGCCTAACGATTGGTACCACTTCGCGCTTGAGTGGGCTATTTCAAGAAACACCTCCACGGAAACCTATACCGGCCCAGCCCCACTTGTTAACGCCGCTGGATCTTCTCTCTTTAATTTTACCCCAACGCACCAGGTGCTTCGGCCGGCAGCAGCCCAAGGCGCAGCAAACTTGCCGTGCGGCGATGTCTGGTTTAACAAATCCGCCACTGACACCTCACAGCCTTTTTTTCAGGCAGCGCTCGATAGCTCTATTACCGTTCCACCAGGCAGAAACCCAGGCTGTTTAACACCAGCGCGGGGATCTTCGAACATGCAAAACTTCTTCATCCCCAACACGCAATATCAAGCGGGAGTGTTGGGAGTGCCGCCCAACTTTGAATCCCCGAATGCGCCGGGTGAGATAGCCCTTACCTTTGATCACCTACCCTACTACTGCACGATAGAGGCTGCCGATTACCTACGCCAAATTTTTGGGGCAACGGTATTTTCAATCGGACTCGGCAATCCAGACATCAACGTGCAGAGCTGTCCTGACCCTTTTCAGAATGCAGCCGATTCATTCGTACGAAAAGATAACTTTCTGGCGCGAGTTGCGTTCGATCCTGACACCGTTGGGCCAACAGGCTTCTTACGACGCTACGATTTCTCAACACAAGGGACGGTCGCCATAAATCAGCAGAACTGCCCTGACCACCCCCATATAAATTCCAACATGCCGATCGGATACACTTCAGCACTCGGCGTTACTGGGCCGGCAAGCTTAGGCCAGAGAACCCAAGGGCGCTTCTATGGCACTAACGTGCCCGGCCAACTTCCCCTGCTCTTCTCTCAGGTTGCTAAGCAGATCCTCTTACGACTCACGAGTTAGGAAAACAGCTCTGCATAGATCTCTAGGCTCACTGCTTCAAAGACGCACCACAGGCGCAACCACAAGGTTCCGAAGAGAGAAACAGAAAGTTAACACCTGCTAAACGCACCCACAACAACGAGCAGTGCTTGTGCTAGCAATTCGGGAGTACCGACGTATTGACAACCGCTATGCTCAGTCGCGAACATAATGACAGGTGTATCCGCCAGGATTCTTCTGGAGATAATCTTGGTGATACGATTCAGCTGGATACCAGGCTGAGGCTGATGCTATCTCAGTTACCACGCGATCTTTCCAGCGACCGGCCCCGTTTACCTCTGCGCGGACCTGCTCTGCAACTCTGCGCTGCTCGTCAGATGCGGTGAATATCACCGAGCGATACTGTGTGCCACGATCATTACCCTGCTGATTCAGAGTCGTTGGGTCGTGCAAGCGAAAAAAGTAACGAAGGAGGTCAGCATACTGGAGCCTCTTTGGGTCGAACACCACCCTTACCGCCTCGGCGTGCCCTGTTACTCCGGCAGAGACGGCAGGATATGTTGGATTTGCAACGGCTCCCCCAGTATACCCAACCTCAGTTGTGATTACCCCGGGCCATGCACGCAGCAGCTCTTCTACCCCCCAGAAACATCCCCCTGCTAAAACAGCAACCTCTTCGGCTGCCCCGCCTGCTGAGAGATCCTTCCCCGCAGCACTCTGACCGAATAGCGACAGATACTCGCCATAACCCTGCGATTCAAGCTGCGCGAGCGGAACAAACCTTAGAGCAGCCGAGTTGATGCAATAGCGCTGCCCGCTCGGTTTAGGGCCATCGGTGAACACGTGACCTAAATGCGAATCTGCTTTAGCGCTCCGCACCTCAACCCGCTCCATCCCGTGCGACGCGTCGCGCTTCTCAGTTACACCCCGCTTTGTAATCGGTTGGGTAAAGCTTGGCCACCCGGTGCCAGAGTCAAACTTATCGAGTGAACTAAAGAGCGGCTCGCCTGAAACTACATCGACGTATATTCCCGGCTCATGATTATCCCAGTATTCATTGTTAAATGGCGGCTCAGTGCCACACTGCTGCGTCACATGATACTGAAGCCCCGAAAGCCTCTGCCTCAGCTCTGCATCGCTGCCTTTGCCACTTACATCATCTGCCATAGCAATCCAAACTCCATACGATACACTATACGTTGCCCCCAAAATTGCAGAAACAGATCTAACGAAGATGCCTCTATTCATAACGTCTCTTGCGATGAAGGCTGCGGGTATTACTTCGATATTGTGTGTGAAACGATGAGGTAGGGATAGACGCTATCCTCATCCTGAGCAACTCCCCTCTGACGCTCTAACACCTCTGTTAACTCATGAGCAACTTTCTGGCTAATTGCGTAAGCTGTCTGTCGTGCGAACTCCTCTTTACTCTCTTCAGACGCGGCCGATAACGCTTCTGTAAGCTCCGCCAAACAGATTGCTTGAACCTTAGCGCGAATA
>JBIKWG010000337.1:0-2567 GCA_044356425.1 Bdellovibrionota bacterium | reverse complement strand
ACTAGGCCGATATTTTGCACCCTGTTATGAATGTAAAACACCTGTCCGCCGCGGCGCAGCTCCCGTACTATTGCATCGCGAATGAGCGCGTCGTCTCGCTCGGCCACGTAGGTTTGCACCACTTTGCGGTCTACAGGAGCTGTGTGAATCAGGCTGATGTCTCGAATGTCAAGAAGCGACATATGAAGGGTTCGAGGAATCGGTGTTGCTGTGAGTGTTAGTACATCAACATTAGTGCGATACGAACGAAGGCGCTCTTTCTGTTTAACGCCGAAGCGGTGCTCTTCGTCGATAATAAGCAGTCCGAGGTCGTGAAACTGAACGTCGTGCTGAAGTAGTCGGTGGGTTCCGATGACAATATCAATCTCGCCGCGAGCCGCCGCTTCGAGGGTCTTTTGGTTGTCTGCAGCCGGATAGAAGCGACTGACTGCGCCGATTTTCACCGGATAGCCAGCGAAGCGTTCAAGGAAGTTTTTCTTGTGTTGTTCGACAAGGATCGTAGTGGGCACTAGAACTACTACTTGGCGGGCGTGTTGAGTGGCCTTAAAGGCAGCGCGAATAGCGACCTCAGTTTTACCAAATCCGACGTCTCCACAAACCAGGCGGTCCATTGGTCTGTCGGCAGCGAGGTCGCTAAGAGTCTCTTCAATCGCTTTGCGTTGGTCGGGCGTCTCATCATAAGGAAACGTATCTGCAAAACGCTCATCCTCGGCACCTTGGGGCTCGTAACGCCACCCCTTCGCTACGCTTCGGGTGGCATAGAGTCGAATGAGATCTCCGGCCAGTGTTACAATCGAGTCACGGATCTTCTGCTTGGTGCGAGCCCAGCGCGTGGAGCTAAGTTTGTCGACATGGGGTTTTTGCCCCTCGGTTGCAACAAACTTCTGAATTTTTCCGATCTGATGCGCGGGCAAATAGAGCCTGCTGTCAGCGTAATCGATGTGCAGAAAGTCACCAAGCACACCCTCAACCGAGATGTGTTTCAGGCCCTGGTACAGGCCGACGCCGTAATCTATGTGAACAACAAAGTCGCCCTCTTTTAGCAGCGATAGAGAGCTCAAGAGCTTCTTAGCGCTAATCCGTGGTGCATTGCCAGAGCGATACGAACGCTCTCCAAAGATATCGCTTTCAGACACAAACAGTAGCTTGTCGCCAGGTATGCGAAAACCGCTTTGAAGGTGCCCCTGAATGATAGCAACAGCGGGCCGGCGCGGAAGGTTCATCCAGTCAGTGGCAGAGCTTGAGAGCAGTGGGGCATCGGTGCCGATGCTCAATAAGATATTTTGCAGCCGTTGGGCACGCGTGCTTGAGCCAACACTGAACGCCACAGAGTATTTTTTCCCCCGCCATGTATCGAGAAATTCTCGTAATGGTGCAAAGGCAGAGCCACTGCCGATGCTGGTCTTCATCTTTGTTGCAAGTTCAAGCAGATTTTCGGTGCGGGCGTTTTCAACCGTAGCATCCTCGTTGCCCTCGGCTACGGTTGATAGCTCGTGTGTGGTCGCTCGCTGCAGCTTTGCAGAAAGTGTATCAAAGTCCGCATACACGTCGGTCGCCCGCGGAATGAGGTGCTGCTCTTCGACAAGCCGTTCAGAGCGCTCATGGGCGCGCTGAATAAAGTCTTCGGTGGCACGTAGCGTCTGAAACTTGTCGAGGATAAATACATTGGTGTCTGCTGGGATGAGGTCCAGAAAGGTGGGCAATTGCGGCGCAGCAATATATTGAAGCAGCTCGAGCCCTGGATAGTCAGCGCGCTGCGCGATAGCGTGAAGGAGCTTTTCAACCTCTCGGGATGGAGTGTGGGTCTCTGCGGCGCGCAGCTTAAACGATCGTATCACTTCGTCCTGTGCCTGTGCGTACCAGAGCGGAAGAGAGAACTCCCTAACAGGCAAGATAGAAACCGACTCAACGTCAGTTAGTGAGCGCTGAGATTCGGGATCAAAAATCTGCATCCGAACAATTCGATCGTGATCGTACTGAACGCGCACAGGAGCAGATGTGGTGCTTGGATAGAAGTCAATAACGGAGCCCTTGCAGCTGAGCTGTCCCAGTCGGACTACGCTTTTGGCATGTTGAAAACCGCCATCGATAAGGCTCTGGCTGAAACGCTCACGGTGGAGAATGCCGCCGTTTTTGAGCGTCACCAGCATATTTTCAATTGATTCGGGTGCAATCACTTTTTGGGCGAGTGCATCGGCCGATGTTACAACCACAAAGGATGCCGCAGTCTGCATCGCATGGAGTGCCTGAATTCGTTGGGCTGAGATCTCTACCCCCGGAGAAACGGGCTCGAGTGGCAGGGTCTCCCAGGGACTAAAAACTGTCGGTGCCGTCGAGCCAATGAAGAAGCGCAGGTCTTCTATGAGGTCATCAACGATTCGCTTGTTTGGGCAAACAATTACTGAGCGCGGAGCCGCACGTACGATTGACGCGATGTACCATGCCGGCGCTGAGCCGTGTAGCCCAAGAATTCGGCGCGGGCGACGGTCATGTGCGAGGGTCAGAGGGTGCATAACAACAATCAGTATTGAGGTGGCCTTGTGATACTACGATTTGAGCGCCAGACC
>JBIKWG010000336.1:0-2569 GCA_044356425.1 Bdellovibrionota bacterium | reverse complement strand
CGCTCCCCGCTGTACCGGCATGCGTGAGTTTGCCGATGTAATGCGCCGACTTTTAGTTAGGAACAACTCGCTTGTTAAAGAAGTCGTTGGTGAAGCGTTTAAACGAGAGGTGAGCTCAATTCTTGACCCGATTGCGCTGATTGAAGGGCATGCATTAAGTGCCTCGTACCGCGCCACCGGCCATCTTATGTTCCTTCGCGATGGACTGCTGCGGCTTTGTAATAGTCGCTTGTCTCTGCTGTATCAAGCAGCCGGCCAGCTGCCAGAAAGTAGCGATATTGCAAAGATCATCGAGAGCTTAGGGCCGTCAAATAAAGAGAGAGAGCAGTTGGTCGTCTCGCGAGCAGTTGACCTGGCGCTTTTGAGTGAAAGCAAGGGAAGCTGTCGGGTGCTTTTGGAGATGTTGCCGATGACTCCACCTGCAGAGCGAGCGGCGTTACTCGATCTCTTTGTGACGGCACCAAGCCTCATCGAATGTGTTGAACAGCTGGTAAAAAGTGCGGCTCCTCGGCAGATTGGTAACGCACTAGCTGCGCTTGTAACGCCTCTACCGTTTGCGGCGGATGGGGCCTCGCTTGCGCAGCTGATTGTAGAAGCGCAACGTGGTAAATCGCCAGGGTTTGCGCGGCTGCTCTATGATCAGCGTGATTTTCTAACTGGTCATCTATGTCAGCCGGAAAATCAAAAAGTGGCGGCGTTCTTGCTTGCGCTGATGAATCATGAGGTTCAGCAGGGTAAGAAAACGAAGGAAGTAACTGCTCTTGTAATTCAGGTAGCAGACGAAATTGCTAAGAAGCGCGCGCCGCATTCAGCCTGGGAAATTTTGTCGCAACGAGCTGATGCAGTCAACTATGTACATAACACTGGGGATAGACCTGTTGAAGCTTCCCTGTCAGTAAAGGCTCAAGATGGTGCTAAGCAGGTCGGTGATGCGAATCTTGGGTCAAAAAAAACCTGGGCACAATGGGTTCTGTCGTTTCTTCAGACTGATGAATCTCAGAGGGCGTTTCTTGAGGATTTCTCCGCGCATGGCGCCAAGCAATGGTTCAGAACTCTATTGCTGACACCTGCGCAGCGAGCACCTTATTTGCAAGCGCTTAACGCAGGTGATGATACTGTAAGAGGGCAGTGCCTAGAAGCTGCTCGTGCCGCATCAGAAAAAGGCGGACAGACCACCAGTGCCGCGGCAGATCAGCAAGTCGTGCCGATCTCGCACTATACCAAGATTGTATTCATCGGCGGACAGTACGAACCTCAAAGAGAGGAAGGAATTAAAACCCTATTGCCGCCAGCATCAGATGTTCGCTTCTATTACGCCGAAGGTGGAGCTACTAGCTTTAGAAACGTCAGCCCTGCAGCTCTTAGTGGCGACGGCAAGACGCTCGTCGTCTATCGGCCGAACTTTACGGGGCACAGCATGTACTATCGAGCTGTCAGCATCGCAGAGAGCGCAGGCTCACGCCTTATTGTTCTTCCGAAGGGAGCGCAGAATCCAGATGTGATAGTACAGCGCATGTCGGATGCCCTTAATGGGAGAGCCCAAGATCTCTGACCTGAGATCTCTTTTTAGTAAGCAACCCCTGGCAGCGGATTGTTCCGCGATAATAGACTCCGCAAAGAGGGGAGAGCGTTTTGCGGGAATTATAGCGCGACAGCCGTATGTTCTTTTCTGACAGCTGCTCATCAAGGATTCATTACTTATGGTGCCTAGAGTCCAACCTGCAGGCCATTCGTCGATTGTAAGGAGGGTATTCGTCTAGTCTTACCGTTGGTGTCGTCGGCTTTAGTCTATCGCCGTGTGTTTTTCACCTCTTACTGTTTAGAAGCAAATGGCTTTTTGCGATTAAAGCAACAGCCTTTTCTCGCCCTGTTCAGGTGCAGGCGCAGCTTCTCACGGTCGTGGTGATTGCCTCAGTTTGCTAATTAAGAGAGGTGAGGCCATCTGTTATCGATATTATCGCACTGATCCCGACGCCTTTCTCAATTGCAAGGCAGATTCTTGAAGCGGGAATATACGTGGTCACTCAGAAGCCCTTGGTCTGCTCGACCGGTGAGGATAAAGAGTTGATAGCGCTTGCCTGTTAGATTGGTGCATTTCTATCAGTGCCTCATAACCGCAGATGGGATAACAGATTTTTAGCTGCCTCTTGTTTGCGTGAAGATGTAGCTCTTTGAGGGTCGAAATAGTTTATTTCTCGCTTTGATCGATTTCGCCCACTGGTTCGCAGCACGCCACGGCGCGAGTTGCCAGAGCAAGGTGCGACGCACTGTTAGTTCTTGGCTCTCAACTGATTGATCAAGCGCCATAACTCTTGGGGTGCTCTGATGTGGGCTAGGGCGATGTCGCGCTCAGCGCGACAATTCTGAGGTCCAGGACTATTTGGAGATCTCGATGGCGTGTCGAGATGTAAGAGTGCATCTGATAGTTGCTCTTATGAAAATGATTTGGAAGTCAAGGCACCCAAGTTTGCACCAGCCAGGTTTCTCTGATTTGGTTGTATAATTATTTCGTCAGGGTCCGTGTGTTAGTAAGTATTTTGGCGAATACCGCTTACCGTTTTGAGGGGTA
>JBIKWG010000335.1:0-2578 GCA_044356425.1 Bdellovibrionota bacterium | reverse complement strand
CAGCAGCCTCTCGGAAGGTAGTAAACAGAACTCGTGGCATGTCATCGCTGTAGCCTGATTCACTCTGCGACGGCGGAACATCATTAGAGCAGGGTGGCCCTATGGTGCTGAAAAGCGTATGTAGCTCGCGCTAAGCACGGTTAGCGACTGCGGTTTAGCGCTGCTTTTACTTCTTTAGGTATCGCAAGCCATGATCGTTTGGACAGGCGTGAATCGGTTACCATAGCCTTAAACATCGGGTCTGCATCACTCAACGTGATAACCTGACCGCTATCGAGTTGAACAAGCATCGATTGCCGCGTGTCACCAGCGTGCATGTCGGCTGTTGAAATCTCATGCAGATAGTAGCGAGCGTCGTAGCTGCTTGCAGTAACCGCTTCGCGAGCGAGTCTAATCAGGTGGTCGCGGTCTCCTTCAACTCGAACTGTTTTGAAGAGCCTGCGATGCAGCACTCGATCGCTTAGGTCACGCAGTATCTCGTCATCTCCGCTGGCCCATCTTGAAAGATGGTAACGCCACCACGATTCGCGCATCTGAAACATAGTTGGCAGAGAGAGTCCATGAACATCTCTAGCCGCAAGAGCTGCTTGCATCGCTGTGTCTGCAAAAGGCACGGCTTCGCCTAAGTCGCGAGCCCGTTGTACAACTGCCTTATTAAGCATATCAGCAGCAAGCAATACTCGGTGCTGATATATCTGACGATACATCGCATGCCGTGACACCATGAAGTGGAGCATGGCGTCGAGCCTGTTCTCCATAAGTGCCAAGTTGCCGTCCTTAGTTATTACTATAGAGTCTACAAGCGCTGGGATGTTGTACTTGCCATAGCTAACTCCGGCAAGAACGCTATCGACAGTAGACCAGTTTCCACGGTCGACGTTCCAACCGCCTCCTGATATTACCTGCCACGTCCAGGCTGGGATATCATCGGATTCAGCTAAGATTGAGAGCACCTGAGCCGTGAGCGCCGCAGAAAAATCAGTGAGAATGTGAGCTATCTCGGCATCGCCGGTGATTACAAGCTCTGCTAGAGCTTCATGTGAATCAGGTTGGCCGGGAAACCAGGTCTTGAAGGCCGTGTGTGAGCCCGGTGCAAGATGCCCGATGTCGTGCAACAGCGCCGCAGCAAGGATAGCAGGGCGCCACGGTGTGACTTGATCAGGATACTTAGCTGCAAGTTTGTTGAGCACGAGCTTGGCGAGGTAGGCAACTCCAAGAGAGTGTCCAAAACGTGAATGCTCTGAAAACATATACACGAGCCTGGTGTTTGCAGTTTGGCTTATGTCGCGAAGTCGCTGAAACCAACGTGTATTAAGCAGGCTTAGGACAAGGTTCTCTGCTGGATCATCTTGTGAAAATGAGACCGATTGGTGAACTACATCGGCAAAAGTAATATCGCTCATGCGTGTTGCTCCGACTACATGGTGTTATCTGGAATGGGGTGCTGCGAGACGATAGAGAGGCCGAAGCTCGGCAGTCCCACAATCGCTCGCGGGTGCGTGGTGAGAAGCTCAATCTTGGATACGCCAAGATCGCGCAGTATTTGGGCTCCAACGCCATATTCACGCATCATTGAGGTTGAGGTACTGTGCTGAAGTGTTTGGTGCGTGTTTCCACCTTCCTGCAAAATGTGTGGTCGGCGTAAATAGAGGAACACTCCCGCACCTCTGTTGCCGATGCATTCCAGCGCCCGTTGAAGATGCTGGCGGCTGGCTGTGGGAGATCCGCCAAAAACATCCGTTAGGGTGTTTTCTGCCTGCACTCGAACTAGAACTGTTTCCCCGGCTCGAATGGTGCCCTTCACCAAAGCGATGTGTTCTACGTCGTGGATGCTAGAACGGTATACGATCGCCTGCACATCACCTGCATATGAAGTTGGAACGCGTGCCTCTGCTACTCGTCGAATCAGTGGTTCTTTCTCTAATCGATATGAAATCACCTCGGTCAGCGTTGCTATAGGAATGTTTTCTCGAGCCGCGAGTGCGCGTGCTTCTTCAGCGCGTATTAGTTCACCATCACCCCCTAGCAGATCGACGAAGAGCGCAGCATCAGTGAATCCTGAAATGCGCACAATATCGAGTGCTCCTTCGGGTATTGCAGCTTTGGCTAAAACGCCGCCTTGATGAGTCCCTACAGGAAATATGTGTCCTGGTTTAACCAGAGATCGGGCTTGCGGAGAGCTGCTGCCAAGTAAGCCAATAGTTATTGCGCGGTCGTGGGCACTGATTCCAGTCGTTACGCCTTCGCGCGCTTCTACTGTGGTATACTGCTGCATTGTGGGCACCTCGCCGCCAGGGGCAGGTGCACCTCGTGCAATTGATTGGCGGACCATTGGTTCAAGGAGCAGTGCGGATGCGCGCTCTGGTGAGATCGCTACAAACGTTAATCCACCCGAGAGTGAGAGAACACGGTTGGTTTCGAGCGTTGTACTATCTTGAGCGGGCGCAACTAGCGCTGCCCGAGAAGGGCCCTGATCGTCGATTAAAACCCCTAATCGGGCTCGTTGGAAATGTTCGAGGAAGCTCACAAACGACGTCATAGAGTCGATTACACCAAACTTTTGTGGCAGTCGCAAATT
>JBIKWG010000334.1:0-2591 GCA_044356425.1 Bdellovibrionota bacterium | reverse complement strand
CGACCTCTCACTTCGACCCTTGATTGACCCACTTCGCCAGAATGAGGACCGGACAACCACTACAGTTCAACTACTTATAGAAAAGCGGTCGTTTTGCCTACCCATTCACCCGAGCGCTGTCGGTCGAAGCGGCTTGCATGCCATTTATGATCCCTGCCAGCCCTGAGGCAATAATTCCGTTCATGAAGGGACGATCGGCCGCCATTTAGGAGTTCTACAGCTCTGGGTGCTTCATTGCAGAAGAATCTTATCCCTTTCGCCGATGAGCTTCGCCACCCTGCTAGGTTCTCCTACGAAGATCTCACTGATTGCACTCTCGCTTCCCAGGGGGTATTTGTAGATTACACTAGAATCCGGAGGTTATGTGAGGAAAGTGATATCCTTAAGTGCTTGCCTAGTTTTTGTTGCTAGCGTTGCTTCGCATGCTGTTGCGCAAGAATCGCGGGCAGCAGACGTTCGGCCGCCGACCTCCGGCGAGATACTGATGGAGGATACGACTCCTGTAAAGCGCAATCTTCGTATAGCGGGGCTGCACGAGGTGAGTGTTTGGGCGGACGCTCTCGCTCAAGCGGCCTCTCAGAGCGGAGAGGTTTCAATTGCTTCGTTGAAGACAGAAGGGGTTGATTACCTGACGGTGTTGTACCTTTTCTGTGCCAAGAAGCTAGGTGCCTGTCCATTTATTCTCGAGAGTGTTCTGGAGGCGGATCTGATGTCGGCGCATCGTAGCGCATCGCTTCAGTGCGAAACCATGAGCCATTTCTGGAAGCGCTGGATAGATATGGATGGTGATAAGAGATTAGAATTTTCGGTCTCTATAGGAAGTGCTTCAAAACTCGCCGAGTTTAATGCTTCTGGCCGACAGCGCTTCGTACAATGCAAAGACACGGTGTCGTCGGTGCTAGCCCAGAAAGGGGCCTTATCTTCCCGATATGGAGCGGGAACCGCAGCAGCAAAAAGCGCGGCAACCCTCAAGGCGCTCGTGCATGAGATTGAGCAGAAACATATCGATATCTTTGGTGCGTGTGGGTTGTGACGCTCGCGTGCTTGTTCTGCAATGCCTCGTGTTAGACAAGAGCGGGCTATTCGTGCGCAGCGATAGCTTGTGGGTTTCCAGACGAATCTAATCTCTTCATAGTACACGGCAGGTGGAATCGGTTGTCACCAGTTGCTGTGGCACTTCCCGACGCTGTTGGATAGTCGTTGAGACCTTGCAGGAAAGCTACCATATCTTGGCCACTACCGCTTTTTTGAGTTGCGTCAACCAGGAGACGCACGGCATCGTAGGTATGACTTGCCGTATAGTACGACGACCCCGGGTAGGCAGCCTCAAACTGCGCGATAAATTCCGGAGTCGGATCTGCCCCAGTTGCGTACACTGCTTCAGCCATCAGGCCGTTGGTGGCTCGAAACTCGTCTTTATCCTCAAAGGTCTCAAAGCCGTACATTGGTGCTGATATCCCAAGTTCTCGTGCCTGCTTGATACATGTCCCGAGCTGTCCAGGGAAGAGGATAGGGATTAACGCATCGATCTCTCCGCGGCGCTTAATGCGGGTAAGAATTGGCCGAAGATCAGTCATCTCTGCTGACGCCTCCTCGTTGGATACGACTTGTATAACGCCTTGTTTGGCAACTATGTCGGTAAAAGCGTTGCGCACCGCGAGAGCGCCGTTGTGGGTGAGCGTCAGAAGTGCCACCCGCTTTTTGTTATGAGCTGCGAGATAGTCGTAAAAAAGCCTAGCCTCGTCTTCCGGCACTGGCCAGTAGGTAAACGAGTATCTCTTGCCCTTGGTGATCGCAGGGTCAGAGGCGATTGAGATGTGAGGGAGCTGTTTTGATTCACAGATTCCTGCCACCGTGAGGCCGGAGCCAGAGGACCAGGTGATCAAGGCATCAACCTTATCGATCTCCATCAGCTTTCGCGCGGCGGTGAGGGTGCGAGTGTTGACCATTCCGTCGTCTTCATACACAACCGTAGTGCGCTGACGATCCGTCTCTGAGAGGCTCTTGAGAGCCAGTTCGACTCCCTTCTGGGCTATCACCGCGAGATTCGAAGCAGCCCCCGTTAAGGGAAGGATAACACCAATCTTCACGGCAGGCGCAGACGGTTCGGAAGGGGGTGAATCAGCAAAAGATCGCGACGGACAAGCCGAGAACGCGATCGCCAGAACGATCCCTTTTATAGCAAGGGATAAACAGCACCGTACCAACTGCATCAAAGTCCTCATCACTAGCTCTCCAGTAAACTCGTCTCCAGTATCTCTGAGCCGCCGTTAGAGCCTAGTACAAACGTCAAATGCTTGACAGATGCTTCCGGCTCAGGCGGCCCAGTGTCAGTGTAGCCCACGCGCCTCATGCGCCTAACCCGCTGACACATTAAGCCGCATCCTTTACCCCCAGCACATTCATCTCAAGTCACAGACCCTCTACGTGTCAGAAAACCGTGGCATACCGTTTGCACGCGCTTAGGCAGTAGTTGCGAGAGGCAAAACCGTAATGTCCTGCTCAAGCTTTAAGCGCTTAATCTCAGCTTTTAGCTCCCTAACTTCTGCCGAGTCAGCTTTATTCGCCTCCGGATTCCTAGTCCCCTTGGC
>JBIKWG010000117.1:0-9126 GCA_044356425.1 Bdellovibrionota bacterium | reverse complement strand
CGATCTTTAGTTTGACCTTGGAATTGAAGCTGGCTAACTGCGCCCGGGACGCTCACCGATAGCACAGCAACCAACCCTTCGCGCATATCTTCGCCAGTAAGCTTTATGCCCTTGGGCACACAGCCATGCACGGCCATATAGTTACGAAGCGCTTTGGAAAGCCCTGATTTAAATCCGTCTTCGTGAGTTCCGCCGCCCTTTGTATGAATACCGTTTACATACGAGAGTACGCGCTCGGAAGTAGCTTCAGTCCAACAGAAAGCAACCTCTATCTTGATGCCATTTGCGCGATCTAGGTCAAAGCACTCGCCCCCGATGGGCGGCTGATTAGCAGCTTCTAACATAGACTTAAGGAACGACTTAATTCCTTCTGGATAAAAGAAGGTTTTCTCAACATCGTCCTTCTCGTTCTTAAAGATGATCTTCAACCCCTTATAGAGGAAGGTCTTCTCTTCAATGATCTTCTCTACACGCTCGGATGAAAACTGGATATTCGTGAAGATCTCATGATCGGGACGGAAGAATATGCGCGTTCCCTTCCTTCGAGTCGCGCCGTTCTTCTTTATGGGACCATCGGTCTTGCCACGACTAAAGCTTTGCCTCCACTCAAAACCCTCACGGAATACCGTCGCTTCAAGCTTAGACGAGAGTGCGTTTACAACCGACGCTCCAACGCCATGTAAACCACCCGCTGTTACGTAGTTATGATCGCTGAATTTTCCACCGGCATGGAGTGTTGTCAGAATAATCTCAAGGGCCGGCTTCTTGAATTTGGGGTGAATATCAACCGGGATACCTCGCCCGTTATCCTCGATGGTTACACTCTCACCATCTTTGTGCAGAGTAACTGTAATGGTATCGGCGTGACCATTCATCGCCTCATCAACCGAGTTATCCAAGATCTCTTTTACAAGGTGGTGCAACCCCGCAGGGCCTTCTGTGCCACCGATGTACATGCCAGGTCGCTTACGAACCGGCTCTAGACCTTCGAGCACCTCTATATCGACTGCGCTGTATGAACTTCCCTTCGCCATCGCTCTCTCCGCCTACAACAAATCCCCAGACCCGCCTATCACTCAACGACCTTAGCACCCACGATTTCCTCTCGCGAGTACACCTTCGTGCCCTTAAGGGCGCGATGCCCCTTGGTAACCTCAGATAGCGGCACCTCCTTGGTTTTGCCCGACTTTAGATCGAGCAGCAACGTGCCCTTGAGCTTGCCCGATTTTACACCACAGCAGGCGACGACTGCATCGTCCTCGCGCACACCCATAAGCGCAACACCAACCGCTGCTGAATCACGCACTGGCACCTCGCCCTTCGCTATCGCCAGCGCCGATCCGCTGCGAGTTGCAAATAGTATCAGGGGCGCAATCGGCGCTACCGCCGCCATATACTCACCCTCACGAAGCTTCATTACTCGACGACCGCTACGTTTTGTTTGCGTCAATTCAGTTAATGTTAGACCGAATCCCGTTCCTTGATGACCAATAAGAACGACTGTCTCACCATCAGACAATCTGCCTTCGCTCACCGCAGAACCTTCAGCCCCGCCCAATGGGAGCTGACTTTGAGCGCTGAAAGACGGAGCTGCCGTGCTCGCACTCGCGCTGACTCCAAACGACGATACAATTTTCTCTCCATCTTTAAATTTAAGTATCTTCTGAATCGGAGTTCCATATCCACTTGATGCAGGAAAATCAGAGACCTTGAGGACGAAAAGCGTACCGAAATTGGTAAAGAGCGCTACTGAGTCTAATGTTGTTAAGGCGTGCGCTGACAACAGCGCGTCTCCCTCTCTCAGCCGTGTCGAAGCGAGGTCATTGGTGCGACGTATGCGCTTAACCCATCCATCAGTAGTCACAATCGCATGAACATCTTCTTGAACTACGTACTGCGTCTCATCGAATTCAATATCAACGTTATCTTTAATGAGCTTCGATCGTCGTCGGTCGCCAAACTTTGCGGATAGTGCTTCAAGATCATCCCGCACAATCTGATTTATGGCATCCTTACTCTTTAGAATACCATCGATCTCTCTCACACGTTTCCCCTTCTCAGCGAGCTCCTTGCGAATCTCATCGATATTGGTGCGCGAGAGCTGGTATATGCGCATATCAACTACAGCAAACGACTGAATCTCTGTAAGCTTAAAGCGTTCTCGCAGCTTCTCTGCTGCATCAGTGCGCCCGTCGCTTTTTCGAACGATTCTGAGCGCCTCATCCAGTGCGTCATAAACTAGCGCCAAGCCTTCGAGGATGTGGATACGATCCAGCAACTGCTTCCGTTCAAATACGAGCCGCTTCTCGGTAACTTCAGCCCGAAATGTCAGAAAATGCTGCAAACAGCTCTTGAGCGACAACAGCTCTGGACGCGTTGAAGCCCCACCAGCGGGAACGAGCGCAGTCAGATTTACTGGGAAGTTCGATTCAAGTGGGGTGTTCTTGAAAAGGTACGCCATCGCTACTTCTGCATCTGCACCAGGAGCGAGCTCAAGAACAATACGCACCTCATCGGTCGACTCATCTCGAACGTCAACAAGTTGCGGCACCTTACGGTCGATGATTAGCCCAGCAATTCGCTCAACGAGGGTCGATTTGTTAACTGCATACGGAATAGTTGATACAACAATTGACTGCTTACCCCGACCTTGCTCCTCAACCTGCCAATCGCCCCGCATACGAACAGAGCCACGCCCCGTTTCGTACATCTCGACCAACTCTTTGTGCGTGTTGAGAATGCTGCAGCCCGTTGGAAAATCAGGCGCTTTAATCGAGCCTACAAGCTTTGAAGTTGTAAGCTCTGGGTCTTTTGAAAGCTCAACAAGAGCCTTTATGGTGTCCTTCAAGTTGTGGGGTGGGATGCTGGTTGCCATGCCCACGGCGATACCCGTTGCTCCATTTACCAGCAGGTTTGGGACGCGGCTCGGCAACACAACCGGCTCAACAACGGTAGCATCAAAATTATCCCTAAACGGGACGGTCTCTTGATCAATCTCTCCGATTACCTCCAACGCGAGTTCGCGCAGTCGTGCTTCAGTGTATCGATATGCTGCCGCATTATCGCCATCCAACGAACCAAAGTTTCCCTGTCCGTCAACCAGCGGATAACGAAGCGAAAAGTTCTGAGCCATCCGCACCATGGCCTCATAGCAGGCGACATCACCATGGGGATGAAAACGGGCCAGCACCTCTCCGACTACAGCAGCAGACTTTCTGTGGCTGTTGCTCGGCTTGAGGTTAAGGTTGTTAAGCATGGCGTACAGGATGCGGCGCTGCACCGGCTTCAACCCGTCACGAACATCGGGCAAGGCACGGCCTGAAACTACACTGAGCGCATAAGTCAGATACCGATCTCGAGATTCTTGCTTGAGGCTGGTCTGCACGGTGGCCATAGAACTCCTTAACAACTGCAGCGAATGCTGGCCCAGCGTACCTTTGCCGGACCGGTACATACCTGTACTACGAAAAACGACCAGCGGGGAATGGGTTTTTGGGACTTTTGCGGCATTTCTGTGGGAGCCTCATCAACCAAAATGGCCAGAGATCACCAAACCCACAACACTCAATCCAAAAAAAACGCGCCCTCTAAGGGGCGCGTTCCATCGAAACTAACGTTTCAAGCCTTTAACAATTAGAGGCCCAAACGAACACCTGCGAGAAGTGCTACGTTAGAGTCATTGGTGATGTTTCCACCAATCTTAAGAGCTACGTTCTCTGCAACCGTTGCGAGACCAGTTACTCCGTATGTCCAGTTACCTGTTCCAACGCGATCGTAGGTAACATCTGCGTTGCCCTCGAAAGTCTCAGTGATCAAGCTACGAACACCGAAACCAGCGTAAACGCCATTTTGGTCTGGGTTGCCAATGTCAGCAACGTTATCCTCTGTGTGAATACCGCCCACACGACCTACGAAATCGATACCGTTGCAGTATGTGTACCAACCTGCACCGCCATAACGGAAAGCGTCATTGTTGATGAGCGTTTGTCCGTTATCTGAGTACGCATATCCACCCTCGAATGCGAAATTGTCTGCAAGGGTGTACGAGATCTTGGAATCAAGACCGTTAGCGTTATCAACTCCATCCTGATCAATGTATGTCCATTGATAAGCTGCATCCAAGTAGTTGTACGTCATGAGGGGATCCGCTGAAGCAACGGACGTAAAGCCTGCTACTGCAAGAGCGGCCAAGCAAAAAAACTTTTTCATCTTACTAATTCTCCCTAAATAAGTTCTCTCGAACTCAAACACGCCGACTATTTCAAGGAAGAAGCCTTTCGACAACCCCAAAAATTGTTGGCACGTATTGTGTTATTGATACTAGATATATTGATAGCCATTTCAGGCTGTTATGCGATTATTTCGTGCTCTACAACCGATATAAATTCACAACAACTGTTTTGAAGAACGACTTAGTCTCTTTGGAGCAGCCCCCTTAGGGGTGGCTAATAAAACACCCTCCTTTGATTGTTTAGTCGGTCTGTCGCGCCGGATTATTGAGCTTCTGCGCAACACATCCGATCAACCTTATTGAGATTGAGGTCAAAAAGCTCTGGTTGTGCCAAGACTGGGCTACGTAAACCTCCTATGTCAGCGGATTGTATCTTCCACGAAAAGGATCAGGATATGGCCAAGCGCGCATTAGTTGTTGAAGATGACCAGGACCTGCGGGCCAACACCCTTATGATGCTTAAAAGCCTCGGGTTCGCCCCGATTGGATTTGAATCTGCTAGGGATGCTTTGGCCTACCTACAAGACAACCCGGTGGATATCGCGTTGGTTGACATAATGATGCCAGAAATGAATGGCTTTGAACTGCTTCAGCAACTAAGAAACACCGAAGGCCTGGGCGAACTACCTGTAATCATGGTCACTGCGAAGAATAAAGATGATGACGTCCTGAACGGCTACCAGCACGGAGCAGATTACTATATTACCAAGCCCTTCACTAAGGAGCAGCTGCGTTACGGCATAGAACTCTGCCTATAACCTATCAGACCCAGCGCTCAACTAGCCGAGCTTACGGGTCGATATCATTTGCCTTAGGCACTGTACTTTCTGCTCTACTTACAGTACCGATCACCTCGCCATGAGAGCTGACTTACACACCTATACTCTTTCCAAGAGGCCTGCCTTTATTGCATTCGAAGGGATAAACGGCTGCGGAAAGACAACGCTCCACCGCACTGTGTCTGAGGCGCTGCAGCGCGCCCAGCAACAGGTGGTGGATACACGCGAACCAGGGGGCACCCCGCTCGGCAAAGAGATTCGCAAGCTCGTCCTAGAGTGGCCGCATGAGAAGATATCATCGCGCGCTGAACTGCTGCTATTTGCTGCAGATCGCGCCGAGCATGTAGAAAAAGTCATTCGTCCCGCTCTGAATCACGGCGCATGGGTGCTCTCTGATCGCTACATTTTCTCCACCATAACCTTCCAAGGCCACGGCCGTGGAATCGAGCGTTCATGGATAGATCAGGCAAATGAACTAGCGACTCAAGGAACCTTGCCTGACCTTGTTATCTTACTCGACCTTTCGGTTGAAGAAGCGGCACAGCGCATTCGCAACCGGTCGGATAATGGCAAGGATTCTTTTGAACAAGAAGCGCTCGACTTTCAGAGACGCATACGGGAAGGCTTTCTACATTGCGCAGACTCGAGCCCCGTGCCCTTTCTGGTGCTTGACGCAACTCTGCCAGCCGCGCAGTTAGCGACACAGACACTCAGTGTGCTGCTGGGCTAAGATACCCTTCCACCGCACTCGATCTTGTCGTATCCTCACGCGGTGAAAGGTATCATCGGACACATCAAGCAACGCGAGGCCCTGGCTGAGCTAGCTCGCACAGAGCGACTGCCGTCGACGCTTCTTTTTTCGGGAGTAAGTGGCATCGGCAAACAGCTAGTTGCTCGTGAAATTGCAGCGCAGCTCCTTTGCAGCAACTTAGGCGCTGCCCCACTCGGGGGATGCGGCCGATGTCAATCATGCACGCTGCTCACGTTAGGAAACCAACCCGATCTGCACCTGCTAAATTTCAGCAGCGAAGAAGGCATTTCTGTTGATGACCTTCGACGAACCCTTGAGAAGCTAAGCTTGCGCTCGTTTATGGGTGGTCGCAAAGTCGCAGTCTTGAACGATGTTGATGCAATTTCAGTCGTTGGGGCCAATATAATACTGAAGTCTCTTGAAGAGCCTCGACCAGAGACTTTTTTTATCCTTACCGCTTCGACACCATCACGACTTCCCCAAACGCTGCTTTCGCGTTGTCAGCGCTGGTTCTTTGACCGCCTCTCGACCACTGAGATTCAAGAGATACTGACAGCGCAAGGGGAAGACCGGGTAGATGATACCATAGCAATCCTCGCCGACGGGTCGATTTCAACTCTTACAGCCATGCGCGGGCGAACGGATTTGTGGGATGACGTTCGGCAGACGGTGGACCAGGCTCATGCAGGCGACAGCAGCGCCGTTGCAAGAGCCGCCCTGTCATGGGGCACTGAAAAAAACTTAGTCCAGGAGCGGCTCACATTTATGCGCTCTGCTATCCGAGCCAAACTGTTGCAGCACGCAGACAATTACGATGCTGCTGCTGTGTGGAGCAATGCCCTTCAAAATGCTCTTGATGCAGAGCACCTGGTTCAGGATCGTCACGTTAACCCAACACTGTGCTTTGCGCATGTACTCTCAAGCTGCAACAAGCAATTAACGCTTCAGTATCAGCGGCGCCCAAATTCGATGGCCTCTCTAGGCGAGCGGTTGTTGCGAGGCTAAGTGGCAGTGGGCGCCGATCTCTAGCTTACCATCTGACACTTACTGATTTTTGAAAGGTATTGGTTAACACCCCCAGCCATCAAAGTCGTAAGGCGTGTTGCAGGATAGCTTTCAACTCTGCAATTAAAGGTTCACCGCGGTGAGCCACCTCAGTTTTCGGGCCATTATTTTGCTATCTGTAGTAATGCGCCTATCTTTCAAACTACTAGACTTTTTTGTCCCAGTAATCGACACTGCGCCTTAACAAATCAGCAAGGCGCAACAACGCCAGCTCTTTGACCCCCTTCTTGACAGGAATGTATGGATACCACCGACACTAAAGCTCAAATCGACGCGCCCCTATGCATCCCAGCTCCGAGCACTTGCGCGGCTCCAAGCCAAACTGCCACTACCGCTGAACCCGCAGCTATTGATGATGAGATCGATATCGACCTTTTCGCCCGAGTTAAGCTTCGAACAGCAACCGTAGAGTCTGTTGAGCCCGTCGCCAAATCAAAGAAACTCTACAAGCTGCAGCTAGATGTTGGAGAGCTGGGCAAGCGCCAGATCGTATCTGGAATCGCGCCCTACTACACCCCCGAACAGCTGATTGGTAAGCAGATCGTAATCATCGCCAACCTCAAACCAGCCAAGCTGATGGGGATTGAAAGTCAGGGGATGCTGCTCGCAGCGTCTACTGAGGGTGATGCTGCTCTGGCGCTCCTCACTCCAGACAAGCCAATTGCCTCTGGGGCACGTGTGCGGTAGGCCCTAGCCACATGGCGCCTGAGGTCATCGACTCACACCTTCACCTTGACGCTGAAGCATTTGATGCAGACCGCGCGGCGTGCATTGAACGGGCGGTCGCTGCCGGAGTAACAACGCTCATCTCAATTGGCGCCGGCTATGGCGGGCTGCGATCTGCTTACAAGGCGATTGAGCTGGCAGAGGCCTACCCATTTATATGGGCGACCGTAGGTGTTCATCCGCACGATGCCGATGATAACTTTGATGCGGAAGAGCTACAGCGCCTGGCGCAACACCCCAAAGTGGTCGCTCTCGGCGAAACAGGGCTCGATTTCTTTAAAACCTTAGCCTCCCCTGCACGGCAGTACGAAGCTTTTAAAGTGCAGATAGAGATCGCTCGTAGCGTAGGAAAGCCCCTCGTAATCCACTCTCGAAACGCAGCAGAAGAGTGCCTGCGAGTTCTTCAAGAGGGGAAAGCGCACGAGGTTGGCGGAGTATTTCACTGCTATGCAGAGAACGCTGCTTTTGCTGCACGCCTTTGGCAGCTCGGTTTCTACGTATCTTTTCCCGGAACTCTCACTTTCAAAAAAGCTGATAACGTGCGCGCCACCTGTGCAGAGATCCCTCTCGAACAGATATTAATTGAAACTGATTCTCCATACATGGCCCCCGAACCCCTGCGAGGCAAGCGCTGCGAGCCAGCTTTCGTTGTTGAGACCGCTAAGAAAATGGCAGCTGTAAGAGGCATTACATTTGACGAGGTTGCACGCGTAACGCATAATAATACTCACAAGCTTTTTTCGACAATGAGCAGCACCTCTGCCCCGACCTAATCCGCTAGCCAACGAAATAAACCGGTAGCGAAGAAGAGGAACTGGAAGTACCCTGCGGAGTGATTGTACGATGTTAATTGTGCAGTGTTGATTGCGCAGTGTTGATTGCGCAGTGTTAATTGCGCAGTGTTAATTGCGCAGTGTTAATTGCGCAGTGTTAATTGCGCAGTGTTAATCGCACCAGGATAATCTTAATAACGGTGCCTAGTGCCTCAGGCTGGGCTATCGATGACCGGTCATCGATAAAACATTTGGCTGTTTCTGCAGCACGATGTTATCTCGATTGATCTGACTTACAAACGCAGCTATGTCCGAACAACTTGTCACTACCACCCTCACTAACTCACTACTTGAGATTACCATAAACCGCCCCGCGAACCGTAACAGCCTCAACGCCGCTACGATTGCAGAGCTGACTTGCGCCGTTCAATCTGCGGCAGACACCCAGGCGCGCTGCGTGTTGCTGTCAGGCGCCGGCACCGAGGCCTTCTGCGCGGGAGCTGACCTCACAGAGCTTACTAGCAAATCAAACCCGGCTGAGCGTCGCGCTTTCTTTGAATCAATTGCGGCGCTTTTTGAAGCGATGCATCTGTGTCCTCTTCCTATTGTTGGCATGGTGCACGGTTTCGCACTTGCTGGTGGCTGTGGGCTTGCCGCAGCTTGCGATATTACGCTCGCCTCAGAGGATGCCCAATTCTGCCTTCCAGAAGCGGCTATAGGACTTGCTCCGATGGTGGTACTGGCACCAATAGCACGAGCCATCGGTCACAAGAGGCTAGCTCGTCTGGCTTTTACAGCAGA
>JBIKWG010000333.1:0-2607 GCA_044356425.1 Bdellovibrionota bacterium | reverse complement strand
CGGCAGGCATGCGGTAAAAGGGATAACGGCATTACCACCCTGATCAACCATCATATCAGCCGGATTAAACACGTACCCTGAGGCGCCACTAGGAGATGAAACAGAGACCCAGAGGTATGTAGATTGACCGTTTGCATCCAATGGGATCTGAAGCTCCTGCGAGTTACATACGACCGATGACGACAGTCCAGATGTAGGTTGAGAAATAGAAATACTACCTGATGCAAGAACACGGTGAGAATTATTAACCCAACCCAGGACGGATACAGGATGAGCCCCGCCATAGTAATCACAAACAGTAACTCGCAGGGTATCACAGTCAACGGGAGTAGCACTGCCACTTAGATACTGGCCACAGCCACCACCCGCACAGCTACAGTTTGAGCAGCTGTGAGCCGAGGCACTCTGCATTGTGCTCGTGACGCACGCAAGTGCGACGACCAGCGCTAACAAACACTTTCGACCGCAATTGACTACGCTTTTCACAAGACT
Source organism: Bdellovibrionota bacterium (assembly GCA_044356425.1). GTDB lineage: Bacteria > Bdellovibrionota_C > UBA2361 > UBA2361 > OMII01 > OMII01. The sequence continues at coordinate 2,115 of JBIKWG010000333.1, read as the reverse complement.
CTCCTAGCTAAACTTCCTGGAATCCGTTGACTGGATGGACCTGCATTACTTAACGCGGCCCAATCGTCACCACACTGCTACGCGTTGTAAACACGCTGCGCTCCTCAATATGTACCAGATATACAAACGCTACTAAACTGCTCGGACGTTGCTTGTTTTAAGTTATATCATCACAATCTTTTCAGTCTTTCACCGCACGAATTTACGTCAGAAAAAGCCCTTTTTTAGCCGTTTTCGCCCCCATTTTTAATGCGGCTCAGGCCAAGAGAGCTCCCCAGTTGCCTCATCAGTTCGAATCTGTTTATTTGAGTACTGTTCCCCAAATCAAGGGTTACTCTTGAGGCTTGAAAATAAGGCTAGACACTTTTGCAGGAAGGCATGAGAAGTGCCCCCACCACCCCCCCCCGCTTAACACATGCAGCTGGGTCCAGAGACCTACGGCTAACGGGGAAGAGCGAGGGCCGCCCCCCCCACCGGTAGCTCGAAGCTACTCGATAGCCCCCGAACCTCTGCAGGAACATCGTTTTGACAAATTGATTTCGTGAAACCAAGACATCAGGTTGTTCCTTTGTTATAAGTCGTTAGGGCTACCTCAAGACTACAATCCAAGAATCTATGAACGGGTCTACAAAGTCGAGCACGCAGGCAAGCACGTACGACTCAATAAAGAGCCTGGCTTCAGCCTCATGGGCATCAACCGAAGGTGATAGGCGCCGGTTCTTTGCTTTCATTGTCCTCTTTCTCATCGCAAATTCGCTCGAGCTAGTAATTCCCTGGTCAATTGGGTGGACGCTTGGCGTCTTCGTTAAAGAAGGAATTACTCAAGCATCTTTTGAGAAAGGCTTGCTGGGCATAGGTGGCTACGTAGTGCTACGCATGCTCTATACGATATCTCACCACTATGCTCGCTATTTTCAAGGCACCACGGCCTTCTCTGCTCGTTTCAGAAAGCTCTCAGAGGTATTTTCAGCACTCTTAAGCTTTCCGCTAAAGTGGCACGTCCATCACCACTCCGGAGAAAATCTAAGCAGACTGCACCGTTCAGTAGGAGCGATTGAAGCAGTCATCAGCAACTACATCTGGCAGCTTGTTGAGGGAGTGGTAAAGTTTGGATTCGCAACTGTTGCGCTGTTTGCGCTCGATATTTGGGTTGCTTTAAGCGTCCTCATCATGGGGTTTATCACAATTCTTGTGATGATACTCTTCAATGCCCGTCTAACTAAGAACATCCGCAGAAACAACCGTTTTTATGACACTCTAAACCGCACGTGCGTCGACTACCTCTCAAATATAATTACTGTTAAGACACTGCACCTTGAGGAACCAGCGACGTCATACCTCACCAATCAACGCAGCGACGGATTTCGACTGTGTCGAAAAATTTGGAAGTATCAAGAGCTCAAATGGGGAACCATCACGCTTGGCTACAGCTGGATGATGGGTTCTTCTTTGTTAATCTATTTTTACAATCAGAAAGGCGCACCCTCGCCCTTTGATGTAGCGCAGGCATACGTTCTTTTGAACTACCTTGACCGAGTGTTCGGAGCAATCTCCTCTTTCACAGGGTATTACAGCGGAATCATAGAAGCTGCCACCGCCTATGATGATGCTTCGTCTGTTCTCACCGAGTCCGAGGAGCTAAAGACTCCCATTCGCACCACCACATTGCCGGCAACATGGACGAGCCTTAAGCTTGAGGACGTGGAGTTTTCCTACGGCGGCTCCGTTGCAAACCTGCGTGGTGTCTATGTTGATATAAAGCGAGGTGAAAAAATCGCTCTGGTAGGACCAAGCGGTGGTGGCAAATCCACTCTTCTGAAAGTTATGTCGGGGATGCTTGCGGCACAAAAGGGAAGCGTGAAGACCCAAGATGGAGCACTCTACTCTCTCGACGACGTGGCGGGAGTAAGTCTGCTGGTGCCCCAAGAGCCCGAGATATTTTCGGAATCGTTACGTTATAACTTAAGCTTTAACCAGGACTTCTCTGCGTCGCAGCTGCAGAAGGCGATTGAGCTTTGTCGCATCGATTACATCCTACAGAAGCTACCGAATGGCTGGGACAGCACGCTTGAAGAAGCTGGGCTCAACATCTCAGTCGGCGAGCGACAACGCCTA
>JBIKWG010000332.1:0-2617 GCA_044356425.1 Bdellovibrionota bacterium | reverse complement strand
CGAAAAATGACCGCACAACCTACATCCCCAAATACAAGACACAAATGCACGCAACCCAACTGACCTTCAAGGCACGAGCTGACAACTTCGGTGCCCGGTAAGTACTACTATGCCTCTACCCGCTCAATTATCCGCCCCTCTCTGAGGTAAACCTCCCGCATCACGATTCCGAACTCTTCTCCTATCTTTCTTATCAGCCGAACTTCGGATGCAACGATGACTGACACAGCGACTCCCTTATTCCCTGCTCGACCACTACGTCCTACACGATGAAGGTAATCTTTACCCTTGCTCGGCATGTCAAAATTAATAACATGCGTCACTCCTGGAATATCCAATCCACGAGCCCCGACATCGGAAGCAATCATGACCGTTGCCTTATTGCTACGAAAGTTTTGCATCGACTGCTTCCGAGCTTGCTTATCGTGGGTGCTATGGAGATCTGCAACCGTAACTTTATGGTGCTCAAGCCTAAGAGCCAGATCCTCTGCAGTCTCGTTTCGATGAGTAAAGACGATCGCCTTTGTAGTTTTTGTGGCGTGGATCAGCTTTCGTACCGTATCCATCTTGTCACGCTGATCTACCACGACATAGAAGTGATCGATGTTCGAATTTACCACAACGTCGTGCGCGTGGAGCCGCACAAGTGTTGGAGAAAGCTCCTCCATTACTTCTCTGCTCAAAGGCTGGTCTGTAGCGGACACAAAGATGAGCTGTCGTCGACCCGGACAAGTGCGCACGACCTTCTGGACCATTTCGAGACTATCGCCCTCCAATAAGCGATCGGCCTCATCAACAACAAGGGTTTGAATCTCAGCAAGCTTGAGCTTACCTCGCTCGAGCAATTCTAAGATACGACCTGGTGTGCCCACGATAATCTGAGGCTTCTTCTTCAGCTTTTCGATCTGGCGGTCAATTGCTGCTCCGCCTATCAACGACGCACTACGAACATCTCGTCCAAAATGCTGGGCAAGGTCGCACACAACTTGATGAATCTGCATGGCGAGCTCATGCGTGGGCACAACGACCAGAACCTGTGCCGCTCGCTTTTCAATGTTGATTTTGCCAAAGAGTGGCAGCAGGTAGGCTAAGGTCTTACCGCTTCCCGTTTCAGCATTTATGTAGGTGTCATTCCCTGCCTGAACGACTGGTATTGCTTGAACCTGTACCGGTGTCGGGACAGTAATCGCTAGCTTTTCCAGCGCTCCAATCAGATATCGGGAGAGTCCTAAACTTTCAAATGACATATATACCCCAGTACGTTACCAGCAAAGGCGCGTGAGTGTTAATGGTGATGGTAGCACCTGTTTGCAAGTAAGCATAATAACGTACCATCTGCCCAGCACCTGCAGCTTTCTCCTTGCTCACGAAGTGATGTCCATGAATAGAGGGCTAAAGGAGCCGAATGAGAAGAGGCGCCGCGGAAGAGTATGCATATCCACTGAACCAGCGGATTTCCGGTAAAGGCAACCCAGGGCCGTCACCGGCGCGCATAGATCCACGTTTGCAGTTTCTGCCCTAATCAGAGCAAAAACAACTTCCAAGAAACAGGCGCGTAAGACACCCTCACCTAGAGTCACACCCGACAGCTCTCGCAAATCCGGTTACAACCTCCACAACAGCCATGCATCACCAGCACGAGAGCCAAGCGAATCTACACACGATGAATGGACATCGCGAGCACCACTCAATGATTACAAAAAGTACTACGGCAAAAAACAAGCAAAAGGCATTCACAGATACATGGACATGGATAACCCTTGATGGAGTAGCACCTTACTACCCCTACCGGTATTTTATGGACTTAACGGGTGTACTTCCTAGGTCCGCAGAAACGGCGTGAAAGGATGGGCTTCATGTTGTATTTCTTATCGAAACCCAGGGAACGCAAATTGCCGCTGAGTAGTTTCAAAAAAAGAAATAGCCGCGATCATTAACTAGATTTCACGGCACTGAATCTCAAACGAACATAGTCTGCGGTCCAGCCATCTCGCTCATTAAACAGAAACGGCCTTACTCTTTCCTCAGTTCCTGCCAGAAAAACCTCGCGCTGCTCGGAGGTCAATTGGACCATAGCGTGGTTTGCAAAGATCGTTAACCACTCTCGAACCCCAGTTTTCAGAGGCGTAGGTCGAGGAATAAGTGCAATCGACTCTACAGTAAAGCCGTGCCGTTCAAGTAACTCTTGATATTCAGCCTCCTGCGGGAAAAACCACGGATTTTCAAATTGACCAAATTCAGGATGACTTGCGAACTCTGCCTCCATCCCCGACACCAATCGCTGGATGTTACCATGCCCACCGAATTCCCCAACAAAACGGCCCCCTTTTTTGAGCGATTTTGCCACGCCTGCAACTACATCATCTGCTTTCAGCATCCAGTGGAGCGCTGCATTCGTGAATACGGCGTTGAACATCTCATTAAAATTGAGCCGTTCACCGCTGAGAACATACGCCTCGATTCCTTTTGAGCAAGCGGCAGCCACCATGCTTGAGCTCGAATCGACCCCGATTACCCTTGCACCACTTTTTTGTATCTCAAGGGCTAGCGTTCCGTCTCCGCAGCCGAGATCAAGTATTATTTCGCCGGCACGTGGGTCCAAACCTGCAACTACAGG
>JBIKWG010000116.1:0-9214 GCA_044356425.1 Bdellovibrionota bacterium | reverse complement strand
ACCTAGAACACTGTAATATTTGAGATAACTTGCTCCGATTAACCCTTGTTTTATCGGCAAGATTTGCTACAACCGCTGTTCTGAACGTCTATCTGAGTAATTCGATAGGACGAATAACAGAGTAGTATCAGTGAGATACGAATGGGACAGTTTCACGCTAGGGCGCGGGCAATGCTTGATAGAACCCGTGCCACAAAGCCTATCAACTCAGCCCATACGCGCCATCCAAATGCGCTAGTCCAAAAAGTTCGGCGCTATCAAGCACCTCAAACACACTTTCCAACCAATCAGACCCCTGCAAGTGCTCAGAGAATATCTGCGCTGTTGAAAAGAATTCTTGCCCCTAGTTCCAGCACCAGAAAGGCTTCACCTGATGCAATCTCGTCTGTTGCACCAGGTGCTCCGCAGATTTTACCGGTCGAAAGGAAGCGCCCTGAAATCAAAGAAGCGTTAAAAAGAAATAAGGTTGTTTTTATTCGCGGAGCGACTGGAAGCGGCAAAAGCACAATTACCCCACGTATTGCGTTAGAAGTTATCGATGAAGCGGGGGGGGTAGGCTCAGTTGCCCACATGGTACCCCGGCGTATCCTTGCCAGCGAGCTTGGTGTTTATACCTCGGCCTTGATGGGGGAACCGACTCCAGGCGGAACTGTAGGATGGGCGCATGCGCTGCGGCGCCAGATATCCGATCAATCTCGCATCAAGTTCTTCACCAACGGCGTGTACTTGATGCAGAGACTCAGGCACCCCGAAAACCCAGCTGGCGTAAAGATCCTTGATGAATTTCACGTTGGCGCTCTTGAGCAGGATATCGTCTATGCCCTGCACTTAAAGGACATGGTGGCAGGACGTTCCGTGCCACGTCTGGCTATCCTCTCTGCGACGATGAACGCCGAGGCTATCCGCAATAGCATGCCCTTTCAAGAAAAGCCGCCGATCATCGACTGCGAGGGACGGCTTTTTCCAATAGGGCAGCGCGCGGCAGGGGAATCCCCTGCTGCTGATGCGGTTGAATTTGTCAGACGAGGAAAAAGCGTAATTGTTTTTCTTTACGGACGCCCAGCAATCGAAGAGGTAGACGAGGAGATACAATCGATCCTTGAATCTGAGCCACTCGCTACTAATGTTCACATACTGCATCTGCACTCTCAGCTCTCGCCCGAACAGCAGGCGCTTGCATTTCACATCTACGATTGCCCTAAAATTATTCTCGCCACAGATGCCGGTGAGGTGGGCGTGACCATTCCAGGAATTCAAGCGGTGGTGTGCTCAGGGCTGTGTCGCTCGCCTTCCTTCGATCCACTTGATGGTAGCCTTTCTTTACTTGTAGGGCCGACGTCCCAGCGCAGCATTGCGCAGCAAATTGGTCGCGGCGGACGAACCGAAGTAGGCGAGGCTGTAATTCACGTAGAAGACGTTTCAGAGCTAGCGCTAGAGCCCGCTCGCGAGATTACACAGGTCCCTCTAGAAGATTGGGTGCTTCGGCTCATGGCCAACAAGGAGCCGATTGAAGGGCTGATGGATTACCTGCCAGACCCTCCCAGCCTGCACCAGATCAGATGGGCCAGCCACTCACTTCGTGCCCTTGGACTAATCTCCCAACTCGATGAGCCAACGCCGCTCGGCAAACGTGTCGCTAATCTGCCCGTCGGTGTCCATAGCGGAAAGCTTCTCGCAATGGCCCATGATCAAGAGAAAAAGACGGGGCTTCAGCTGTTGGCGCAAGCTATCGACGTCGCGGCCATTCAAGAAGCGCAGGGCATCACGTCTGACCACGATACTGAGTGGCATCGATTAGCACATAATGGGCACGGTTCTGACGCTTTGGCTCAGGTTGAGGCCCTCTACAATGGACCACGCGAGGCCTGGAAAGCCACCTGCCAACAGGTGCTGGACGAAATGGAGAGCAAAGGCCACTACATTCCCCACGACTTTTATAGGGCTGTAAGGCAGCTTAAAGAGATCGGGGGGCTCTCTATGCTCATTGGAAGGCCCGAGGTAATTACCCACGAGCAGCGCTTAGCCTATGAAGAGATCTCGCGCAGTCTGCGCGAACAATTGAAAGATGCTTTTTTTGGACTATTTGCGCGAGCAACAAAAGAGTACAGCGATTCTCGAAGCACAAAACTTGCTCAGATGGGGCTTTCGCCAACGAATATTAATCGCGCCATGGACATCAGAGATAGTCTGCGACGAAAATTCGCGATACCAAAAGAAGCTCCCGTAGCAAAAGTCCTTGGTGCTGAACGTGACCACCTGCAGCACTTACTGTGGTCTTCTAATATTGATCGGATTTTTCGCCGCGTTCGAGAAGACGACGCCGGTAACGTTTACTACCAGTCAATCTACGGAGGGCCCCACCGTCAGATATCCAGGGGCTCAGTGGTTGCTAATGCGCCTTTTATTGTCGGTCGTCCGATTAACATCGGCTCGTATGACAGCAAAACTGGTGAGCAAGAGGTGCACCACCTTATTTCAATGGTCTCTCTCATAACCCGCAAGTGGCTCGAAGACGGCTACGCGAATCTGCCCGGCCGCCATGAGGTTAGAGATGCGCTCTCTCAGGGCTCAAGCGACTCTGCTAGTAAAAAGAGGCGCGGTGAAAGGAATAAACAGTTTATCCGACCAGATACAAACCGAGGCAGGGGTGGTCCGCGCCAGTACTAGCTCGCAGCGAGAGTTGTGAGATTGAATCAGAATTTGATCTCTTAGTAGCGCCCCTTTCAGAGCCTTCAGGGTGAGACTTTAGTTCGTGCTCGGTCGCGTGTTCGCTTAAGTCTAAAAAGCCTTAAAGGATTTTAGGAATCGCTACAGACCCAAGCGCTATCCAGGGAAGTGGGTCGGAACCCCCCTCCTGCCGCTTAATCTCAAACTTAAAACAAGCTAAACTCTAAGAGTAGTGCAGAAAAAGTCGGAGGCCCCGATAACTAGGCAGCCTCCGACTTTTTAAACCGCTCCTTATTTCTCTCATGTGGGAGAGTCTCTAAGGATTAAATCTACTGCGAGCACAAAGCCTGCTCCCAGTAGTCCGCACCCCACCACAATCCAACTAACCGCTAGTGTATTGTGGGCACAAAGGGCCCCAACATACAGGCGAAGCGCAGCGTGAAGCAATGCGAAGTCCCGCACGTTATCCCGGTCCTCTTTTAACTCGTAGCGAAGACGGGTCAACTTCGCTAGGGACTTGGCGCACAGCCCAAGGCAAACCACCGCCAACACCGCCCAAGCCGTTGAGGTTATGTAGTTAAGGTCCATGTATTTTTTTGTTTAACCTTCACCATCATGGTGAAAGCCTCCAGTGTCTCCTCGAGGCTTTCACCACAACCTTCTCCACTACCCATAGAGTTATAGCTGCCAAGATCATATCACGAGTGTCGCCACAAGTCCTCTCGCTCTATCAACCTAAACAGTTGAACTCTCGAAGAATCAGCCGCCAAATTTGAAACTCCAGCGAAAGCGCGACATACTTACAACACTGAGCAGGTAAAGACCCAATGCAGACTCCTCCCGCAGATAAAGCACCACAAGCCCAGTCTCCACTCTCGCGGCTTGCGTGGCAGGCTCAGCGCGAACGACATCGTGCTACTGTTTGCTCATGGACGACAGCACGAGTAGATCGCGCTGCGGTAGCTGAGTGGCATCCAGTGTACGATTTTCTCTTCGACTACTATTCGTATCGGCCCAGCCACCTGCTGCGCTGGAGCCCCGGTTTTGGTGTGGCATTAGAAGATTGCGCACCATCAGAGCTAGATTGGCCCGATGATTTTATTGCGACAGAGTCTGGTGCAGTCATTCCTGCGGCTTCTTTTCCTGCTCACCGTGTTGATTTCTTACGATGGGCTCTCCGATACCTCTCAGGCATCGCTGAGCGAGCCCCCTCTTTTTGCTGCTTCGGCCTGCATGAGTGGGCGATGTTGTACAAAACAGAGCAACCAAGACACACGAAGGTACCGCTTCGTCTTACGGCAGAGGAGATCGGCGCTGTTGTGGAACGCTCTGACCTGCGGTGCACGCACTACGACGCCTTCAGATTCTTTACTGGGCCAGCTGCCCCTCTAAACCGCACCCAGCTAAGCCGCGAATCAACGAGCGCGTATGATCAACGAGGGTGCATCCACGTTACGATGGACCTCTACAAATTTGCGACCAAGATCTCGCCGTGGTGCCCAAGTGAATTGGTAGCAGACGCATTTCTTCTTGCGGCTGATGCTAGAGAAATCGATATGCGAGCTAGCCCATACGACCTCACTGCCTACGGATTTCAGCCCATTAAAATTGAGTCGCCCGAAGGACGCGAACAATATGTGTCCCATCAGCGCCGACTAGCGGAGGCGTCTGTGCCAATTCGCAGCCGTCTGCTTGAAGTGTATCACGGCCTTACGTCCATATTAACAGCGACTTAATCACCCTACGAGATCTTCGTATTTTGCGTGGCTAACGCCTGCACTTCCCAGAACTACTGAAGCAGCAGCTCATGGCGTGCAGATAAGAGAATAGTCTTTGAAGAATTGTAGAGGATGTTACCATGAGAAAGCTTTTAGGTTTAATCGCTGCCCTCGCTATTTCGATAACTGCTGCACCAGCTCACGCAGCCGATAAGCGAATACAGACATTTGCAGGTAAATACGACGTGACTGTAGGGTCTGTCGGTTCAAATCCATCTACGTCAGTAATCTACACTTCACCGTCGGACAAGCTAGGTACGTGGATTACGATAAGCAAATCAGGAAGCATATCTGGAAAGTGGGGACGAATGTACACCACCCAAGAGCTACTGAGAAACATCGAAGCGAACGCCGAGTCAGGCAGTGGCTCAAGCGCAACTCAATACGATGTAACTCTGAAGGGAAAGATTACCAAGATCTCTTCTACGAGGTTCTTTACTACAGCTTCGTTTACGTTCACTCTCTCTGATGGCGCTAAAGGAAGTGGAACAATTAAGCTATATGCGGTTGCAGGCAGGTTTGGGTTTCCTGGATTCAAGTCGTTCTCTTTAAATGGAAAATTGCGCCTCGCTGGTGAGGCAGGCTCGCTACTCGGATCCAAGTAGCCCCATGCAAGGATAAGAGGCTAGGTCATACGCTATCGTCTAACGAGGAAGGTCACCCTTCCTCGTTATTTTTTGATCAGATGAAGAGAGCGGTCGGCTTCTTAACGTGCACTAAAACTGACAGATGTCGTCTTATTCCAACCAACTCACCTTGCTATTCGAAAATTACTCTTCAGGTTTAGTGCTCCTTGCCTTCATGATTGACTAGTCGCCACGCAAGCGCCATTGTTTAGCCGATTGTTGAGGTTGATATGGCGAGCCCTTTAAGTGTGCATAAATCTAGCGGTAATATACCGGTTGCAGCGGTAGCACCTCCCGTTACTGACGGCAAAACTCTGGCTGTCCTTGCCCACTCGACAGCACTTCACTCAGCTCAAGAGCAGCGCAACCTAGTCGATTCGGCCCGCCCGCGCGGCAAATGGCGCACCTGCTATACACTGATAAATGAAATACCAAGATACCCTACGGGCATCAGCAAAAACCAATTTGCCGCCCAAGTATGGAGACAGATCAGCTCACCCGCTTTTAAAATTTTCCAACAGCTTTTCTGTAATCCGGATACACTAGTAGTTCCTGGCGACCACCGCAAACGCGTATCCGACAAGATGCTTAGGGCAACACCTGAGGCTTTCCCGCGACTGTTTTCTGTTGTTGGTTGCCTGGTTGACCCTGCGCGCGTGGGAGAGGCTATCGCCGTCAAAATGAGGATAATTGCCGAAAAAATCCCGCCCGAGAAGCGTTCATCAAAGGAGCTGATACAGGAGCTATCTACTGCCAGTGCGATAACACTTCTTAAATACTATTGGGCGTGTAGCCGCCCGCTAGGTCCCCGTCAGCCTGGCAAAGCAAACGAACGAATCCGAGTCATTGGCTCTGCCAATGACGACATTAGAAAAGAGTTCTCCCAACTACTAAAGCTCAGCAGCGTAAACCCGTGTGCCTCGCAAATCGGTGCGATCCTCGTTACCTCCGAACAGAAGCCTGGCCAGACCTCGCTGAAGGGACAATTCTTTAAGCCGCTAAAGCTTCAGTACTTCTCAGACATCTATGCCGCCCTTAGAAGCACCTACCACGAAGCACGTGGCTATGAGGATGAGCAACAAAAGCTGGTTGCATTAAAAGCCGCGTGGGAAGGATTTCTAAATGCCTACAGGCCGCTCTGGGTCACCTCCAGGAGCCTTGAAGAAGATCTTAAGCTTGCAACAAAAGAAGAAGAGCGGGCCCTAATAAATAAGAGCGCCGCAGCACGAAACGCCCAATTTCTTTCAAAATACCTTCCTCTTTTGGAGGAATCCATTCTTTTTTTTCGCGGCTCCATTCACGAGCAGAAGCAGAAAGCACTTGATAGACTTGTATCGATGAAGGAGTCGTTCCTTGAAAGTCCAAATCAACGGATTAACCCTGTCCATTTCGACCTTCAGTCAGCAGCAAACCAAATTATCCTTGACCTACGCAACCAAGATATTCGAATTAAGGGAACCTCGAACCACAACGACCAAGACCTGCTGCTAACGACCCTTACTGAGCACACCCAGATATTTCGCAATTTACATCAGAACTTACTTGAAAAGGCGCAGCTTATAGATACTGGGCGAAAGTTATTCTCAACTGCCCGGCTAACTCTTTATCAACTCGACCGCGAAATAAATTCACTCCGCATAGAACTGAGTCTCGGCATACGCCAGCTCGATAGGGTTCGTGTAAAACCGTTTACGGTATTCAAAGATGTCCTACATAAGGCTGATCAGCAGCTTGAGCAGGGGCTTCGAACTCGTAATAGGTCTACCGCAAAGAATGCGCTCTGTAAGATGTTTTTTGCTACGCGAACATTCTATTTAAACAATTCAGTTGAAAACGCTCGCTTTGCGCTTCTTAAACCGTGGGATGAGGTCGTGCCTCGTCTAGAGAAAATTAAAGAAGATCTGCTTGATGCAGTTGCAACCAAAGACGGAAGCCCCAACCAGGGGGCCCAAGACGGCTTAGGACGGCGCACTACATTTAAAAAGCCAGGCTCTCTTGAGAACTCAGCTCTTGGTAAGCGGCTGAATGAAAGCACCGATCGTCTTATCTCAACCATCTCTGAAATACAGGACGATATCGTAGCGCTTCAATTAGTAGAGGCTCAAAAGAATCACGGCCTGCCGTTGATTCGTGAGCGAGCACAGCTTTATGAGAAGGCGCGAATGATGTTGAAGTCCGTCAATGCGCTCTCATTTCTAGAAGAGCTACAGACGCTTGGAGATATGCCCAAAGAGCCCGGTAAGAATCTTTAGCTCTCGGGCAGAGAGCTTTCCGCGCCGAGTCACATTTACCAAGAGGTCTGTAATACCCTCAGGGGAGTTCTCGTTCAAAAATCCAGCCTGCGTTGCTACACGCAGCACCATCGTCGTCAATTGATCAAGTTGTGAGCTGGTAGGAAACTCAGAAGTTTCACCACCCACTAGGCCAGTGCTGTCGCGATGAAGCTCATAGAGCGTAAGCAGCACCGCTTGCGCAAGATTGTACGAGCGATTAGCGCCTGATGATGGGATTCGAATAAGGTACTGACAGAGCGGAAAGTGCTCACGTCGCAACCCGTTCTCTTCCGAACCAAACACCAGGGCGACTGACTTGTTTGGAGTTGCTGCTATCTCTTTTATCCACTCGTGCAGAAGGAGCTGGGGAAGTCGGTGGTTAGAGCTATCTGAAGCGAACCCCACTACTTCTTGTGCATCCGCTACAGCTTCGCGTAGGTCGGTGTAAGTGGGCGCTGCATCAACCACCGAGGATCCCCAACACGCAACACCCCGCGCGACCTCAATGTTAAACCGTGCGGGGCGCACCAAGCGCAGGTCTAGTTCCCCCATGTTACTCATCGCACGCGCCACTGCACCGATGTTACGAGGGTCTTGTGCCTCCACCAGCACGATTGCAAGCTTACGCCTCTTTTCAGGGGCGGCTATAAAATCACCGAACTGTGCACGCTCTTTCTTTTCAAACGACATACTTATGCTTATATCCTGGAACGGTCGATTGCAGCACGTTTAAAAGAGCAACATATGGCAACGATTGAAGCTGCATGCTAGCGTTAAGAACGCGTAAAAAATCGGATTAGCAGGAACCTCGTCACATGCCCGCTGCTCGCACACACCACTGGCCAGTCCTCGGGTCGATGACCCAAGAAACATTCCTTAAGCGATATTGGCAGAAGCGCCCCTTGCTGATGAAGAAGGCGCTCTGTCCCTTCCCTGATATAATTACCCCCGAAGAGGTTGCGGGGATGAGCTGTGATGACCGAATTGAGTCTCGCCTTATCCGCGAAAAAGGGGGGAAAACACCCTGGGAGCTTCAACGCGGCCCCTTTAAACCCTCGCTCTTTAAGAAGCTCCCTGCAACCCATTGGACGATCTTGGTTAATGGTGTTGACCGGTTTGTGCCAGCAGTTCAGCAATTAGCAGCGCAGTTCTCTTTCGTTCCGTTCTGGCGCATGGATGACATCATGATCAGCTACGCTGTTGATCAAGGAAACGTCGGCGCTCATGTAGATAACTATGACGTCTTCCTCGTGCAGGCTCACGGACGTCGTGAATGGCTCATCGAAGAAGAACCGCGACTTGAAGATGATTTTGTGCCCGGGCTGCCAATTCGACTGGTGAAGAAATTTAAGCCCACGCAGCGCTGGATCCTAGAGCCCGGGGATATCTTGTATCTGCCCCCGCGCGTACCCCATCACGGCATCGCCAGAGGTGACGGATGCATGACTATCTCGGTTGGCTTTCGCGCCCCAACCCACGACGATATCATCAACAGCCTTGCATCTGCGGCGCTGGCACAATCCGATCTGCCAGTGCGGTATTCTGATCCCGATCTTTCTCCGCAAGCGCCAGGTGAGATCAGCGCCCACTCACTAGCAAAGATAAGAGAGATCGTCTCTGAAAAGCTACTCTCAGATAATTTTATTGCAGATTGGCTCGGAAGCTTTGCAACTGAAACGTATCCCGACGTTGACCTTTCTGCTCAGGCAGTACGATACACTGAAAAGCGCCTCGCTAGCTCACTCAAAGAGGCTCGCACAGTTGTTCGAACTGAGGGGGCCCGCTTCGCCTTTATCCGGCAGGGCGCTAAGAGAGTTGAATTCTTTTATGGTGGTCAAAAAGTCGAGCTCTCAGGGAAATCTGCTAGACT
>JBIKWG010000115.1:0-9218 GCA_044356425.1 Bdellovibrionota bacterium | reverse complement strand
GCGACCGAACGGCGCAGGAGCTGATGTTCGAGCCCGAATAAGAACGAAGTTACTACCAGCAATACGCGTCGGTTCTTTTTGAGTTTCGCCTTCGGAGTTGACGTTACATACGGTGCCGGCCGAAATAAGTCCTCGGGCCGCAACAGGTTCGCAATTTTTACCAGATCGCGTTCGTGGGGCCGCGGAGGGAATTCTATTTTGTAGCTCTCGCAGAGTGGATCAGGGATCTCTTCTCGCCACGCTTGGGAGAGGAGCTCTCCAACTTTGCGTCCAGCCAGGCAGCTACCGATGTCATTCCAGTGCGATCCAGTGGGCTCAAAGAACTTAATCGGAAAGTGCGGCTGCATATCTTTCAGATAGCGGAAGGCATCAACAGCGTTGGGTTTGTACTGTTCGATGTATCGTTGTGCGAGTTCATATCCGCTCAGTTCAGCTCGCACCGCCTTGTATTTTTCAGGTAATAGCTCGGGATAGAGCATCAGGATATTTGGATTGATGACAAAAATTAGTGGTATCCCGTGCTCAGCCAGCTTTTGCTGTGCGTTTTTCAGGTTTTTAAACGCATTCTCGTACTCTGTTGAATCAACAGAAAGGGCTCGGTTAAACGAGCGCAGATACATCGGTTGCCACAGATACCCATTATTACCGCCCTGTATGGAGGTGCCGTAGTCCAGTGAGATCTCTCCCGTTAGGCGATAAACCAACTCGTTGGTAGCTTTTACGGACCAACTCCAGAATGGGTGATTCTTGAGCGCCCAGGATGTCCAGCGGGCCTGGTATTTGCCTGTGCGTGCTTCTTTTACTGACCAAGAGGGGGCACGAGCTTGCATGTCTATCCCTTCGAGGCGAGTCGGTGAAATGGGCACAATCAGTGATAGGAGAGGTGCTAATAGAAGCAATCCGAGCAGTCCGACTGATATCCTCTGAATACTTGAAGCTCTGTGCATACCGTTAAAATTGAAAGTAGATGAAAGGCGAGTATCGACCGGCTTCTATAACTAAAATTGATAATAGGCAGATGGCAACAATCAGAGGATAGACTAGCGGATGTCGATGGTACACTGCAGTTGACTCTCCATGCCGTTTGGTAAAGCTTTCCAGTAACGGCTCTGCTACCAGGCACCAGCCTACAGCAAATATCAATACACTTAGCCCGATGTCGTTAATGATAGTTGCTCGGGGAAAATGTATCGGATCTCTGCTAAATCCGAACATGCAGCTCCACCGTTGTAGCGCCTCAGTGAGTGTTGTTGAGCGAAAGAGCACCCAACCCAAGGTGATTACAACAAAGGTAGCAGCTCTGCGGGGTAGGGCGGGTAGCTTAAGATAGAGCCTGCCAACGCGCGTGCGTTCACCAGCTAAGAAGAATCCATGATACGCACCCCAGGCGATAAACGTCCATTCAGCACCGTGCCAGAAACCAGAGACCAGGAACACAATCCACAGATTAGCCGTCTGGCGCATCGGGCTTACCCGGTTTCCGCCAAGAGGGATGTAGAGGTAATCGCGCATCCAACGCGAGAGTGAGATGTGCCATCTGCGCCAGAAATCAGTGACCGAGATCGCCATGTAAGGATGGTTGAAGTTTTCAGGAAAGCGAAAACCGACTAACAGTGCCAGTCCAACCGCCATCGATGAGTATCCCGCAAAATCGAAGTAGATCTGCATCGAGTAGGCCAGGGCTCCAAGCCAGGAGTATCCTATTGAAAGGTCAAACGGGTGCTGCTTGAAAATGCGGTCTGCTACACTCGCAAGGGGATCGGCGATGAGCACCTTGGAGCCTAACCCCAACGTAAAGCGCCATGCGCCCTGGGTTATACTGTCCCACGACAGCGCACGTGCTCTAATCTGCTCTTCAATCTCGTGATATCGAACAATCGGCCCAGCTATGAGCTGTGGGAAGAAGGTGATGTAGAGCAGATACTCTGCGAAGTTGCGGGCCGGTCGCGAGGTGCGCCGCCAGACATCCACCACGTAGCTAATCTTATGAAAGGTAAAGAATGAGATGCCTATTGGCAGGGCTACTTTGTGCCACCCCGAAAGCTTGATGCCCAAAGTAGAAGCTATTAGAGCTGTCTGTTCAACGAAGAAGTTTGAGTACTTAAAGTATACCAATAGACCAACATTTAGGGCCGTTGATAACCATAGAAATGCTCTGCGGCGAGAGTCCATTTCGCTTTGAGCAATGCGCTGCGCCAGAAGGTAGTCAGCTAAGCATGACCCCACAAAGATAAAAAAGAACTTCGGGGCACCCCAGGCGTAAAAGAGTAGACTTGCCACTGTGGCATACAGGTTCCGCAGCCTGCTCGGAAGCAAAAAGTATCCGAGTAGAAAGAGCGGCAGGAAGTAAAAGAGGAAGATTGCCGAGCTGAAAACCATAATCTTTGCTAAGTGCAACTGCTGGGCGCAATAAACCAACGAGCGCCCTGCTGTAGCAACAGTAACGCTGCTCTATGGCCCTGTAAACACTATTAATTCCGAATAACTATCTTGATACTGCTAGGTTTCTTGCCATCCCTTTTAGTAAGCCCATAGCGTTAGGCTCCATTCACGGCTGCTCTCTAGTCCGCATCCTCGTTTGAATTCAAAGCAGTTTTCATAGCAAGCCGCCGGCGGGTGTATCCTCGTGTATCTCTAGTTGAGACAGGTGCTGTTAAGGGCACCTGACACGAGGATACATCAGAATCAGCGGATAAGAACAACAGATAAGAGCAACAGGTAATAACCACAGATAAGAAGAACGGGTAGGAATCATCAGCCACAGTCGTTGCTAAGAGTCCTTTCCAAGAACCATTCGCACCAACTTTCTAGCGAGAACGAGAGCCAGCCTGTTATCACGAAGGAAAGCAAACCGAACTCAGGTACTAAAAACGCAAAAGGGAATAGAAAGGTAGTAGTCGATGAGCCCGGATAAGGTCTGGGCGAGAATGGTCGCGAGAGAAAAGACAGCTAATTAAGAGCCAATGAGGAAACGCCGCTGAGGAAAACCAATTGAGGTAATAAGGAGCTAGGATAATGAGCGATAAATCCACAACTAACCCCCTAAAGCCGACTAGCAACGAAGTTGCGCACGCATCTTCTGCTCAGCAAACGTACGAAGGGGAAGAGATTGAGGTGATTGTAACGACAGGCTCTGATCTGTGCGCAGCACACCCGGTCTCGACCCTCTTAGTAAATAGCTCGCACGAGTCGGGCGCTATTGTGATTCGGCGAAATCAGCAGTTTCTGGAAGAGGTCATCACAACAGGACACGCGGTGATAGCTCGCGTGGTCGCCACAAGAGAGGTCATCGGGTTCGGTTACATTGAAACATGGAGTGAGGCTGCTGTGGTCACGCACGGTGGTGTGGTCGTGCATCCGCAGTGGCGCCTCCGCGGGGTGGCACGGCGGATTAAGCAGCTGCTTTTCGCCACATCTCAGGCGTACTATCCAGGCAAAGATGTCGTGAGTTTAACTGTGCACCCGGCCATCATGAAGATTAATTCGCAGCTTGGCTATCATCCAGAGCGATTTGAGCACCTCACGCCGGATAACCGTTTTTGGGGGCGGTGCAGTAGCTGTAGCTATCACGACACGCTAGAGCGCTTTCAGCGACGCCAGTGCTTCTGTTTGGGCATGGTTGCTCGTGCAGTTGTCGCAAATAATGAGCGGGGCTAGCAATACCCGCCCACTTTAGCAGATTAGAGAGCAAACCGGTCACAGCGTAACAATTAAAGACTGAGGTAGGCTTGTTGCGCAGCGGTACATCCGCTGTGTGCGCAGCCAGAATCAGCTCGATATCGGCGATCCGGCTGTTGACTCCACAATCACTCGACCTAAATCAGCTCTTTTACCTGACTCCGGGTTGTCCATGATGGTCGGAGCAACATTGAAGAATACCAGGGTAAGAAAGGGGCTGAACTCCCCACGTTTGTACTGCAGGATGAGCGGTAAGTTTGTAGAGCTGCTCAGCGATACCGAGCTTTATCACCTCTAGTCCTTCACTACTATAAACATGCATCTTTTCCCTTAAAAACCATGCGTGCCACCATTCCAACCACTAAGAAGCCGCATCTTCTACAGCACGAGAATTTGATGTGGCTAGCTCTCGCATAGGCGGCGTATCGCCTTATCCATGGATGCTGTAAATGACTGTGGCTTCAACCGCAGTTGGTACTGCACCAACTGGCGCATTCCGTAAACGTTTGGCAACTGCTCTCGGGTTAACGCCTGCCAGGGCTACATCGAGCAGTCCTGGTCGAGCTCTATCGTCGGATGTTTCCACCCGTTGCGGTAACGCATCAAGCAGCTGTTGTATCAGTAGTGAGAGTGCGCTGGCTTGCCTCCCAAACTGTCCGATTATAGCTTCCGGCGCAGAACCGCCCAAGCCGATTAAGAAATCGAGGGCTGCTACTTGAAGAGGCAGCGCCCAGAGCTGCGAAAGGCTAGAGAGGCTAGCTATAGCCGCAGGGTCAACCGCAACAACCTGCAGCAAACCACAGGGTCGGTGTTTGTGGAAGTTGGGCGCAGAGGGCTGCCGCGTCAGAGTATGCAGCTTGGTTGGCTGCTGAAGTGTTAATTGAGGGAATACCTCGTAAGTCCCAGGCCTACGAATTATTCAAAGAGAGTTACATGGCCGCTTAAAGGCATGGTTGTTTCTATGCCTTACACATTGATAGCGCAGGGGGTGGCGGTCGTCGGCTGAAACTCTGAACTAAAAAGCAACGCCCCAAATAATCCAAATTTTCCCTAGATTATTACACAACTTTTGGGCCGAAGCGGCGAATAGAGAGTGTCGTAGATTTACGTTCTACGGTCACTCACACCATAAAAACGGAGGTTTCTGATATGCTTACTGACTGCCAACCAGGCACAGCTGTTGAACTGATAATTGACGCTAACCTTATCCCAGCGGGGCGATATTGCTGTGTCGAGAGTTTTGATGAACTCTTAGTCTTCTCGATCGGCAGTGGTGTCACGTTTGGTCTTGCCCGCAAGTACTGGAGCCATTTTCTCAGACCCATCACAGAAGCTAACCCTAAGATGACCTCTACACAGCAGTATGTTGAGCGTTACGCCGAGCTGATGCGGGATGCACGCGAATCTTTGCTGCCAACGAATCCGTCTCAATTCACGTTCTGTATGCTAGCACTTTCAGTACACGAGCAGCTGGAGTCGTTGCTTTTAGAGGGGCGAGGGCGTGGCGGTAAGATTCTGCGTGCTGAGTGTGGAGCCGTATGTTAGCAGAGAAGCTTTGACGAGCAGCATGTACTCATCAGTGCATTTACGGCTACTTATCGGCTCGTAGGGCAAGGCTAGAGGTGTACGACTCAAGTTGACCGGCAGGAGTCTTTAAGGTGATGGTAAATTGAACAATGGTAGGGAGCCGCACCGACTTGTTCTCGTTCCAGGTATCAGACCAGGCTTTGCTCTTCTTGTCATAGTACTTGAAGCTCAGTGATACGAGATCTTTAGTGATCGGAAACCGGATTGCGTTCGCACATGCTTTTTCAGGTGGTCGTTGATACGGCACTTCATCGCGCACCAAGAGGAAGGTTTTAGGGCCTGAATTATCTTTTCGCGCTTCCGGATCTTGCTCGACGCGGTAGGTAATCTGGACGATGCCTGAGTGCGTCCCTCCATCCGGGATATACTGACCAGCCTCTTTTGCAAGGAAAGTCAGGGTATCATTACGAGAGTCTTCGCCGAGCGCGCCAAACTCGCCCACTAGTACGCGGCGGGGCTCGTTGGGTGACGGAGTGCCGGCAGCTTGGGCCTGTTGCTGTTGCTGCGGCGTTCCGCCCGCTAGCGAGGCGCAAGAGGGCAGCAGCGCGCGTGCTTCGGTTGCCATCTGAAGTTCGCGTGCGAGCCGCGTTAGCACCGAGTTGGCGATAAACATGCCATCACGTTTATCGTCGATGATGTTCTTTGCTTGAACGACCCCTTTAAGAATTGAGTAGTTGAGGGTCATGATAATCACGAGGATGCTGATCGCAAGTACCAGTTCGAGGAGTGTTATTCCGGCTTGAGAAGTTCTGCGAGTCTCTTCTGTCATCACGGCGCAGGATCCTCCTCTTCAGCCGGAATGAGGTATTGAAGGCTGAAGGCATCAGTTGGCCGATCGTCCCAGCTAATTCGAAGCGAGATCATCAGCAAGGGGTTCGGCTCCATGTTCGGGAGAGCGAGAGGAAAAGGCTCAAGTTGAAGCGAAACTAAGAAGCGATCTAAAGCTGTCTTTTCGGTCTCGGTAGCAGGTGGCGGGGCTCCCAGCTGCTCTAAGGCAACAAGGAGGGGCTGAGCATCGAAACCACTTAACTTTGAAGGTTCACTCGTTTCAATGGCTGACATAATTCGTCGGGCGGCAAGCATCGCTTGCTGCGTGCTGCGGTCTTGAATGGTGCGGCGCAGCGTGGCGCTCTCTAGGCCGATAAGGATGCCTGACGACGTAGCGAGAATCATTAGCGCGATGATTATCTCGAGGAAGGTAAAGCCACGCTCGGTTGATTTTCTTCTTTTCACGGAGTTGATTCTCTATTTATCAGCTTTTTGAGCTCTTGCCTAAGGTCCATTGGAATTCTTTGTACTCGTCAAAAACTTCGGCTAGGCCTGTCCATGGATTAATAAGGATCGTTACTTGCTTGTTGTCACTCAAGGCTAGGTGTAGCACACCGAACTCCGAGGCCCCCCGGGGCGAGAAGAGCAGAAAGGGGTTGTCCCGTTTGTCCTCAAGGGTTGCTTTTCCACGTGGGGTAACTACATCGATAAATGCAAGCTGTCCGGGAAGCATCGTTGGCTTGGCAAGCGAAGGGAACGATGGTGGAGGGATCATCGTAGTATCCCCCGATAGAGATGGGCTCAGAAGAGCTGCAAGCTCTAGCGCTAGGGGAGGCAGGTTTTGAGCGTTTGGATTGCTTGAGATCGTGTCGTCGGGGCGCATTACGCCAACGCGATAAGCGCGCTCTTGAAGGTCGAATTCAAGGCGGTAAAAAGCTTGGTCCATGACTGCCTGGTTGTTGAGAAAAACAACCAGCTCAGTCAGGCGTCGCACCGCTGCACGCTCTTTCCACGGGTCAAGCGCGCCCATGCGACTTGAGACAAGCCCCAAAAGTAGACCCATCAAAGATATGACAATTATGAGTTCTACTATAGTGAAGCCCCGAGGGGCTGCGCACCTCGGGTTCAACGTAGCTTCTGATTCCACGATGTATATTACGGCCCGGTAATGATGATATCAGCGTTTACGCCGGTTCCACCTTCCTTGCCATCTGCTCCGAACGACTTGAGCTCGTAGGTGCGCGCATCAAGCGCTCGATACTGGATCGGAGCAGCCCAACCATCTGTGATACTTGCATCGGCTTCGCCAAGGGCTCGTAGATCTTGCGGAAGGCTATTGGTGCGCAGCTGGTACTCCATGATTGAGAGCTTGAGGTCGTTGAGTTTGAGGTTGGTGCTGCCTACCATCGCCTTGTCTTTCTGGCCGAATAGCTTTCCACCAAGCCATGACATGACACCCGCAAGGATGATCAGTACGATGATGATCTCAACCAGGGTAAGTCCACGCTCAAGTCGAGCCGACCGGTGGTAAGTGCGTTTGGCTTTTTTTGCAATTTCTGTATTCATCTGCTGCCTCTCTCTTTTTTCTCTTTCTCTGCTCTTGGCAAACTGTAGCCGGTGACAAAGGCCTCGAGGTTGCCGTGGGCTTTCTGCATTCGCTATACAACTTTGTCTGCCCCGAGCTTGATAACCAATACCACTGCTCTAGCTTAAACGAAATCCATAAGCTGCACCATCGGCAGCAGTACTGAGATAACTATGATAAAGACCACCATTCCGACAACGATAATCATTAGGGGTTCGATCAGGGTGGTGAGACCTGATATTGAGGCGTTTACCTCGCTTGAAAACGACTTGCCGGCTTTTGAGAGCATGCTTTCAAGCTTTCCGCTGCGTTCACCGATTGCAACCATTTGGCACAGAAGGTTGGGGAAGTAACCGCTCTTACTGAGCTCTTTTGCCAGGCTGCGCCCCTCACGTACGCCATCGCGTGCATCCTCGAGAGCCCTCTGGAGGTGTGTGTTACCGACTATATTCTTGACGATATCAAGCGCCGTAAGCAGCTCAACTCCGCCGTTCAGCAGGGTTCCCAGCGTTGCCGAGATTCGAGCCGTGGCTACCTTGCGGTAAATCGACCCGTACAGTGGCAGCCGTAAAAAGAGGGTGTCAAACCAGGCGCGCCCCTTTGGTTGAGCGTAGTAGTTTTTTATCATCAAGGCCAGAAGCGCAAGGAGTGCTATCAGGAGCCACCAATATCCAAGCAGCAGATCTGAGAAGAAGATAATAATCTGAGTGGGAAGGGGGAGCTTTGCGCCCTGCTTGATAAAGATCGAGACGATATTCGGAACCACAAATGCAACGAGGCCCAGCACCACAAGGGTGCAGAAACTCAACATCAGAATCGGATAGAATAGTGCTGAAGTAACTTTGCGGCGTAGCTCAACTTGCGCTTCATAGTAGTCTGCAAGGTTTTCAAGCACTGCATCAAGGGTTCCTGATGCTTCGCCTGAGGCAACCATGTTGATGTATAGGCGTGGAAAGACCTTGGGGTATGCTGTAAGGGCTTTGGCGAGCGAGGAGCCCTGCTCAACGCGCTCTTTAATGTCTACCACAAAACGTTTCAGGGTTGCTGACTCAATCTGGTCTGCAAGTGCTAACAGTGCGCTTACCAGCGGCAACCCAGCGTTGGACAGGGTAGCAAGCAGTCGTGTGGCAACAGTGAGTTCCTTTAGTGAAACGCGGTCGCCCCGTATGAGCCGTTTCACATCTTGGGTTTTCTCCTTTGAGACCTCTGATGATTCTTTTATCTCTGTGGGGAAGATGTTTTGCGAGCGGAGCCGTTGCCGAGCTGATCGGATACTGTCAGCTTCAAGTGACCCTTTGCTCTGACGGCCGTTAGCATTTAATGCGGTGTATTCGTAGATCGGCATCGGTAGAGAACCTTATGTGGCAAAGTCATCATGGCTTGCAAGTAGCACCTCTTCGACTGAAGTAAGGCCAGCTAACACCTTTCGACCGCCATCAGACCGTAGCGTGGCAAATCCGCGTTTAATAGCAGCATTCTTGATCGTGTTTGAATCGCTGCGGTGTAAAATTTGCCCGCGTACCTCATCGTCAATTAAGAGGATCTCGTGAATGCCGAGTCGGCCAGTATACCCGGTGCTTTGACAGTGAGGGCAGGCGGT
>JBIKWG010000331.1:0-2632 GCA_044356425.1 Bdellovibrionota bacterium | reverse complement strand
ACCCAGTAACCTTTATAATAGACTTGTATGCTTCACGTGTATTTTTCACATGACTACTATTCACGTGACGACTGCTCACGTGAAGACTACTCACGTAACTACCGTAACGTGGCTTTTAACCACCCATCACGATGCTTAGAATCTCTAAAACAGCTGACACCTCCTGTCAACTGCCCTCCGCGCTGCCTCCGCTTAAACATCTGCACTAAAGGCTATATTTATCGGTGACAGCAGACAGGTGCCACGTATACTACGCCCTAGGCTGCCATTATGCCAACGCCCCTACTGACCATTCTCCCAAGACTGTACCAACTGAGCACCTCTCGGGGGTATGCTCTATGGTGTGCATGTGCATGTCTCATCACCTGCTCGCTTGCAATTCGAAAGGCTGACAACGATCTGTTTGCTCGAATCGCTACGGGTAGACTCATCGTTCGTGATGGAGCCATACCAACCGCTGACATCTTCTCTTTTAGCCCGACCAAAGAGCTGTGGATTGATCATGAATGGCTCTCTGCCGTGCTGTTTTACCTCACCAGCACCGTCGGTGGCGATGCGGCCCTGTTTCTGCTCACGATTGGGTGCGGGTGCCTTACGCTAGCACTTCTGGCTGGCGCGCAACGAGAACTTGCTCCTCAAAGCACCCTGCCACAGCTATTCCTATTTGGAGCCGTTTTCCCGTGCTCATTCATCTGGAACTCTATAATACGGTGCCACGTCTTTAGCTTTCTCTTCTTTTCATACCTGCTAGTTGTAGTAGCTCGCTATCGCCGCGCACCGTCGCTGCTGCTAGCAGCATCCGTACCCGTCACGATGGTGATATGGGTAAACTGCCACGGGAGCTTTATCGTTGGCTACGGGCTGCTGCTCGCTAGCTCCATTGCGCTGCTGTGGGAGGGCGCTCAGAGAGCTTGGCTGTTTGCTCGAGCTGTCGGAGTTTCGCTGTTAGCTGTGTGTGCAACCCCCTACGGCTCTGACTATCTACCCTTCATTTGGCAGGCCGTTTCTATGTCTCGACCGGCTATAGGTGAATGGAGCAGCCCAAAGGTATGGTCTGCTGCGCACATTATCTTCGTTCTTGCGTTAGCCTGCACTGCTGCTGTGCTGATTTCACGCAAGCGCTGCGCGATCCGATTAGAAGGGCAGCTTTTTCTGCTTGCGGCTTCATGTGCAGCGTTAACTCATCAGCGACTGATTCCGTTTTTTCTCTTCGCCGTCTGTATATTTCTACCCCCAGCACTTCCCCAGTCTTGCTCCCGCATATCCTCACGGTGGGTGCGCGCGCGCCTAAAGGCCCTCAATGGCGCAGCACTCACGGTCATGTGCACAACGGGAGTTGTTGGATTTTTTTCGGTTGGCTACTGCATCATCATCATACAAAAGCGCTTCACACTAGACCGATCAGAATATCCAGTTGAGACTGTGCGCTGGATGCGGCAGCACAAGCTTGCTGGCAACGTGCTGGTGCCCTTCAATCAAGGGAGCTATGTTCTTATGAAAGGATATCCTGACTTTCGAGTTTCAATCGATGGTCGCTACGAAGAAGTCTACTCGCAGGAAACGTTCGAGAGAGCCCTTGCGGCGATCTCTCCGCATTCGCCCAACTTCGCCGCAGCTTTCGCTGCGCTAGCGCCAGACTTTGTAATTCTTTGCCGCTCGACCCTGCCCCTCTCGGCCGCATCACTTTTTCCAGGTATGTGGAAGCCACTCTTTATTCAACAAAACAACGAGTGTGGAGTTTTTGGGGATCCTAAAAGCATTACACATGTGGATGAAGTGCCCAATGAAGAGCCAGCATGGCACCTCTATTTCTGAGGGCTTACATCGAAACAACGGATTGGAATAGTAAAAGCCGATGAAGCGATCCAAACTACCCCCTCTTTTTTCTCAATTACCTCGAATCATACGAGCTGCCGCGCCCCTCTGTGTTGTCATAGCGATCTGCGTTCTGATTAGCGAATGCTCCCACCACCTCGGAGCGCCAGCTACAAGAGACTTTAAGCGCATGTGGGCATCTGCTGGGGTGCTGAGATCAGGGGGCAATCCATTTGATCCCCTGGCAGTTGATGCATACGCCCAATCACACAACGCAGGGGCGGCCGAACAGCTCCCGTTTTACTACCCCCCGATGGCGTTCACGT
Source organism: Bdellovibrionota bacterium (assembly GCA_044356425.1). GTDB lineage: Bacteria > Bdellovibrionota_C > UBA2361 > UBA2361 > OMII01 > OMII01. The sequence goes on along the minus strand of JBIKWG010000331.1, from coordinate 491 downwards.
CTGCTCTGCCGCTAGCACTCATATCGTATGATGTAGCGCGGATAGGCTACCTTGCGGCAGTTGCCCTGCTGTTCTGCGGTATGTGGTTGGTGCCTGCTTGCTTAGGACTGGTTCGCTCAGCAAGTGTAGAAACATCTCTGCGACTTTTGTGCTACCTTTCGTTTGCGCCAGGTATCTACCTGTGGTGGATCGGAGCATTCTCTATTGTGGTGCTGCTAGCGTTATGTGGCATCGTAGCTCTCCTCTCTCAAAACAAGACCGCAGGAACATCACACCTGCAACGGCTAGGCATCGGAGTTCTGTCTTCGCTGATTCTGATAAAGCCCAACATCGCTCCGCTTGTGCTTCCTTACCTCGGCACCATATGGCTTATGCAGTCAAACAAAGCCGCCTGTGCAGGCTTCCTTCTTGGCCTCGCTCTCCTTACAGCCCCGCTTGCGATCTTCGGCTTCTCTCTTCAATCAGCTTTTTCGGCCACCAACTTTGCATCA
>JBIKWG010000114.1:0-9360 GCA_044356425.1 Bdellovibrionota bacterium | reverse complement strand
CACTGAAAACTTTTGAGCAGATGCGAGACCTGTTTTGATGGTGAAATTATCGATTCGAACTCGACCATTGACTTCCACAATAAAGACACCGAAGGCTTCAACTGTACCAGCAGCCGGAAGTGTTTCATCAAATGAAATTGGAATCACAGGACCAACTCGGTCTACTGCGGGAACCACCCCATACTTTAGAACACTTGGGCTGATTGAAACGAGTTGCCACCGTCCAAACTTTTCTTGCGCAACCGACGTATCCGAGATGTACCACTTTCCATCTATTCGAAAAGCTATGTGGGTAGCATTCGGCTTAAGCTGCGCATCAACGCCGCTCAAGCGTTGCTCATATTCGACGAGGGTGTCGTGATCGGCTAGCACAGCAGCATCAAACGGAAACTCTGCCGTAGTGATCGATAGGCCATAGACGGGTTTCCACCAAAAACTGTACCCCTGAGACAATCCAAGGGGGTTACTATTTACAGAGCCCCCAATTGAAAAACTGCCATAGGGATATACCTTCAAGTTGCCGATCTTTGCCGTTACCGTACCAGCATTCATAGCCGTCCACTTAGTCTGAGTTGCGGCAGCAAGACCGAGACTCTCTGTGCAAAACCCGAAAGTCTCTCGATATATTGCTACTGGCTCACCGTGTGCATGCGCTACCGGTGACAGTAAGGTAAGTGAGGTTAGTGCCATCAGCGCGCGCATCCTTGTTGTTAGATAGCTTCTCCCTGATATATTTTTGAGTTTCACCGAGAATTCTCCCTATAACTAGCCGTTTTGAAATCCGTGCACCAAGAAACGTGAGTTCACGAATTCTGAGCAACGCTACAGGGATGTACTGCTAGTTAACGCTCGGTGAAATGAGCCTAATCATCGTATTCGTCGTCATAAGAGCGGGAAGCTGCTGACACCTAGAGGGAGCTACGAGATACGCCGTGCCCACAGCAGAAACTCTTGGTTTCCCTCTGCCCCCAAAATTGGAGACGGGCATACGCCACAAACCGAAAGCGCAAGGGTTGGCAAGAAATCCTTGATGCGTTCCACTACTTTCTCGTGAGTAGCGGCATCACGAACGATACCGCCTTCACCGATCTCACCCCTACTCGCTTCGAATTGCGGCTTAATAAGAGCAACCACGATGCCGTTAGGAGTAAGCCATTTACAGACGGCTGGAAGCACAAGAGTCAGAGAGATAAAAGAAACATCGATGGTCACAAACGAAACAGGTTCAGCCAGCTGCTCAACATAACGCACGTTGGTGCGCTCCATAACGACCACGCGAGCGTCTGAACGGATTCGCCAATCGAGATCGCCGTATCCAACGTCAATGGCATACACTCGTGATGCGCCACGACGCAGCAGTACATCCGTAAAACCTCCCGTACACGCCCCAACATCGGCACAAACGGCTCCAGTAGCAGAGAGTCCGAAGGCATCAAAAGCTGCCTCAAGCTTTAGGGCACCACGACCTACATACTCTTTGCGTCCCACCACAGAGACCACTGCGGTAGCTGCGACTGCCGTGCCGGGCTTATCTATAAGCTGATCATCAACGCGCACCAGCCCAGCCCTAATCAGTTTTTCTGCTTCGTCTGCGGTTGCTGCCAAGCCGTCAATCACAAGGCGCTCTCGAAGCGGCTGTTTTTTTGTTTTGAGAGGCATAAAAGTGCGTATCCGTCTGATAGTATCGGCAACCAAGGCCAAATAAAGCGGGTCACCCCTGTTTGCAGTGCACATCTAATGCTCACCCTCTTGCGGGCGCTCACGGGCTAACCAAAAAGTGCCTGGCCAGCGTAACCTAGAAGCGATTTCAAACATAGCCTCAAGCGCCGCGGCCTTAATTACCTGGGATAGCGATTAGGCGCCGCAAGCAGCGCTTGCATCATCTCTACCCGCTCGCCTCCTTCTCTACCCACCTTCCGCCTCACTCATCCCTATGTAATACTTCCCAGGTCTATCGTTTGGGTTGTCACTATGAATCTAGCCCCCGTTTCATTTTCTTCGCTCGTCTTTTCGGTGGCTTTTTTTTGTAGCCTGACATGGCAGGCATGCTTGCCACTACATGCTGAGGCGCAAGTTACGATCGTGTCTAGCCTTCCAAAGACTGGCAGTTCGAATGCTCAGAGCACTAGTATTACGAATGGCATTCGCCTTGCTTTAAAAGAAACAGGAAACCGAGCGGGTAACACTACGATCACTTATCAAGACTGGGATGATGCCTCGCCCGCTCGTGGGGCATGGGATCCTGCCGTAGAGGCCGCTAATGCAGACAAAGCGATTCAAGATCAGAGCGTTGTGGCTTACATTGGACCCTACAATTCAGGTGCTGCAAAGATCAGTATGCCTAAGTTGAACCAAGCCGGTCTACTCATGGTATCTCCGGCAGCTAGCTGGCCCGGATTAACCAAGCCAGGCTTAGGCGAACCAAATGAGCCATCTATTTATCGCCCCGCAGGTAAGATTAATTTTTTTCGCGTCGTGCCCGCAGATGACCTTCAAGGTGATGTAGCTGCACAGTGGGCGAAAGATCTTGGTGGAACCTCGGCGTATGTCCTGCATGACGGCGAGCTCTACGGAAAAGGCGTTGCCTCAATTTTTAAGAAGGGGGCTGAAAAGCGTGGCATCAATGTATCTGGGTTTGAAAAAATTGACCCAAAAGCTGCTAATTTTCGGTCACTAGCATTCAAAATTAAGCAGCGCAGGCCAGATATCGTATACTTCGGAGGTACGACCCAAACTGGCGCCGGACAGCTTGTGAAAGACCTCAGAGCTGCTGGGGTAGGCAGCAGATTTATGGTGCCTGACGGCTGCTATGAAACAGCTTTTATTGAAGCAGCAGGCCATGAAGCAGTTGAAGGCTCAACCTATGTAACCTTCGGTGGCGTGCCAGCGAACCAACTCGCAGGCAAGGGAAGAGATTTCTATAACTCGTACAAAGCTGCGTATGGCACCGAGCCAGAAGGATACGCAGCATACGGGTACGAAGCGGCAAAAGTCATACTCGCTGCTATTGAGCGCTCCCCGACTAAAGATCGTAAGGGGATTATGGCAGCCATCTCAAACACAAAAGATTATCAGGGGGCCCTTGGCACTTGGTCATTCGATGAACAAGGTGACACAACGCTACGAATAATGAGCGGTAACACCGTCAAAAATGGCAAGTTTGAGCTGACTAAGATCTTAGAATAAGCATGTCGACTACAGAGATCCTGATTCAGCAACTTATTATTGGCTTATCAAACGGAATGATCATTGCGCTGATAGCCCTCGGCTACACGATGGTCTACGGCCTGATTGAGCTTATAAATTTTGCTCACGGCGATCTCTTTATGCTCGGCGCTTTTTGCGCCCTCACTATTCTAAGCATGCTGGGATTAGCACCGCTTTCGCCGAGCGCCGAGTTTGGGTCGTGGGAATGGGGCATCTCTCTTGCTGCGCTTTTTGTATGTGTGCCTGTATTTTGCGGCGCTGTTAATTGGGCAATTGAGCTACTGGCATACAGACCGCTTCGTTCAGCTCCTCGACTCGTACCACTGGTATCGGCACTCGGTGTTTCATTTATACTCCTGAACGTTGGGCTCTTTTGGGGTGGGCTGCCAATTGAAGCTTTCAATTTTGGAAGCTCCGCAGCATCACCTAAAGATTTTCCTCTTATAATCCCAAACGACAACCTACTTGGAGACTCTTCGAATATCGTTTTTTCGTCTAAAGATCTTCTCACGCTTTTAGTAACCCTGCCAATTCTGCTCGTGCTGATGGTGGTGGTAACCAAAACCCAATTCGGCCGCGCCATGCGCGCTGTCGCACAAAATCCGGTAGCCGCTCGCTTAGTAGGCATTCCGGTTGATCGCATCATCAGCCTCACTTTTATACTAGGCGGAGCGCTGGCTGGCGTTGCAAGCATCATCTACTCACTCTACAACAATACTGTCTTTTTTCAGATGGGATACCGCGTCGGAATTGACGCCTTTACCGCTGCTGTATTAGGCGGCATCGGAAGCTTACTCGGCTCGGTGCTGGGAGGGATTCTGATTGGACTGGTCAGAGCGCTCAGCGACCAATACATCGCTACTGAGTGGACTAATACAATCGTATTCTCACTGCTCATTACGGTGCTCGTTTTTAGGCCGTCCGGCTTGCTGGTTCCTGCCAAGAAGGAGAAAGTGTAGGTGAAGTCAACAATTATCTCGGACAAGCGAATCGTAGCTCTGGTGATGATGCTTGCGCTCGTGCCTGTTCTCGATCTCATGCTACCCCAGGGTCTGCGTATCACTCCCCTCATGTCTCCGGTGCTAATCTATGCAGTGGTCGCACTTGGATTGACGGTAGCTACCGGTTTTACTGGCCTCCTTCACCTTGGGGTCTCAGCTTTTGTGGCGATTGGAGCATATGCGTTCGCAATTTTAAGCTGCGCTATCTACCCCTTTCAACTTCCGTGGTGGCTCGCAATTGCCATATCTTCGCTTATCGGAGCATTAGTAGGAGCGTTACTCGCCATCCCAACTATTCGGCTTAAGGGAGACTACCTAGCTATTGTAACACTTGGATTCGGTGAGATCGTTCAAGACGTGCTACGTAATGTTGACGTAATTACGAAGGGCTCGCAGGGCATCAATCCACTCTATGGACCAAACTTCTTTGGATTTCAGGTAAGCGGCGAAACGCCCTATATGTGGTACTACGTAATCCTATTTTTTGTTGCACTAGCAGCAGTCACCCTCGACCGATTGCTGCAATCTCCAACTGGTCGCGAATGGAACGCCCTGCGAGATGATGAGCTCGCAGCTTCATGCATGGGAATCAACCCGATACATACAAAGCTCATCTCTTTTTCCATCTCCGCGGCGCTATGCGCACTCGCGGGAGCATTAATGGCCAGCCTACTCGGCTCAAGTGGAGAACCAAGCAACTACGATTTTCAGGTTTCAATTATGGCTCTTTCCATGGTTATAGTTGGCGGACTCGGAAGCATTCCCGGAGCCATACTTGGCGCTATCCTTATGGCGGGGATAAACTCAGTGCTCCTGGCAAAGCTTGCCGACTTCGTATCAAGCGCGACAGATACAAGCTCAAACGTTTTTCTCGTTCCTGCAAACTGGAAATACCTTATCTTTGGCCTCGCTCTTGTTATCATGATGCGCTTTAAAAGTTCAGGGCTCCTGCCCCCGCGTGAACCATCCGTGAGAGGCGCGGCTTGATGATCGCTAAACCCATACTCTCTCTCAAGGAAGTGACGGTGCGTTTTGGCGGGCTTGTAGCAGCGCAAGACATCACGTTCTCTGTGGAGGCCGGTATTATCGGAGCTGTGATTGGGCCAAATGGTGCCGGCAAAACAACTATTTTTAATTGCATCACCGGTATCTATAATCCAACATCAGGCTCGGTTGCTATCGAAGAGCGTCCAATCAAAGAAGCGTTCACTCTGCGCACAGGCCTCGCAATGGGGCTTCTCTCGCTTATGGCCGGCGCATCGCTGGTTTTATTGGTGAATCTGCAGCTTCTTTGGGATGCCTCGATTAATCAGAGATTTGTGAGTGGTCAGCCGTTTGATTGGCTAACCGCGGCAACAATTTGTTGGCTCACTCTAGCCGACCTTTCGCTGGGCTGGACTATCGGCATATTTCTTACTGGCACCACACTATCACTTACAAGCTCACTTACCCTTTGGGCAAGAACACGACACACCCCACATTCTACCATTTCGCGCGGCATTGCGCGAACATTCCAGAACATACGACTCTTTAAGAGCATGACTGTGCTAGAGAATGTTCTCATCGGAATGCATCGGCATGTACATACTGGCCTCCTCGCACATACTATCAAAACCGCGCGATACAAGAACGAAGAGCAAATAAGACACCGGAAAGCTGAAGATATCCTTGCATTTGTTGGACTGGTCGAATTCCAGCACTCGCTTGCCACGTCGCTGCCCTACGGATATCAACGTCGCCTTGAAATCGCTCGTGCCTTAGCAACCGATCCGAAAATTGTACTTCTCGACGAGCCTGCTGCTGGAATGAACGCAACTGAGACTGCAGAGCTCATGGACCTTATTGCTCGAGTGCAGCAACGCGGGGTAACTGTACTGCTAATTGAACATCATATGAAGCTCGTAATGGGAATATCGCACCACATTACAGTGCTTGAGTATGGCCGAAAGATAGCTGAGGGTAGCCCACAGGATATTCGGAAAAACCCCCGCGTAATTAGTGCCTACCTTGGGGAACCACACTATGAACACTAGCGCCAGTTCTCCTCTTCTCTGCATCTCAAATATCTCTTCTTACTACGGACCAATTAGAGCGCTAAGTGATGTTAGCATCGATATTTATTCCGGTGAAATTATCACGCTCCTTGGCTCCAACGGCGCAGGGAAGAGCACGCTGTTGATGGCAATTTCGGGAATTCAGCCGATCTCTGCGGGCTCAATTACTTTTAATGGCCGCTGTCTTGCAGGCATTGCTGCACATGAACGGGCTGCTCTTGGGCTTGCGCAAGTGCCTGAAGGGCGCCGTATATTCCCGCGATTGAGCGTCCATGACAACCTCCTGCTAGGTGCCTATACGCGTCAGAGCTCCAAGGATGCGCGCCAAACCCTGGAACGAGTCTATTCTCTCTTTCCGATCCTTTATGAACGGTGTTCTCAGCTTGGTGGTACTCTCTCAGGCGGAGAGCAACAGATGCTTGCAATTGGACGGGCTTTGATGAGCGGCCCACGCCTCTTGCTCTTGGATGAGCCCTCGATGGGGATTGCTCCTCTGCTCGTTCAGAAAATATTTGAAGCCCTGGCTGCTCTGCACAGTGAGGGGCTTACTATATTTCTTGTTGAGCAAAATGCACACGCTGCCCTCGCACTGTCATCACGCGCATACGTGCTGGAAACAGGGCGCGTGGCTTTTTCTGATTCGAGTGCTTCCCTACAAGCTGATCCCCGTGTTCGCGAAGCATACCTAGGGGGCGTCTAATACACAGCGTACGGAGCGCCTACAGATGTTCCACGCCTCTATCTGTCATAAACTGTAGAGATATTCTGAATTACAAAACTGTCCCAGCTGTAGGTTTCTCTCACCAGATGATATCAGCGAAAAATTAGCTACTTGCGCAGGCTAAAATCTTTCGAATACTGTCGACGTGCAGTTACGCACAGCAAACTGATGCGGTATCAAACTATACGGGTATCCAAACTACACAGGTATAAATGCACACTCGGCCTTCATCTTTAGAAAGCACACCAATGGTCTCTCTCGAAAATCATGCGTTGCTCATATTAGCTGATGTTTGCTTTGAAATGTTCTCTACTCGTGAGCTTCGTTATCCCGAAGAGATTCTGTGCGAGCTGCACTCGGCATTTCCCGAAGTAAGCGAGCCACAGAAGCGCAAGGCGATTGAAATTGCGCTCTCCTGGAAACGAGTCATGCGAAAGGCAGGAAAGCTAGCGCATTAAACAACGCACATCTGGCACACTTCACGGCAGCTTCGAGGTCGCCAAGCTACTCTGTGAAACCACGCCGCCTTTGATGTGGGCTTGTAACGGAACTAGTCAGCAGCGATAGACAGTACTAACGCCCACGGTACGATTCGACATCTCTTACTTTAATCAGAGCTGGGCTCGGCGGCCACCCCGCGGGCTCCCTTTCTTGATAGTCTCTCGGGTCAAGATTACATCGCACCACGGCCCAGCCACACCGCATTGAGCACGCTGAACACCTTTACATCCTGCGAACTAACATGTTGTTTTTCCGATACCTTACCTCCGCAAGATCTTGTTTTGCAGGCTATGACCGCCCAGACCAGCGGCCGCCCGGCATATTCAGGGTAAAGCTCTCATCTCATTGTGTCGAGTAAAGGTATAGGGTGGATGCCGGCTGTTTACTTATAGCTATGCCAAACCACCACAGCAGCATAGCGTTATTTTCAAAGGTTGTTAAGCCACATGCCGCCGCCACCTGATCAATCGGACAAACGGCTTCTTCGCGCGGCCAAGCACGTTACAACCCACTGGTTTCCGATAAACCCAGAGGTTCTGACAGCTCTTAAAAACGGCTTTGCTGATGGCTCACTCGAGCACGACATGGAAGCAGTCGTAACTTTACTGAAGAAAGACTTTGCCCTCTTCACGTTTGTCACGAAAGAACTTCTTCCAATTGCAGAGAAACGAGGTGCGCCAGCTACGCTCCGCGCAAATCCACTTGAGCTCATCCGGTGGGTAGGAGTGCCCACCATTAAAGAAATTATCCTCAACGAACACGCCCTTCCCAATACGCATCAGCTTGAGACCAGCTCTGAATTTCAAAATGCTCGCATTCGAGAGACCACAATCGTGGCCTCTACAGCAGAAGTGCTAAGTGAGAACAAGCAGCTCGATCCTGAGATGGGATTCTGTCGCGGAGTCGTTCGCGAGATCGGTCTTAACCTAATCGCATGGAACTACCCTACGCTCTACGCTCGCGTACTTAAAGCGCTCACTCCTCGAATCACGCTGGATGAATTGCTCACTCAGGAGCTAGGTTTCAGCCCAATAACTTTAGCGATGCACCTGTTGAAGCCAACGGTCAAAAACAGCAAGTTCGAAGAAGATAAGATTCGCGAGACTTGGGCTGTCTATGACGACCTATGCGCCATCGGTGAAGCACTTTCCAGAGCTAGCAATCCGGATACCTACCCCACTGCCGAGAATGACTGGCAGAAAGCGGCCGACTTTATTTGTAAGACAGTTGGAACAAATGGTATCGAGCTCATTCGAAATCGGGCGCTCCAACATGCTGAAGATTACATCTCTGCCGTTCCAATTGCGTTCGCACCGATCAAAGACCTTGATCCAGAAAAGAGAATCAACCATCACTTGCGCGGCTCACGAGCGCTAGACAACTACTACCTCAGGCAGTGCCCAACGCATGTACAAGCGGCTCTTCGAACGCTCTATTCTGAGATGCCGCGAAGCCACGTAAATCGCGACGCCCTCGAGATTCTTCTCAAAGAAGTCATTCCGGCAGCAGGATTTACTGGTGGATGTATTTTTGTTGTGGATCCCGCATCGCTAGCTTTGGCTCCACGTACGATTATCGGGCAAGTAACCTTGCGTCCCATACAACGCGTAGCCCTTAAGACTATACCGGGCAGCGGTAAAAATGCGCTTATCTCTGAGACGATTCTATCTTCGTCCGGTTCGTCAGGAGATCTTGCAGCTGCCGCGTTCGCCTGTACTTATCCACTTCTTGAGCGCTCTGATGAGCCGGCTGACTCTGCAAACATAGGACTGTATGCATCTTTAGGAACTAAACGACGCGTTGGTGTACTTTATCTTGAAGCCCCAGAGAACAGGGTCAGTTTGGCTGACGGCGGGGCAGTGTTGCTCTTTAAAGC
>JBIKWG010000329.1:0-2671 GCA_044356425.1 Bdellovibrionota bacterium | reverse complement strand
GAAAAGCTCGATGAGCTCGCGGCCTCAGTCAACAGAGGTCAGAGTGTATCGATCCCGACAGGGGTTGGTTTTTGCATGTACATCACTCGTGCTGCGTTGCAGCAGGTTGGTCTCTTTGACGCGGATGCTTTTGGAAAAGGCTACGGAGAGGAGAATGACTTCTGTGTCAGAGCAACTAAGCTAGGATACACGCATCTTCTCGCTGGTGACGTGTTTGTGCGGCATGCCGGCGGGGTGAGTTTCTCAGAGAGGAAGCTCAAGGCAATTCAAAATGCTATGCGAGTGATGGAGCTGCGACATCCTGGCTATCAAGCTACAATCAGTGCCTATCTTGCTCTCGATAGCGTCAAAGGCATGCGGCGGCGTTTGGACATTGCTCGCTTGCAGGCTCGGGTAGCTGGTTCTCGCGCATTTCTGTATGTATTGCACACGTGGGGCGGTGGAACCGAACGGCACTCTCAAGACATGGCCGGATGGTTACGTGAAGAAGATGTTGACGTCTTTTCCCTCAATCCAGTCGATAAGCAGCCTGAGCGCTGCGAGCTAAGCCTTCTTGCGGATCGAGATAGGTTATACGTGCCGAATCTTGAGTTTGATCTTTCTGAGACCGAAGAGCTTCAGCAGGCGCTTCAGCAGCTTCTGATATCCCATGTGCACGTGCAGCATATCGTGGGATATCACAGTGATTACTTTAGTCTGATACCTGCAGTGGCAAAACGTCTCGGAGCCCCTCTTGATATTACGGTGCACGACTACTTCCCTTTCTGTCCGCGAATCCACTTGATTAACGAAACTGGTCGGTATTGTGGCGAGCCTGATGTAGCCGCCTGTAACCGTTGTATTAAGCATAACGGGGCCCCCATCGGACGTGTAGAGGTAAGTCGGTGGCGGCAGCAGTTTGCAGATTTTTTTGCAGAGGCGCGGTGCATATTCGTCCCTGACGAAGATCTAGTTGCGCGGCTAAAACGACACTTTCCGAGAGTTGCTTTTCTCGTTCGGCCACACCCTGAAGCGTGGATCGAGCCCGCTCGTATTAGCAAGGGCACGCGTTCAGAGAGGCGTCGCATTGTTTTAATAGGAGCGCTTTATGAGCTAAAAGGCGCGCGTGTCCTGAAGGCTCTTGTGCAAGATGCTCACAATCGTAACCTTCCGCTGGATTTTCATTTAATTGGCTACTATCCGGATTACGACCCCGAGCTGTTGCGTTATTCCAATTTTTTTGTGAGTGGAAAATACCAGGAATCTGAAGCTAGTGACCTGTTGGCAGCAGTTGGTGCTGAGATAGCTTTGTTTCCAGCTGTGTGGCCTGAAACGTTCTCATATACCCTGTCGCTGGCGTATCGGAGCGGGCTCTTCCCAATTAGTTTTGATTTGGGGGCTCCGGCAAATCGCATTCGCTCGTGTGGGTGGGGAGAGGTGTGGCCTTTTGAGTTAGTCGATGACACTCCGGCAATAAATGATAAATTGCTCGGCTTATCCGTTCCACCTAGGCCTCAGAGTCTTCCAGTTCATCGCAAGCAGGATGTCTATCCATCTCTTTTAAGTGACTACTATACCCTTCCTGGTAACTAGTTCTATTAATCGAGCGTCTTCGCCTTCAGCGCCTCGCTCAGCTTAGCTATCAGTTATGTCTTGCTAAGCACGCTAGCTTCCTAGCGGCTGCGGATGCGGCTTGCAATTGCTCGTAGAGGAGCCGTTACTCGCCACGAAGCACTTTGTTCAAGCTCGTGGACGGTGCGCTGATAGCCATCCCGCTCTTCGCTAAGGCGGCGAGCTTCTTCTTGAAGAGCTGCTAGCGACTGCCTAAACAAGTCTGCTTCTCCTTTTAGCACGCGCATCTCTGACGAGAGAACGGTGATGGTTGTCTGCAGTTCGTCCCTCTCTGAGTGTAAGCTATCTATCTGTGCAGCAAGGGCGAGAGCGGCTTCCTCGCACTCTTTGTTTGGCTGTTCAGTGTTATCGGTCTGACTTCTGGCGGCCTCAAGTAGAGCGTCCAAATGATTTGCCCGCTGTCTATTTGTCTCATAGCGCTGAATGAGCTCTGCAAAGCTAAAGACCGGCGATGTTCCGTTTTCGTGTGTGCTTGATAGCGGAACCTGTGGTCCCCAATAATTTGGGTTGGGCTGGTCGTTGCCCGCCACTAGCGATTGCACCTGTGCCTCAGTGCGGGCTATCTCAGCTATCTGTTCTGCATTGATTGAAAAGCCTAAGGCTTCAAAAACGGCCACCAAAAATCCTAGTCGGTTATCTGTAAAGCTACTAACAGACTTGCCAAAGATCGGTGCTGCCGCAAAGATTCCACAGAATGTTCGGAAGATAAGCCAGCTCGCGCTTACGGGCGCATTGTAGTTCCACTCTCTGTCAATGAAAACAAATTGGTCGTTACCGGTATTGATGATGTTCTGCGGTATTAGATCTAGGTACCGTCCCGGAATAGACGCATCAGATGATGAGAGGGGTGCGTTAATACCCTCCGCCCGCACCAAAGCCTCCGCTATTGAGAGAAACCGCCTAGTAACGCACGCTACATCTTCAAGGCTCCACCCGTCTGAAGTGAGTAGTTTTACAAACTCACCTGAGAGTTGAGAGCCGCGCACGAACGGCAGCTCTTTCGGCAGATCTATGGTGAGAGCTTCGCTTGCTGGTTTCGGCAGCGTCGGGTTGAGCAGTC
>JBIKWG010000344.1:0-2677 GCA_044356425.1 Bdellovibrionota bacterium | reverse complement strand
CGGGATGGCTGGCGCTTTTTATACTTGGGGCATGGCTATTCTTGGCGCGATAATGCTGGCAATCGGAGTCAATGTTGCGCGCACACGCTCGATTCAGGATGCTCGTAAGCTGCTGAAGGCTTCTGTCATATACCTCCCGCTATTTTTTGCTCTCATTCTTGGTGATAGCACCTTTTAACGTAAGGGCAAGGCGGTTGAGTCTTTATCTGGTTTAACGGCTTCATTACTTCAGGTCAGTTTTTTCCAGCCTGACTGCACTTCTAAAATTTAATCAAACTCGCTCTTAATAGGGCGAGTCATCAGGGCGTTGGCAAGATCGGCTGGTGCAATCGTGCCTTCGATGAGTTTGGCCACGAGATCCGTTATCGGGGTCTCGATGCCGCTGCGCTTGGCAAGCTGCTGAACAAGGGGCGCTGTTGATACCCCCTCTGCAGTTGAGCCGAGCGCGTCAATTATCTGACCGATCTTATCTCCGCAACCAAGCCGCAGCCCGACCTGCCGGTTGCGACTTTGATCTTCTGTAGCTGTCATTACGAGATCGCCAAGCCCAGAGAGTCCAGAGAGTGTTCGCGCATCTGCGCCAGCTGCAACTGCAAGTCGAGACATCTCTGCTAGGCCGCGTGCGATGAGTGCTGCTCGCGCAGATGGTCCAAAGCCCAAGCTATCAGAGGCTCCGCAGGCTATTGCGATAACGTTTTTAAGGATGCCCCCAAGCTCGACTCCCAAAGGATCTGTAGATGTATAAACCCTTAGGGATGCGCCAGAGAGGGCTTCGGCCACTGCTGTTGCTGTTTGCTCGCTGCACGAGGCGGCGGTAACAGAGACAGGGTGGCCAGCGGCAAGATCTGAAGCAAAGCTTGGGCCTGAAATTACACACAGCGCAGACTGAGGGATCTGTAATTTACTGTGTGCAAAGGTAAGTGGAGTTTGGGCTGTTGTCCTCTCTAACCCCTTCGTGGCGCTGATGAGGATCTTGAAGTGTGGCAGCCTTGGAAGTACCTCGGACCAGGCTGCAGAAGGCAGCGCTACGATCGTGAGATCGCAGCTGGCTGTGTCCTTAAGCTCCGCTGTTACTGTGAGCGAGTTGGGTATCGCCGCCTCAATAGACCCGCAGCGCAGCTGCCCGGTTGAGCGCGCTGCTGAAATAAAGGCTTCGTCGCGGTGCCAACCGATTACGGTGTGCCCAACTCGCGCGCAGTGCAGAGCCAGCGCACTTCCCCATGCGCCCAGACCAACTACTCCTACGGTGCGCCGGGGGGTGTTCATTGTCGTCGCTTATCCAGCCTAGTTTATCGTTTCAGGCGTCGCATTGGGGGAGCCTTCGCCTGAAGAAGCCTCAGTCGGCGTCTCTTCTGAGCCGTTGGTATCGAGCGGAGCCGGTGCTACCGCGACTACTTTCTCAGCTTCATCGAGGTCGATCAGCTTTACTCCGCGAGTGTTTCGTCCGATAACTGAAACAGCTGCTGCGCCAGTGCGGATGATCTTGCCACCAGAGGTAATGAGCATCAGTCCGCTGCCATTATTAACAGCGATAGACTCAATCACGGGCCCATTTCGACCTTCAGTCTGGATGTCGATTAGCCCCTTGCCCCCGCGATTTTGCGAGCGGTATTCGGCGATTTCGGTGCGTTTGCCATACCCGTTTTCACAGACCGTGAGGAGCGTTATGCCTTCATCACCCACTTTCTCGGCATCTTCTTTCTTTACGATCGTCATGCTGACGACCTTGTCGTCGCCTTCAAACCGAATGCCAGTGACTCCGCGCGCTGCGCGACCCATAGCGCGCACCTGGTCTTCGTCGAACCGTATCGCCATGCCGTCGCGCGTGGCGAGGATGACGTCATCTGTTCCAGACGTCAGCGCTGCGCCGATCAGGATGTCGCCCTCGTCGAGGGTGCAGGCCATGATGCCGTTGCGGCGTGAGCGTGAGAACTCTTCAAGGGCAGTCTTTTTGACTACGCCGCGCGCAGTTGCAAGCGCTACGAAGGTATTCTCGGTGCGTTCGCGAACTGGGAGGATGGCACAGACTTTTTCGTCTTCTTTGAGCTCCAAGAGGTTTACCAGTGCTCGGCCTCGTGAAGTGCGACCAGACTCTGGCACCCCGTAAACTTTAAGCCAGTATACACGGCCGTAATTTGTAAATACGAGCAGCTCTGCAAGGGTCGAGCAGACGAAGAGGTTTTGGGTGAAATCATCATCGTCTGAAGCTGCGCCGATGATCCCTTTGCCGCCTCGTCGTTGTTCACGATATTCAGAAACTGATGTTCGTTTGATGTAGCCCTTATGGCTGACTGTGACTACCATCTCTTCGTCTTCGATGAGATCATACATGTTGATCTCGCCGCCGTCGTCAACGATTTCAGTGCGACGCGCGTCGCCAAAGCTCTCTTTGACCTCAGTTAGCTCAGCCGCGATTATTGAATTGACCTTCTGGGTGTCAGCGAGGATGCTCAGGAGCTCTTCGATCCGTTTTGCCAGCTCTTCGTACTCCTGCTCAATCGAGAGACGCTCCATGCCGGTGAGCTTTTGGAGTCGTAAATCAAGGATAGCCTGAGCTTGTATGGTAGACAGTGAGTAGCGCGTGATGAGTTCGTCGCGAGCATCTTTCGGTGTGCTAGCTTCACGAATCAGCTTAATAACATCGTCTAGGTTAAGCAGCGCAATGCGGAATCCTTCC
>JBIKWG010000113.1:0-9392 GCA_044356425.1 Bdellovibrionota bacterium | reverse complement strand
AGGCCTTGCCGTGGATGCAAATGTCCAAAGTAAAACTCGCGCTCAGCTCCCCGTTGCGCGCGCACAGATTGAAAGTGTGCTGCTCTACCCCGGAAAAACACCTGATGCAGTGGCTCCAGACACTCTTGTTGCATTACGCCATCAGATTTCCAACGCTCCGTTAGACCTACAACAGTTTGGTCTCAGACCGCAGCCGGTATTTGCGGTCTACGCCTTTAACGTTGAGAGTGAGGCGGGGCCCCAGTGGGCAATTCGCGAGCACAATGTTTGGGTGGATGATCAAAGCGGGAAGCCCATCGACCACGTAATCAATGTGCTGAGAGAGCTTCCGGATGGCTACAAGTCGCGTTCTTATGCAGAGCTAATCAACCTTTTGCCTCCGACATATTTGCTTCATAGGAAAGATGCTGAAACCTTACAGCACTTGATTGCCGGTAAGTCCCGCACGGATTCAAACGGATAAGCCAATCGAAAGAAAATGCTTGTAGTCCGCAGACAGTCGCTCGTATTTAGGCCGGTGGTCCCAAGACCACTGATTGTGAAGGCTGTAGAGAATCTCTATCTGTTAAGGTAGCTCTTGGGGTATCTGAAGAGTCATTGCTGCTTCTGGCAGGGGCTGATGCTGCAGATGGTGTGGTTTTAGTAGGGGGCGATCCCTCTGCAGATTGCGAGGTTTTTGTGCTCGCGCTGCTCTCTCGCTGGTCGTCAGCAAAAGGAGAGAGCCCAGTTTGCGAACGCTCAATCATCGGTAACAGCGACGAGCTTAAGATCTTCAATAGCTCTGCTGCGAGGGCGCTTGTGAAGTCAAACTTTGCTGCTTCGGCTCCTGGGACGTGAGCCGAGATGACCCCAAAGTAACGATCCCCTAGATAAAAAGCGAAGGTTGCCGTGCGATTTACTACGCGGGAGGAGATTAATTGTCCTCCCGGTCCGTAGGTTTCATGGCGGTGATCGCCGGTGCCGGTTTTGCCGCCGATTACGTAGCTCTTGCCGTCGGATCGGATATACGTATGGTGGACTCTGCGTGCTGTTCCCGACTCAACAACGTTGCGCATCGCCTGTTTTAAGGCAAAAGCAACCTCAGGTTTCAGCGCCCGTTCACCAGACTCTTGGTCAACCCGGCGCAGATTCGTTTCGTACGGTGTATCGCTTGCAAGCTTTAGTCGGTCGAGTCGCACGAGCGGAAGTCGGATGCCATCATTTAAGATAATTCCCACAAGCTCAGCGAGAGCAAGGGGTCTGTCACCAGAGCTTCCGATAGAGGATGCCAGTGAGGGAACCATGGAATTAAAGGGATAGCCAACCTTTCTCCACTGTTTATGGATCTCTAGGAAAGACTCCATCTCAATTAACGACCGAATACGTATATCTTGCGCCTTTACATGCGGGGTTTTGAAGAGCCACTCATAGACCTGCTGTCGTTCGTCTTTGCTCGCCGCTAGCACTTCGGTAATCGTAGCGCCCGGATTGTTCTGGAGTTGTTTTACCAGCCACAGTTCAAGCGGATGCACGCGCGCCAGGTAGCCTTGATCGTTTAGATTGAATCTTCCTGGCGCATACTCTTTATACCATTTATCGGTTAGGCCCAGAGATATGTTAGTTGTTGGGAGGGTGTCCCGCAGAAAAGCAGCCATCCCTTCAACCGAGGCATGAGGACGAACGAAGCGAAACATAACGGCTGCGTGTTTCGGTGTAGCACGTGATGCTTTGACGAGTTGAGCCAGCATCTCGTGGGGCTTTACGTTGCGGTACTTTTTATAGAATGTTCGTAAAAAGTAGCTTCCCTCTTGGTCAGCAAATTTGCGCAGAAAGTGAATGCGCACCGGATTAGCTCGATCTTTTGCGCCTGATTCAAGCTTTATCCCCATGCGATAAACGTAGTGTCGAGAGATGTCACGCATCAATCGTACAAATGGAAGATTGATAGAGTGAGTGAGGGCTTCTGCTAGAGTTGGGTTTTTACCGTTATCTTCCCGTTTGAAGTTCTCAAAGGTATGCACACCTCCACCTGTGAAGAATCTCTCTGCGGGGCTGGCAGAATAGCGACGCTCGAGTGCTCGCGTAAGTACGTCAGCCAGAGGGATCGATTGATTTTGTAGCAGTTCGGTTGCAACGAATGCTGAAATTGGGTCGAGCTCTTTAGCACGTTCTTTCTTTAGCTCTTCACTTGAGAGAGCGCGATACCTATCGTAACTCTCTCCGACAACATCGAGATAGGTGGTCAGGGTGCGCAGCTTCGCAGTTGAGCCCAGATCAAGCCGGGTGCCTTCGTTGATGCTGAACGGATTATCGAAGTTGTCTGTTTGCACGCGCAGCACGTTCGCTTTGCCGACCCGTTCATACAGCGTCAGGCTGTAGATGACTTTTGATGGGTCGCCTCGATCAAGGTTGCGGGCGCCGCTGAGGCCTAGTCGCTTAACGCTCTCTTGGTCTTTAATCGAGCGCAGGATATTCGTCACACCTTCATTTGCTTCGTTGTCCATCGTGCTATGCACAACGATGTCAGCCTGATCCAGATCGTAGAGCTGAGGGTATTTTGTGAGTTGAAGCAGTCGCGTGCGGATGGCGTTAGCTGCTTTGCGCTGCACAAAAGAGATCGGAGCTGTCTTTGGGGCAGATCGTCGTAATTTTAATTTGACGGCTTTACACGCATCGCGAAGTTGAGCGCTTATGACGCGCTCATTCGCCAAAAGGTCGAGGTGTGAATCGGTCAGTGCGTTTAACTCTTGTAGCCCATCGATCAGATAGAAGCTTGGTCGCCGGTGGGCGATGAAGAGACTTAGTATCTGTTTGTAGGTTTCAGCGGCGCGTCGAAATTCTTGTGGCGATTTAGTGCGCTCTAGTTTTCGCAGAGCTTCGTTGGCTTCCTCCCAGTCAACGCCGTACCAGGCCCAGAGTCCATCCCCCAGTCCGTTTACCTCACCGTATCCGCGCAGGGCAGCGAGTGGGATAGAGTTAATGTACTGCAGGACAATCAGCTTGCGGGTCTCAATAGTTTCACGACCGTACATGTATGCGCGAATACTCGCAGAGTACATCTGCAGCAGTTTGTCACGAACATTTCGGGTGCGACCATCCGGAGAGTGTCGGTATTTTTCGAGTTGAGTAGCGATCGTGCTGCCGCCGGGTGCGTTTAAATTAGGGTCGATTATCTGCTTTGCCTTTTCAACAATAGCTTTTCCGAGGCGGTCCCACTCAACGGCTGGATTTTTGTTGGGGTTGTTTGGATCAAGGATCTCTCGGTTCTCGATAAAGAGGATGCTCTTCGTTACCAATGACGGAATCGTATCAAAAGAGTCGTAGATCCGTTCTGGTCGATAGGTGGAGTAGATTGTGGTGTTGTTTCGATCCAGGATTGTGAGACCAGTGCGACTCTTTTCAGCATAGGGAAGGTGCACCCCTTGTGCCGCGAGAGCACGCATGCGCGGCGAGAGGCGAGCCTGAGAGGTAATTTCAAAGCCACCGTTTTGCAGGTGTTCGACTATGCTTGGGATGCGCGTATAGCCCAGCCGCTCGTCGTAGGGGCCAAAGCTGGGAAACCAGGTAAATGGGCTCGGCCCTGGTTCAACTTTAAACGTTGCTTCAGCGGCGATTCGGGTGAGGTAACGTGCCTGCCACCGCGAGGTGTGCAGCTCACTCCAGATGATGACTGCTAAAAGGGCCCACAGCGGCATCGAGTAGAAGCCATACTTAATGGACTTCTTTACAACGACCTTCCCGGCTTTTCGCACAGCTTTGCGCAGAATACTCAGCGTGCTGTGATTGGTAGCCTGAGCTGCCGAAGTATTAGCAACTAGCGGAGTCGATTCGATGTTTTGCTGTTCGGGTAGGGGGAGTTGCGTTGGTCGTAGCGAACCATCTGCGGGCGGCACCTTATCGGAGTGCGTATGGGACAGCTCCTCTGTCATGGTTTTTTTTAGGAAAGAGTACTCTTTCTACTAGATGCCGTATCTTTTCCGTTCGATCCGGGTAAGTTAAAAGAATTACAATTAAAATGCGTGTGCAATCGGCGCTCACTTTTTTTCACTAGGCAAGTGATGTCTACCCCGTTAGATCCCGAGACGATGACCTTTACAAGCCGCCCAACCTTGGCTGAGGTTGACCTAACGGCTCTTCGCGGAAATCTCTGCTCTATCCGGAGCTTTGTTTCGCCAGCAAAGGTGATGGGGGTAGTTAAAGCAAACGGTTACGGGCACGGTCTGGTTGCTGTGGCTCAAGCGTTTCAGGATGAGGGTATTGATTACCTGGCGGTGGCGTATATTGAAGAGGCGATTGCGCTGCGCCGAAACGGCATCTCGGTTCCGATCCTTGTTTTTGGTGGTCTGCTAAAAGAGCAGCTTGAACTTTACATTAATCACGATGTCGATGTTACCGCGCCATCGGTTAGCAAACTCGAGCAGATAGATGAGACGGCCTGTAGGCTCGGTCGCAGAGCGCGAGTCCATCTAAAAATAGATACCGGCCTAGAGCGCATAGGGGTGCATTACTACTCTTCTGCGCCGCTGTACAAAGCTGCTCTGCGTGCTCGAGCTGTTGATGTGGTTGGCGTTTATTCTCATTTTGCAGATGCCTCTGCCGACAATCTGCCCCTCACGAAGCTTCAACTTGAGCGTTTTCACGAATCGTTGCGTTTTTTTCAGGATAGGGCGCAAGCGCCATTTCTGCGTCACATCGCAGCAACTGGTGGGTTGCTCGTTATGCCGGAAAGCCATCTAGACATGGTGCGGCCGGGGCTGGGGCTGTATGGGGTTTATCCGACCCCTGGTCTTGAGCATATCTTGCCGCTCAAGCCGGTTTTATCGCTTAAGAGTCAGGTGGTGTACTTTAAGGTTGTTAAGCAGGGGGCTGGTGTTAGTTATGGCCACCGCTGGCTTGCTCCGACCGACACACGGGTAGTCACAATCCCGCTCGGCTATGGAGATGGCTTTCAGCGACAGCTCTCACAGCGTTTTGATGTGCTGATTCGTGGTCGTCGCTTCCCCCAAGTTGGCGTTATCTGTATGGATCAGATGATGGTAAATATTGGCGATGGCGAGGCATACAATGGCGACGAGGTGGTGTTAATTGGAGCACAGGGCAATGAGCGTGTCACAGTTGAAGAGTTGGCTGCAGCGATGGATATTACCCCTCACGTAGTTGTTGTCTCGCTTACCGAGCGAATTCCTCGCCGTTATGTACCCTGATAGCCTTAGCTTAGGGGCTCTATCAGGCAGGGGCGGTTTTCAACTGCAAAAAATGCGCTAAGCTATGGCAAACAGCTCCCCATCGCGCTACATATAGCCTGATTCCTCTAAGGCCCTATAGCTCAGTTGGTCAGAGCGGCCGGCTCATAACCGGTAGGTCCCTGGTTCAAGTCCAGGTGGGGCCATTCTTTTGAACGAAGTGAAAAAGAGGGTCTCAGCTGGGCTTTAACCAGGGATGATCGATAAGAAACGCGAGAGCGTTTTGTACGAAGCGACGCGACGCTGCCGTTGGCAGCGGCGGTTGGAGCGCCAGTAAAACGCCTGGTTCAAGTCCAGGTGGGGCCATTCTTTTGAACGAAGTGAAAAAGAGGGTCTCAGCTGGGCTTTAACCAGGGATGATCGATAAGAAACGCGACTAGCAGATGCCCCTTGTTTCTGTTGATTTCCAGTCTATCACCAGCTATCCTCCGCGCTAACAAAACGGCGTATCATTATTGCAGCGTTGGCGGGCCGAGGGCTTGCCAACATGTTTCTTCCCGTTTGGCAGAAGGCCCGAGATCAATCTCGGCTTTTACGAAGCGGTAAGTTCGATTCGCGGCTGCAAATCAGATCACACGAGCGCCCCCATATCGGTAGATCGTTTTTCTAGAGTGCTGCTGTGCATTGCTTTCCAATTGTCTTGGGCGATGCACAGCGGTGACTACCGCAAAGTGAAAGGTTTTCAGTCAGATCCTCACAAACTCCTAATACAAAAAAATGAAAATAATCCAGCAATCGGTGGCAGAGTTTCTTGCCACCGCCGTTGACAGGCCCACCCTTCGAGGTGGTTTAGTGCCAATCCTGGCCGCCCTCCCCGAGGGCGAGTCCGTTGGGGCACTAAGTAACCTTCTGTCCCTACTTAAGAGGGATCAGAAGATTACCCAAGCCGCGATTGCGGCTCTGGGACAGCATGGCATTCAGGGCCGAAACGCCCTGGAGGCCTTCGGCCTAAGGGTGAAAGGGGAGTACTTCCGAGCTGCCGCATTTGTGGCGGCTCAGGAAGAAAAGGGAAAATCCCCTAACAGCAGAATCATCTCGCGAATGGCCTTTTTTGGTCGCTTGCGCGACGCCGTCGGTCGGGCACTATCCGCACCTTCGGCCAGGGAGGGGGTACTAAACGACTTTGCCGCCCTGGCAAAGGCCCTTGTTGGTCTTATGGAGCGGCAAGGGCGTAAGCGCTCGCCGTTTCGAGGGCTGTTCAACACCGTGCTGGACAGGTTGTCCAGAGACGGTGAAACAGAAGTACTAGTCGAGCTGGCTCGGCACGCCAAGTACGGCGTCGCCGCACTGCTGCGGCTAGACTCGGGCGAGGCGCCTAAGCGCTTTGCCAAGTTAGCAAGAGTGCACCTTCATCACGGCGGCCGGCTACCCCGCGCACAGCATTCAGCGCTCGTTAGGGCGCTAGGGCGCTGCGGAGCGTGGGGCGCGGCAGTGCTGAAGAAGGCCTTTTACTCGAGGAGGGTAGCCTCCCGGTCGAAGGTCGGGCTGCTCGACAACGGCTTGTTGGCCGCGCGGGTTAATCTGGTAGAGGTTCTGACCTCTACCGCGTCGACCATGGCTTTGCGGCTGCAAGCAGCCGCAAAGCTGGTTCTCAACGCCGAGAACACGAAGGTGTTGCTCGGGCTCGTTGCAGACCCGCGAACGCCCCGTAGGCTTGCAGAAGTCGCCTGTCGGCGGCTTAAGCAAGTTGGGGCGGAAGCGCTGCTTCCGCTCATCGAGGCTGTGGGGTCTGCTCGCAGCCGAAAGGTCCTGCACCGCCTGGCGGTGCTGGGCCGTAAGCTGACTGGGGAGGTGCTAGCCGAATCCATCGGCAGCAGCTTCCCGACCATCAACACCACTGTCGCCGCAGCGGCGATGAGACGGGGTGTTGTGCGGTCGAGCCACCCGGCAACTGAGCGGGTAATCCGCTCGGTTGGGGCGTTCTTGCCTGCTCTCAAGCAGGAGCAACGCAGGAACCCCATGCTGGCACGTCCCAGCATGGCACCGGTGATCTCGTTCCGACAGCAGCGGCTCGTAGCCGAGTGTCGGGCGGTGGTCACCAACGGTCTGCGCGCCGGTGCGGCGCGCATGGTGGGCGTTGTCAACCGAGCATCGGAAGGGTTGTCCGATCGCTTCAGGGAAGGATTGTCGGTTCTTTTTGAGATAACTCGCTCTCAGAAAGAGAAAATCAGGCTTGCATTGGCAACGATGCAAGCGATTTGGAGTGATGCCGATAGGCAACTTCAAATGAGTTGACGGTCAGGGCGCTCCATACATGAGGTTTTTTAACGATTCCGAAATCCGGAACAGTTTTCTAGCTTTGTGGTGGTCCCGCCTCTTTTAAACGTAGCTGGTGATTTTTGAAAGAAATCACTACCAAGGGCCGGGCGAGCACACTCATGGCTGATTAACGCTGCGCCTAAGAAAACAACAAACCACTCTTGCTACGGAAGGGCTCTACCCAACTTGAACAGGTATAGAACAGCT
The DNA here is from genome assembly GCA_044356425.1 of Bdellovibrionota bacterium. Classification (GTDB taxonomy): domain Bacteria; phylum Bdellovibrionota_C; class UBA2361; order UBA2361; family OMII01; genus OMII01. The sequence continues at coordinate 1,704 of JBIKWG010000113.1, read as the reverse complement.
AGCTGAGAAGAGTTGCTGTGTGACGGCTTGCAAGCGAGTGCAAAATGATTAGGCTACGTTCAACCACCGAAACTCGCTCAGCACGCGGAAGAAACGCTCTGCCAGGGAAGGCATATAGAGTGGTGCAGCTCTCGGTATCAACTAAACGAATGCGCGGTTGTGGTCACCGAGAGCTGCTGCTAACTAGGCCGAAACGTCTAGCGAACCGGTGGGCCCTTCTTCTTTTGACTCTGCCCGTTCAGCCGCCTTGCTTTCACTCTTTTCATTTGATTCTTGGCGCTCTTTAACCTTGTTGGCAGCAGCGTTTCTTTGAGCATCCGAGACAACTGCTTGCAGTCGTGAGCCCCCGTCTGATCCGATACGTGGATTATTCATACAACCTCCTATTGTGGTGGGCAAAAGGCTAGCTTGTTACGATTGCAACGGCTCGGCTTTTCGCCTTTCGATCTTGTTCTTCTTCTACGATGGTAGGTCGGCTGACTGAAGGTTCCCTTAATGATGTAGTGCGATATTGCAGTGTAGGTGATCCTCGTAGTTTACTCGCGATATCGTTTACCTAACTATTAGTTTCCGCACCTTACTGCTCCACTGCTGATTACCAGCTTTAGCTATAAAGCTGATGTGCCACGTTCCTTTAGGAATTCGTTGAACAGACACACTGCTCTTGGATGAAACCACTCTCGTGGTTTGTAGTGTCTTCGTTTTTCCTTGAGGAGTTCTCGCGACGCGCTTGAGTAAGACCGTATAGGTGCGCGCAGTCATTGATGCACCCTGTATATTCATCTTTACCAACCATCCGCGTTTCGTGGCAGTTACTACAGGTGCTCCAGTCTTGGTCGTCACTACCTCGGGCGACGTTGGTGTTATCGGTTGGAGTGGTGTGTTGGGGTCGGATATTGTTGTAGGTGGAAACCCGCTGGTGACCTCTTTGCAGTCGATAATCCCATTGCGATTGATATCCTGCTCAGTGGTGCCGCAACCGCAGACACCAGGTATAATTTTCACTGGATCCGCTGGGCAGAGATCTTCACAGTCTGCAACGCCATCTCGATCACCATCGGCATCTGAACGACCACATCCACAAATCCCTCCGAGAAATTTCTGTGGGTCAGATTCACATTGGTCGAGTGCCCAGAGCTCAGTGCCCAATTCGCCGTCATTAGCAGCAAAGAGCAGGGTATTGCCGAGCGGCACAAAGCCGTAGGGCGCGCTGCTGGTGGCTCCGGATGCGATATCATCGGCCAGCACAGTACCAGAGGGTGTGCCATCGCTCTTCCATAATTCGTACCCAGTAGCATCAGTGTAACCTGAAAAATACAGAGAGCCCTTGTAGAGGCTTGCGGCACTGATGAGAGGAGTTTTTTCAAATTGTGTAAGTGCAACGGTTCCTGCGACTGTTCCGTCGCTGCTCCACAGGGTGCCCTGTCCGTCGCTGTTGGTACTTACAACGTAGGTTATACTGCGCGCGCTATCGTAAAGGACCTGAAACGCAGAGAACATCTCGTTTCTCAACGCAGTGGCTAACTGGAGTAACTCGCCATTCTCTTTCACCAGGATGAGGGCACTACCTTGAGCCGCATAAATATTTGGGCCAGCTACGAATAGCTGTGCAGGGGCGCTGAGTGAACGAGTAATCGCAGTTACTAAAGAGGTCGAGGACGAGAATCTTCCGACCTCAAGCTGTGGTGGATTTGCTGCAAATGC
>JBIKWG010000112.1:0-9439 GCA_044356425.1 Bdellovibrionota bacterium | reverse complement strand
GGGCCAGGAAGGTAGTTGTAGTCCGGCGCCCTCAGAAAGCCGAAGCCGTCTGGCAGAGATTCAAGCACTCCCTCGGCATAGATGCTACCGTTTGACTCAGACTGCGCATTAAGGATGCTGAAGATCAGCTCCTGACGACGCATGGTGTTAGCAGCTTCAATATCAAACTCAGCTGCAAGCTTCATGAGCTCTTCGGATTTAAGGCGCTTTAGTTCATTCAGATTCATGTTCGTACTAACTATCAAACGATTGCTTACTACACGTTAAAACTTAGTCATCCGCTTATTCGTACCCTTAGGTCAGGAAAAAGAACCGAATTTCAAACGAAAGGATAATAAAGTTTCGTCACCCAAACATTAGGGCAACTGTTGCGGGCCACGACAGATTCATATTGCGCATATACCTTCCATCACGCTGGGCCAGAGCTCAATTACAAAGCACAGCCCGCTATTAAAGGTAAACTGCGCCGCAACTGCTTATATGCTAGTGCGTATATCCTGCCGCGCTTTTAGGTATGACCGTTTCCTTTAGGAAGGATACGTACGCCTTCTATAAACGGGGAGCCCATTAGAGTCAAGCCCCCATTTTTCGCTCCTCAATAGTTTTAGCCGCAACTGCGCGCAGATAGTTCGGTTGCACACTAGCCACGTCAGCAACGGAAAACGGCTGCTCCTGCGAGCTTACAAGCAACCCTCCGCGGGCAGCACTAGCTACGGACTCCAGCTTCTTACCATCAACCACCACGTCGCGCATGGGCGTCAGTATCACCCGATCTGCAGACCCTGCTCCATCCAGGTACCGCTCGATAAACGTCCCTAGGGGAACGATGTGAGGCACTTGGATGCACCTCACGACCCCTGTTTCGCAATCGCGATGATACTCTGCACAGAAAAGCTCTTCGCGACGTGCGTCGGAAGCAACAACCAATGACGGCAACTGATAAAGCTGCCCACCGAGAGCAGCAACAGCCTCAAATGAGCAGTACCCGACCAACGGCCGCTGGAGCGACCAACACAAACCCTTGCAGAAACTTAGCCCGATGCGAAGACCCGTAAAAGACCCTGGGCCGAGCCCCACTCGTACGTGATCGATCTGCTGGACGGTTTGCCCGGCCTCAACCAACACCCGCCCCATAAGCGATGAGAGCTGCTCAAAGGCATCGTTTTCACCACGAGAGACCGCTTCAACGATCTCTCCGCCTACTGAGCGTAGGGCAACACTACAGTAGCTGCCTGACGTATCAACACTGAGGTACGATTTATTCATGGAACTTGATCTTTATCGTTAGACCCTCAGCAGAGGAGCTAGCTGCCCCACTTCCAGGGCAGGGCTTTGACGAGATCGTTGCCAATTGCAAACACCATAAGCAGCAAAACGATCGACATACCTACCTGCATTACCGCCTCCTGCACCCGCAAGCTTAAAGGCTTGCCGCGCAAAAGCTCCAGGGTGAAGAGGGTCAAGTGCCCACCATCAAGCACAGGTATCGGCAACAGATTCATCACCCCGAGAGTGACATTAAGAAATATCATCATACTTAATATTGCAACGAGGTCATCCGCGTTCGCAGCTGTCTGCTTAACTATCTCAATCGGGCCACCGATTGTCTTAGTAGGATCAAGCAATCCTGTTAGAAGAGCCTTGATCACCCGCAGAGTTTGCAGCGATAGCTCTACCACGCGATCAAGCCCCTCTTTCATCGATCTACTCAGAGCGACCTGTTCGTACGTTACTTCGCCGATAGCTGGGCCGATTCCGATGCGGTACGTTGGCTTCGCTGTACTGGTGCCCTCAAGCACATCAAACTCAGTTATTCCACTTGATGGAGTGACTGCGATGGTTAACCGTTCAAAGCTCTGCGGCTCCGCAGCTTTTCCATCAGAATCCGCGTTGCCCTTCTGACGGTCGACAACGAACCGTAACGATCGCCCCTCAGAACCTCGCACTAATTCAACTAGCTCTTTAAAGGTATTTATCTGAACGCCATTGACTGAAATGACCCGGTCTCCTGACCTGATACCTGCCTGGGCAGCAGCCATCTCTTCTTGCACAGATCCGACTGTCACGGGACCATCCTGAATATGAGGAAGCCCCTTCACTGCATAAATTCCGCTCGCAATTACCCAAGCAAAAATGAAATTGAACATCGGACCAGCTAGTACGATTGCACAGCGCGGCAGATATGATTGTTTAAGAAACCAACGAGACTCGTCCTTTACCATCGCTTCTTGCTGTGGTGTGAGCTTTCCTTGCGTTCCCTCGATGGCTGACGCACCAGACACATCCTCGCCCGATATCTGCCCGGTAGCTACTGCGCGCGGGTCGTCACCTGCCATGCGAACAAAGCCGCCGAGCGGTATGGCTCGAATTCGATAGGTTGTCTCCCCCCGCTGCCACGAGGCGACTACGGGACCGAAGCCCAATGCAAATTCAAGCACTCCTACGTGGAAGAACTTCGCAACTAAAAAATGCCCAAGCTCGTGCACAAACACGAGCACTCCAAGAACCAGAATAGCGATTACAAAACTCATATCACCTACTTTCGGATACTACTGACACGATGTCGAGCCCACTGTGCAACTGATGCGCATAAATCCTGCACCTCAGCTAAGGATGAATACCCCCGAGAGCCAAATAGATCGAGCGCATCACCAATGATAGCGTGAATCGCCAAGAATGGAATGTGCTCTTTCAAGAACGCCTGCACAGCAACTTCATTGGCTGCGTTAAAAACCGCCGCCGCCCCTCTAGCCCCCTGTAGACAGGCTCGGGCCCGCTCAACACTTGGGAACTTCTCGTTGTCGAGCTCCTCAAAGGTCAGCTCCCCTAGCTTGGCAAAATCGAGTCGCTCCATGACAGAGGCTAGCCGCCCGCTAGGGTAGTTGAGCGCATATGCAATCGGCCCCTTCATATCTGGCAACGAAGCTTGGGCGATCACAGAATTATCCTTAAGCCGAATCATAGAGTGAATGATGCTCTGCGGATGCACAATGACTTCAATCTGCTCAGATGGCACATCAAAGAGCCAGTGCGCTTCGATGACCTCCAAGGCCTTGTTCATCATCGTTGCAGAATCAATAGTAATCTTAGCCCCCATTGACCACTGTGGATGCTTCAACGCCTGGACGGGAGTTATAGAAGCAAGCTCAGCCAATGGCGTGCGCCGAAACGGCCCACCTGAAGCGGTTATTATTACAGAAGAGAGATCCGCTGCCACAACGTTCTGAAGCACCTGAAAAATAGCCGAGTGCTCGCTATCTACCGGTATAATTCGCACACCGTGCTGCCTCGCCTTCTCAAGCACAAGAGAGCCCGCAACAACCAGTGCCTCTTTGTTAGCCAGCGCAACATCCTTTCCCGACTCGAGAGCACACATGACACTGGGTAATCCAGCCATTCCAACAGCAGCTGCCAGAACAAGAGAGGCACCACTCTCTTTTATGCTTTCGAGCACCTCGCACTCTCCGCACACTAACCGAGTACCGTTGTAGCTTGCCCCACCAGCTGCTTGTACCAATGAATCAGCCTGCCCTAGCTCAGCTACTAGCTTTTGAAATGCAGTCTCATCAACTAATCCCGCTACAGTTGGATGAAAGCGCTTAATCTGCTCAGCCAGCGTTCGAAAATTACTACCAGCTACGAGCACATCAACGTGAAACAGCTCAGAGTGCTGAGCAACAACCTCAAGCGCGGCAACCCCGATTGAACCGGTTGAGCCAACGACTGCAATGCTCTTTCTTGCCACCACTAAATGATCCCCATCATGGCTAACGCACACACGACAACCGGAGCGGCGCCAATCATCCCATCAAAGCGATCGAGTATTCCACCGTGCCCCGGGAAGATCGCCCCCGTATCTTTTACGCCACGCAGCCGCTTTAGGTATGATTTTGAAAGGTCCGCCCCCTGTGCTGCGATAACGGCCAGGCATGAAATCATCGTTAACGATACGAATCCAAGGGGATATCCGATAAGAAGCTGCCAGAATACCACCCCTGCAGCTGCACCAATAAGCAATCCTGCAACGCTTCCCTCTACAGTTTTTTGCGGAGATAGCGCTGGAGCGAGCTTAGTTCGACCAAGCGCCCGCCCGACAAAGTAAGCGCCGGCATCGTTGAGGGCTACCATAGCAGCCAACCACCATACGAGCTGCACACCATGAGGAAGGCTGGCGATAAGGATCAAAAGCGGCGCACAAACAGACACCAAGAGCATCGCAGGCATATAGCTCGCCCCGAAAACAGAAGCCTTTGCCAACTCCAACCGACCCTCAAGTACCTGCAGTAGCAAGAGCCCCTGCGAGGCTACCAGCACCGAAAAGAAGATCAGCTTCCATGAGATAGTGTGATACGTCAGGTGTTCAATAGCAGCCCACGTCACAGCAAACGTCGGAAGCATAAGCAACGTCCCAACTGCGATACCCCAGACTATCCGATACTGAAGAGTCTCAGCGCTTCGCGCAAAAAGGCGGGTCACCTCAAACGCGCTCATACCGGAAACCACGGCTGCGAATGCAATCGCGATGAGGCCTCCATAGGGAAGTGCACGTGCAAGGGCTGATAAAGCCACCGCTACCAAGAGAATGTAGAGTGCTGTCAGCAGCCGGTCCTTTGCCGATCCGTTTCTTTCATACGTAAAGAGCGCAAGAACAAACGGCTTACCGCTGGTTGCACTGATCTTGGGTGAGTCCGAACCGACGACTGCGTCCTGCAAAGACATGTAAGCACCTATGGAATTCATCACGAGAAAAATCGGGCCACAGAAGTGGCGACACTACAATTTCCGAATATGCCAACTGCCACAAAAGGAAATTCGAAATACGATGTTCGTTACTTGTACGAATAAGCAGCTCAGGATCCGGAACATCGGGCAGATACAGCGATCCTGAGATATCCTTATCGGAGATCAGCTGCGGGTCCCGGATTCCTTCCTTGACCTCTGTCCCCAGCTTACGGACAGCCTTAACCAACTCATCTCTTCCACCGTAGGAAATTGCGAGGATAAGATCCATCCCGTTTAGATGTTTGGTGCGCTCTTCGCACCGCTCAAGGACTTCGCGAACACTCTTAGAGAGGCGTTCCTTATCCCCCATCGACCGCAGCCGGATCTCGTTTTTTAAAAGCAGCTCGACCTCACCCTCAAGGTACTGCATGAAGAGACCCATTAATCCGCCAACTTCTTCCTCTGGACGCCCCCAGTTCTCGGTTGAGAAAGCAAACAGCGTCAGGTAGCGAACCCCCAGCCTACGACACTCTTCAACCATCATGCGAACGGTGCGCGCGCCGTTGCGATGGCCTTCAATGCGGGGCAGAAAACGTTGCTTGGCCCACCGTCCGTTTCCATCCATGATCACAGCAACGTGCGCAGGGATAACGGCCGGTGCGCCGCTAGGCGAGCTTGTCGCCCCTGTTACCACGGCCCCCAATTCATTTACAGTTGTAGACATTTTGTATCTATATAGATTGGTCGTGCTCACGCTTCTAGTGGAACATCTGTGACAATGTGCACCAGGTTCAACGCACACTCAGTCATGCGACCCTCGTTGTGGAGAGGTCACACCTCCATCATCTCTTTCTCTTTGGCGGCCCCTGCAACATCAACGTCTGCCACTACCTTGTCGAGGATCTTCTGGATCTCTTCCTGAGCTCGACGCGAATCATCCTCAGATATCTCTTTATTCTTGACCTGTTTTTTAACAGCCTCGACCTCATCACGCCGCAGGTTACGCAGGGCAATCTTGGTCTCTTCAGCCATCTTGTGGACTTTCTTGATAAGGTCTTTTCTGCGCTCCTCATTCAACGCAGGAATGACCACTCGAATGAGGGATCCATCCCGAGATGGATTAAGACCTAATTCGCTGGTCTGAATAGCCTTCTCAATAGCCTCAACCGCCGACGTATCGTAGACCTGAATGGTAAGCATCCGAGGTTCAGGAGCCGATACAAGCCCAACCTGCTGCAACGGCACATGCGACCCGTAGTATTCTATGTGTAGCCCCTCAAGCAACGCAGGTGAGGCTCGCCCTGTACGCAGCCGCGAAAGCTCCTTCTTGTAGTGCTCCAACGCCTTTACGCAGCTCTGTTTGTAGTTATCAAATTGTCCACTCATAACCGATATTCCTTTAGCTGTCTCAGAACTGGCTATCCTTGCACCAGTGTTCCCACAGACTCACCACACACTATCTTTTTTAAATTACCCTCGACCCCGACATTAAAGACAACAATCGGAAGTTGGTTATCCATGCAGAGAGAGATAGCAGCCGTATCCATGACCCGCAATCCCTGCTGCAAAACCTCCATAAACGATATCTTGGTGTAGGGCTTAGCAGCCGGGTTCTTCACAGGATCTGAATCATACACCGCATCCACCTTGGTGCCCTTCAGCAATACCTCAGCTTCCACCTCCATGGCTCGCAAGCTAGCAGCTGTATCAGTCGTAAAGAACGGGTTGCCCGTGCCGCAGGCAAAGATTACAACCCGACCCTTCTCAAGGTGTCGAGTAGCACGACGCTTTATGTAGGGCTCCGAGATCTCTCGCATTTCAATGGCCGAAAGCACTCGCGTATAGACCCCTTTACTCTCAAGTCGGTCCTGCAGCGCTAGGGCATTTATGGCAGTTGCCAACATTCCCATGTAGTCGCCGGTCACCCGATCTAACCCCTGAGAACCCGCCTGAACGCCACGGAAGATATTTCCCCCTCCGATAACTACGCCAACCTGAACGCCCATCTCGCTTACTTCTTTGATCTGGTCGCACAATAAATTGATCGTCGTGGAATCTATTCCGCCGCCTTTTTCGCCTGCGAGGATCTCTCCACTTAATTTTAAGAGGATCCGCTTGTATTTAACTTCTGACATAAAGGCTCCCTGCTTTTGAACTTTTCGCTCGCCCTATAAACGGAGGCTCCCGACAGGCCTGCGGCGCTGCTACATTGCACTGCTCGGGACAACAACAAAAAACCCCGCGATACTCTCGTAACGCGGGGCTCACAGCGAGAGCTAGTTGCCATCAGCTCCAACCATCGCAGCGACATCCGCTGCGATATTGCTCTGGGCCTTCTCGATCCCTTCGCCTACCTCAAGGCGGCTGAAGCGACGGATAGAAACCTTCTCTCCACAACGAATACCGAGATCCTCAACCATGTTTGCAATGGTCTTTGACTCTGTCTCGTCCTTTATGAACTTTTGCCGCAATAGCACAGTCGACTCGAGAAACTTATCTATCTTTCCAGGAAGAATGCGGTCGGCCTTCTTCTTTTGCTCCTCATTTAACTGCTCAAGAAGGATCTCTTTCTCTTTCTCTAATATTTGCTCAGGAACTTCTTCTACTGAGAGGTACTGTGGCTTCATTGCAGCTACGTGCATAGCCAAATCACGGGCCAATCCGCGAAACTCCTCTCCCCGAGCAACGAAATCTGTCTCACAGTTGAGCTCTACAACCGCGATTACCTGGTCTCCGGGATGTACGTATACTCCGAGAGTTCCCTCTGCTGCTGTCTTGCCTGAGCGCTTGGCGATATCCTTGAGCCCCTTCTTACGCAAAACCTCAACAGCTTTGTCCATTGACCCCTCGGCCTCAGTAAGGGCCGACTTGCAATCCATCATCCCTGCGCCAGTCATCTCGCGCAGGCGTTTAATCATCTCACTGGTTACCTGTGACATTGTAGTATCTCCGAATAATTCGATTACATCTGATATCTGTTGAGTAGGCGCGACCCGGACTCAACACTAGCGTATGCGCTCGTAAGAACACACGCTACGACTGCTAAGCCGGTCGCTTTGCTGAAACGTTACGCTACAGCTACGCCACTCTCTGCCGCTGGAGCTACGTGAGTTCCGTTAGTAAGCTCAGGGCGCTTCTCAATCTCACCGCTGCTCTTCTGCCCACCTGGAAAACGCGCATTGTAAATTGCGCGCCCCTCATTTACTGCATCGGCAGCAGCCGATAGGAACAGCCTGATGGTGCGAGTGGCATCGTCATTTGATGGGATTGGAAATGCAATGCCGTGCGGATCTGCATTCGTATCAACCAGTGCAATCACCGGAATGTGCAGGCGATTAGCCTCTGCAATTGCAATCTGCTCCTTCACGATGTCAACCACGAACATTACGTCCGGTGTCTTCTTCATGTTGCGAATACCACCGAGGTTAGCCTCAAGCTTCTCAACCTGGCGGCTGATATCAAGACGCTCCTTCTTAGTAATTCGAATCTTTGTATTCTCTTGGCTAGCTTCTGTAAGAAGATTCTCAAGCTTGCGCATGCGCTCAATCGAGTTCTTCATCGTCTGAAAGTTGCTCAAGCAACCGCCAAGCCAGCGGGAAGCAACGAAGAAGCCGCCACAACGAGAAGCCTCTTCACGAACGATATCTTTGGCCTGCTGCTTGGTGCCAACGAAGAGCACGTTACCTCCGAGAGAGACTCGGTCAACGATATACTTACGCGCCAGCTCCCACTTCTTGAGGGTCAGGTCGAGGTTAATAATATGCACCCCGTTGCGCGCCCCGTAGATAAACGGAAGCATCTTAGGGTTCCAGCGCTGAGTCTGGTGCCCATAGTGCGCGCCTGCATCCATAAGAGTTCTAATAGTTACGGGTGTTCCGGGCTCAAAGCCCTGGGTTGGTGAAGCAGCTGTATCTTTTGCTGTGCTCATTTCTTTCCTTATACGATGTCTTAGTTTGACCTCCCCGTCCGCATGACCTTCAGCCCCTGATCTCTCTTTGCGGGAGAGCAACTTATGAGCGAAAGCACCAAGACTGGAAACGGGTGCGAAAAATGTCACGGGGTTATAACACTTCTTACTCGGCTTTGCCAACTGCTTGGACTCTCAAGAACCTCTTCGGTCGACACGATAGCGCCAGAACTCCATAGTTTGAGCCTCGCTGAACCTTACAGAGTACCTTAATCCTAAGCTCTGCCTCTCGTAAGCCTCGCGCAACTTCCGGCCATCCCTGCCCTCGAGCAAATCCCTTGGTCCATTTGGGAGGTTTTTGGAGGCTGCGATATGCGCTGCCTGCCCCCACCCTGCGCCATCTTTAAACAGCACAACTAACTGGTTTTACTGGCTATACGCTACAGAGCTTGATGGCCTAAGTCTTTCTTCATCTCCTACGAAATCCCGGTACGCATTCGCGCTACAAGCGCTTAAGAAGCCCCTGCAATCGACCGAACTACTCAGTGTGAAAACAACCTCAACAGATCCAGGTCAGCAGAAGTATGACGCACTCATCATAGATCCCGACCCCGCCTCGCGCATGCGACTCAAACAAGCAACAGCCAACTGCGCAGACTTTCGCCAGGTTAAGCTGGCAAATTCGCTGTACAACGCTCTGCAGGATCTCAAAGAAAGGGTTTCTTGTAACATAATATACATCTCTCAAGCCTTTGAGCCCGGCCATTCCGCAGAGTTTGTTCGCCAAGCTCGCGAGACAAAAACGGGTCA
>JBIKWG010000327.1:0-2699 GCA_044356425.1 Bdellovibrionota bacterium | reverse complement strand
CGGACTACAACTACCTTCCTGGCCCCGATGACGTGTACGTGTCGCCGGCGCAGATACGCCGCTTTGGCTTGAAGACTGGCGATATTATTGAGGGTCAGATCCGACCTCCGCGTGAAAAAGAGGGCGAGCGCTATTTTGCTCTCTTGAAGGTTAACTCTGTTAACCACGATTCAGTTGAAGTGCTAAAGACGAAGATTCACTTCGACAACCTCACGCCTCTCTATCCCAATGAGCGTCTTAAGCTTGAAAGCAAGAAGGGAGGAATCTCAACTCGCATCATGGATCTGTTCTGCCCGGTAGGTAAGGGGCAGCGAGCCCTGATCGTTGCGCCGCCTCGAACTGGTAAGACGATCCTTCTACAAAACATCGCTAACGCGATTACAGAAAATCATCCTGAGGTTGTGTTAATCGTTCTGCTAATCGATGAGCGACCAGAAGAAGTTACTGACATGGCTCGTTCGGTAAAGGGCGAAGTTATCAGCTCAACATTCGATGAGCCTGCTCAACGTCACGTTCAGGTGGCGGATATGGTTATCGAAAAAGCTAAACGACTGGTTGAGCACAAACGTGATGTGGTGATCCTGCTCGATTCTATTACTCGTCTAGCACGCGCCTACAATACAGTCGTTCCGCCAAGCGGAAAGATACTTTCGGGAGGCGTTGATTCTAATGCGCTCCACAAGCCGAAGCGCTTTTTCGGAGCTGCGCGAAACGTTGAAGAGGGCGGCAGCCTTACAATTATCGGAACAGCCCTGATTGAGACCGGCAGCCGAATGGACGAAGTGATTTTCGAGGAGTTTAAGGGCACTGGTAACATGGAGATCGTCCTTGACCGTAAGCTGGCTGAGCGTCGAATATATCCAGCTCTCGATCTGAAAGCCTCTGGAACTCGTAAAGAGGACCTGTTGATTGAGAACGATGTGCTGCAGAAGGTTTGGTTGTTGCGCAAGGTGCTCAACCCTCTCAACACCATTGAAGCGATGGAGTGGTTGATGAGCAAGATGGATGGCACCAAGAGCAATAAAGACTTCCTAGACATGATGAAGGGCTAATACGCGAGAGCCCCATCGGAGGTGGCTGTGTCAGATTTTGACGTTAAGGTTTTAGCAGTTGATGACAATCCTGATGGACTCTTTGCCCTTGAGCAACTTTTGCTCTCGAAGGGTTATCAGGTAGTCACAGCATCCTCTGGGGCTGAGACTATAGACAAGGCTCTTCAAGAGCGACCGCACGTAATCTTGTTGGATGTTATGATGCCTCCACCCAACGGGTATGAGGTAGCAAAGATCCTAAAAGAGCATCCAGAGCTGCGCTATACGCCGATCGTTTTGCTAACTGGGCGTGATGAGCTCAAAGATATAATATACGGGATTGAGCAGGGGGCTGATGACTACATCTGCAAACCCTACGACTCGCAGGAGCTGTTAGCTCGAGTTCACGCAGCGCTTCGTACACGGGCTCTTTATGGCGAGCTTCGTGAGAGCAAAATAGAGAATCTTCGATTGCAGGTCCAGGTCCGCGATGAGTGCTCGTTTGGTACTATCATCGGAAAAAGCGCGGCAATGCAGGCGCTCTATCACGTTATGACCAAAGTAATTGAGAGTGACGTTCCCGTGCTCATTACGGGTGAATCAGGGACGGGCAAAGAGATGATTGCAAACGCACTGCATGCAAATGGGCCCAGAAAAGATAGGCCCTTTGTTGTGCAAAACTGCTCGGCTTTTAATGAAAATCTTCTCGAATCAGAGCTTTTTGGGCATGTAAAGGGGGCGTTTACCGGCGCTGTGCGCGACAAGCAAGGGTTGTTTGAAGTGGCCGACGGAGGGACGTTCTTCCTCGATGAGTTGGGTGAAATGAGCCCAGCCTTGCAGGTAAAGCTCTTGCGGGTTCTACAAGATGGCACCTTTATGCCCGTAGGTGGAACGAAGCAACAGCGCGTTGATGTTCGCATCATCGCCGCCACTAATCGTGATGTCGAAGACATGGTCGAGCAGGGGACATTTCGAGAAGACCTCTACTATCGATTAAATGTGGTTAACTTAACCTTGCCGCCGCTGCGCCAACGAGAGGGTGACGTAGCGCGACTTGTTCAGTACTTTTTGGAAAAAATGGCGGCAAAAAGTGGCAAGCCACAAAAAGCTATCGCCTCTGAGGCGCTGTCTGCTCTTGAGCGGTATTCATGGCCAGGAAATATTCGACAGCTTGAGAATGAGCTTCAGCGAGCCTCTGTGATGAGCGGCAAGGAGCAGATTGTAACCCTTGAATGTCTTTCGGCTCACATCGCGCAGGGGGTGGGGTCTGCTAGTGTTTCCGCCGGCACCACCCTAGAGGGAAAGCTCAAAGATGCTCTTGAGAGTGTCGAGCGTGAGATGATCAGCGGCGCGATTAAGCGTTGTAGTGGGAATAAAAGCGAGGCCGCCCGACAGCTCGGAATCTCGCGCTCGAACCTCATTGCTAAAGCCCAGAGCTTCGGCTTAGAGTAAAGAGTTGCGGTGCTGCTAATGACAACAGAACCAAGCCAGGCGTGTTTAATACCAGTCTTATTGCTCAGCAGGGATCTCTTCTTTATTGCTAAGGTCAAAGAGACGGCCGCTGCAGTTAATCTTGAGGTTACAGTCGTCAAGGGTGAAGAGCGTTTGCGCATGGCTCTTGAGAGAGCTGCGGGTAAGGGGCTGCTGCTCATCGATCTAGAGAAGAGC
>JBIKWG010000111.1:0-9487 GCA_044356425.1 Bdellovibrionota bacterium | reverse complement strand
GCGAAAACCACGCTGTATTAAACTGGGTGCGATTGTTATCGTAGTTACCGAATACACGGACTCCAGGCTGATTATCGTTGTAAAGAAAGCCCCTAAAATCAGCATTAAATTGCTGAATACCCGAGCGGCTCGACACAAAGTCATAGCGATCGGAAAGATTCGCCAGATGGATATCTGCAAAGAGCTCCTGAAACCCGAATGAGTTGTCGTTACGAACGGTGCCATTCGCCGGATTAGCTTTGAGAACTCCGTCTTCTGAAGCTTCTACATGATTAAAGTTAAAGACCGGCGCAATACGAAGCTCAAACTCTGGTGGCTTAAATGTAGTATTGCCGCGAATAATGCTCAGTGAGGCGACAACGTTTTGAACAATCGCTGTCTGGTCACCATCGCCAAAGAGATTATTACTTCCAGCTGTCTTTGTAGAAGCAAAGCCTACCGGAATCGGAATCCGCTTGGCTTCGACAAGAAAATCCGAGATTAGCGATAGCTCGGTAAACCACTCATGCCCCGCTGAACCAGCTACGGGGATATCTCCTTTGAGCACGTTCTGGTTGTATGGATCATACCACTTGCCGGCGTAAAACATCCTCCAGCGGTCTGGAACTGGGACGAAGTCGGATGCAGAATTTTCTATCGGCGGCACTGATTCGTAAACACCAGACGGAAACTGATGTGCCTCACCTTGATCCGGCATAACCCGCTCAAGTGGCTCCCCAGGCACCTGATCACGCGCTGACTGAGCCGACCCCGCAACATCATCTGCAAACAAAGGCTCTGACGAAACGCTTACCGCCAACACTGCGCACGCAAGCACCACGGCCGTTACGCGCCGCGGAGCCTGTGCACATATAAAGCAACTGCTAGCCATCAACTCCTTAATCTGCTTACAATCCCTGACAGACACCTTGAACGTTGCTACCAACAAATGGTGCCTCGGGACAGCTTACATACCGCAGCCTTAGCTGGTCTCTCGGCAGGTCTATCTGATCTGCACGGCGAGAGAATGGCGCATTGAATCCAAGTACGGTATCACCTGCATCTTTGTGCCCAGCATAATCAAGCCCCGGTCGACTAGCGCCGTAAAAAGCAATCAGATCATCCTGATCTATTCCATCACCACTTACTCCTATCGCTCCGATTAACTCAGAGTCACGATAAAGAGGCACACCACCTGCGAAGATCTGCACACCGTTTCGCAATCTGGCGCCGAAGGCTGAAGAACTCGCGCAGTTGCTCTGCACAACACGCGGATTCACAATTGAACCAACTACTGCACCGGCAACAATATCGAGCTGTAACCCGGTGTTAAAAGGACTCCACGTAGCACCCGGAGCGGTGCCAG
This sequence comes from Bdellovibrionota bacterium, assembly GCA_044356425.1. GTDB lineage: Bacteria > Bdellovibrionota_C > UBA2361 > UBA2361 > OMII01 > OMII01. Next base: position 8,142 of record JBIKWG010000111.1, on the reverse strand, counting down.
GAAATGGCAGAGAAAATGGTCCGGCTGGCGATCCATCGATTCCATCGGGAAAGAATGGGCGCGCAAGATTTCCGACTGAGCGCGCAGCAAAACTGTATGCTCCATCGAGCGCAACCCCAGTGCTCGCAGCATATGCTGAAGCATAATCACGAGCTAGTCCGGGCGCTGAACGCAACCGGGCACCGGCATCAGCAGAGCTAAAAAATGCAGCGGCACGGGCTTTTTGTAACGACACATCCGCTCCAAACAGTGGCGCATCTTCAGATCGCACGAATCCGAGGGGATTACCTTGATCATCTACTACAAAGATCGATACGCGCGCGGCGCTATCGCGCGGAGTTCGTATAGCAGCTCTCGTGCGCTGGGCGGTCAGAAGCGCTGAGTCAAGCAGCGCTTCGACTTCTAAGGCCTGCAACTCTCTGCCGCCAAGGGTTCGTCCTGGTCGGGTCGGAAAACGCGCCTGCCCAGCGCCAAGTACCAACGTCTCTGCGCGAACACCTGCCCTTGCAGTTTTTGCAACACCCGATGACGGTGAGCCAAACAGTGCTCCCGCTCGAATGGCACCGTCCGAATACAGCAGCTCACTCTTAAACCCCGTTGGCTCTAGCGCGGGCAGCTGCCCTAGCTCTTCAAGTTCGTCGTATCCGCTATCAGCGAAACGCAAGCTACGGCCGCCAACAAAGATATTATTGCCAACGCGCTCGGCGGGTGCCTCAAAGCCTCTACTTGCATACAGCGCTACGCGCTCTTCAAGATCATCATCACTGTCAGATACATCGCGATCGAGAGTGTATAGACCATCAAATTCAACCCCAACCCCTCCAACAAGATCGCCATTTTTATACAGCGGCAACCCGCCAGCGTCTGCCGAGAGGCCGAGCGGCAGCGGACGTGGCCCAACGCCACCACCTGCGGCTGGCTTTCCGCTATAAGATACCCCACGTGCAAGATCCGGATTAACAACGGTCACATCCCCACATATAAGTTGAGAGAACTGCACCCCAAACAACGGCCCACCTGGCTGACTCTTCTGGCCGGGAAGAAAATGCTCCTGTACGATCTGACTTGCAGTGCGCGTAGAGAAAGCGTTGCCCTGGCTACTGAGGTAGGCTCCCGTACCTGCCTTGGATATTGCAGCTAGAGTCGCTGGAACCGTAGCCCCCTCAAGACCACCCTGCGCCCCGATCTGCCCACTAATTACAGTAACAGCGGGCGCACCTCGCATCTGATACAACGCAAGAACATTCCCCACCCTATCAACAACCGAAAACGTTCCCGCAGTTCCTAGCGAGACCGTCGCTGCAACAGCTTGTTGAACAACAAGCGAAACATCTTCACTAGAGAGAACGGAATGCGGGCAACTCCCGTCACAACCACGGTTAGCACCACTTGAACCCCCGCTTTGTGAGCCGCCAGAACCACCGCCACCGCCACAGCTCGCTACTACCCCTGCCAGTATAGCTGCCAACGCTTTTTGATACCGCACGTTACTCATCATTCCTGCCTTTTACCGCCCTACTGCTCGAACCAAATCAGCTAACTCCTGCTTCTTAGCAGCTGGCAATGCACGAGACTCATGATACACGTGACACGTTTGGCACCCCGACTCAACATGCCCTCGTGCATGCCCCTGGGCGTGACACTCTTGACACCCAGCAACCCCGGGCAGCAGCAGATCAGATGTCTTCTCTGATGTCCGAGCCTTCTCGTGACACGAATCACACGTCACGGCATCGTGCGCACCATGGCTAAACCGAGCAGCGGGAAACCACCGATGGTTGTCGTTTGTGCTCGAAACTTCGTACTCGCTATCACTTATACTTCGCATGCCCATAGGCCTTTTAGTTACCTCATGACATACAGCACAGGCAGTCTTAGTATGAAGCTGTGCTTCAGCGGCTCGCGCCCGCTCGTATACCGGTCGAAGGCCTGGTGGCACCGCATTCTTACCTGAATCGTCACCACGACCCGGAAGGATTCGCTGCGGCGCTGTTGGCTTTTCAGCTTCGCCCTTACCTAACAAAAGCTTCGTGTACTCTGCGAGAAGGAAAGAATATACAACTTCACTATTTTGGTGTGGCACCTCTATGCCAGGAAGCCGTTCATCAAACTCCATGGCGTGGCAGCTCTGACAATGCTCTTCAAACTGAACTGGCTTGAGAGTCAGCCGATCAGGCGCAAGCTGGTGACAGGAGCTACAGGCAAGATTTACGACGCCGTCTTTACCACGCAGCCCTGGCTTCAGATGCAATGCATGATTTAATTTAAGGGTGCTCGGATCGCGGGCATTCAGCGAATCATCAACGCGTATTTTAAATGCCGTTTTTCCGTTATCGACAGGAATCGAAGCCCTAAACTGCGGGTGATTATTCAACGAGGCTACACTCTCAAGCGCGGGACCTTTTAGAAGCGAGCCCATGGATGCATGGCAGCCTATACACTCTCTCGCATCATTGTGGATTAAGCCGTGTTCTCCATTGTGGTCCATATGACATTCGGCGCAGCGCATATTAAGTGCAGGATGGGCACGAACCATGTCCGCCAGCCGAGTCGAATGCTCAGTAACTGCGTGACACGCTAAACACTCTTTATCCTGCACTGGCTGAAACGGACTAGCGTGACATCGAAGGCAATCGGTCTCTATTACCTTATGGCCATTTGCGATCGGCCCACTACTCCACGCCACAAGCGAGCCCGACACTAACGGCACAACAAACCACACCAAGGCGACAATACCGCCAACTGCGACGCTGAGTGCGCTGATGCTTGGCAGGTAGGACGAAATATCAAAAGCCCTCAACTGGCGCTCAACAGCTTCATGTTCCTTCTCTGTTGACGCCCCCACCACACGGCATATTATTTGCGGCTGTGCACCGGCTACCTGAATAACGAGGGCCACATCGCCTAGCAGAAGCTCGTCACCCGAAGAAAGTTTTGCTGTCGTGACGAGCCGACCATTAAGCTTAACACCTGCAAGCGCGCTCATATCTGACACAATCAGATCGTTGCCCTGCAATGATAAGCGCGCGTGTTCGAGCGAGAGCCTCCGCCCAGATAGAAGGACGTGAGATCTTCCGCCGCGCCCAATAATTAGCTCGTCCTGAACATACTCGTTTACCAGCTGCTCAGAAGCACCCGAAGCGTTACGCGTCTCGTGTATAAACGTACACTTCATAGCAAGCTACCAGAGAAAAAACACTGCGAGAATGTGTATCGCTAATGCTACACATAGACCGATAGAGATTGGTACATGCAAGTATAGCCACACTCGCAGCAGCGCCTTAATGCGAGATTCTTCCAATGCTCCCCGCAGAAGATCAGCTTTTCGATCAACAAGCCCAATCACCTGATATGCACTCTCTCGCTCGCCATCGGATATCTCTGCAACCGTAGAGCGCGCCTGCACGTGGTCTACCGATGGCACACCTGCCTTGCGAAAGATATTCCACAGTGACGGCTCATAAGAGAAATCTATCGTATTGATAAGCTGTAAAAAGCGATCGCTTTTACCCCGACTGCTCCTATCGATCTCTTGATTAATCGAGAAGATCTCGGCAAAGACATCCGCGTGCTTGCGGCCACCTCGATGCGAAGCAATCTTTGAGGAGAGCCGAGAATAGTTTGCCGCGCCCCAGATACCGGTGACGATCGTAAGCAACATCAAGACATACGCAACAGTATGAACATTACATCCAAAGCTAAAGCCGGCGTGCAGGGGCACCAGCAGCATCAAGCCGACTCCAATCCACACGTGCGCTGCTAGCCAGCCCTCGACAGTACCAAGCGACGACGAGTAGGCGCGCTTGCGCAAACCAAAAGCCATCAGCCACACGATTGCCAAGGCTGAAACTGTGCCAAATGTATACCCAAGTGCGGTGCCACCATTTCGGCCGCCGACTGGTTCGTCCACCACATACAACGCAACGCTAAGCAGCAGAAACCCTGCCGTTATCCACAACCACTTAAAACGTTGGTAGTTTAGAAAAGTCTCTTGATGCACCAGCTAAATCCCCTTTGACTTTGCAATATGAACTAGCTTAGTCGAATGCACGCGCATCGCTGCTCCCGTCGGACAAGCACGCACACATGCTGGACCACCAGAAAGGGTGTGACACTGATCGCACTTTGCGGCTTTTGCTGGGCCTTTCTCGTATTTCCCAAGACCAAAGAAGTGCAGCAACGAAAACCCAGTAGCTGCACCGTCATACACAAGCTTGATGACTCCATACGGGCAGTTACTTACACAGTTACCGCACCCGATACATGAATCCAATATAACGACCTCGCCACTCGCAAGCCGCGAAAGCGCATTCGGCGGGCAATCTGTCATGCACAGCGGATTCTCGCAGTGGCGACATGAGACTGGAACCTGTATTGAAGCAAAACTTTTACCGCCTTTTCGATCGAGTCGCGAGTAGCCATTGTGAGTGGCTGCGCATGCGGCTTCGCAATTATCACAGCCAACGCACAGGTCTGAGTCGATCAGCAGCACATTATCTGCATCAGTAAGCCCCTCAGAGGCCATAAAATCAAGGAGGGCACCAGTCTGCTCGTTGGCATCTGTGACTATATTCTGAATGCGGCGCTCTTCAGCTACTCGCGTTATCTGCTCTCGAACGACTGGATACGCATCAAGTACACCTAAAAAATCAGGCTTACCAATAGCAATTAGTTCGCAGGCAACAGCCGCTGTAACCGTGGCTGACCTTGCAACGGATTCGCTCGTCAAAATCGCCATTTCACCGACGTATCCACCAGCTGCGATGTAGGTCTGCGGAATATCCTTACCAGATTTGCTGCGTCGAGAAACTTTTACCGAGCCCTTTCGCAGAACATAAAAACTGTCACCAACATCTCCCTCTTTAAACAGCACTTCGCCCTTCGCCAATTTACGCATTACAGCGCGCTTGACGACCGTATCCAGAAACTCAACTGACACCGACGGAAAGATCGCCGATTGAAGTGTGCGCTTCATAAACACCTCATCGAGCGATCGCCGCACAGAATCAATCGACGCGATAAGCTTTAGGATCTGCTTACGCGGGGTCTCAATGAGAATTGTATTGGGCTCGGCTGCTCGCACCGTCGCCATTCGGCGCCGACCCGAGATTAACCCCATCTCTCCAAAAAAATTCCCTTCGGTAAGGCGCACAGACTGGTTTCCGCCTATCTCAACTTCAACTGCTCCAGATACAATGCTCCAAAACGAGTCTGTATAATCGTTGCGGGCAAAAACAATATCCCCAGGCTGTCGCACACTTAAAGTCGAGTCGATAAGCATCTCGCGAAGCTGTGGCTCACTAGCTTCAGCAAACAGGGGCAAGCTCGGCCTAATCCGCGCAAAGTGAGCTGAGAAACCACCAGGAAGATCCTTAAAACGCTCCTCCAAAAGGGGCTGGTCGGCGGGCTCACACGGCCGACCACACAGTGCTTCAATGACCTCATAGCCCTGATTAATAGCTTGCTTAATTAACGGATATCCAATCAACGAGCCGATAATATACAAGCCCGGCACACTCGACTGATACTGTCCATCAACGATCGGCACACTATTTGGGTCGCTGTTTGGAAATTGGATTCCAATAGACTCGAGAAACTTGCGCGGCATGATACTGCCCAGTCGCGCAATGACGTGGCTACACGGAACAGACACCTCACCTTGCGGTGTAGCGATAGTCACTGTCGCAGCATCAATTCGCGCAATGCTTGCGCTGTAGAAGCAGCGCACCTTTCCACTTCCAATAGCCGCAAGAATCAGCCGCGCATTTGCATCTTTGGCTCGTGCAAACTCATCACCACGATTTACCAGATAAACCGTATTATTTTCAGCGAGCGCCAGTGCGTTCTCAATCGCGGCATCTCCGCCTCCAACGACAACAACAGATTGCCCTGAAAATTGGCCTGGATCAGCTAACGTATAGGCGACATGCGGCTGCTCCTCGCCTGGAACACCCAACTTACGTGGCGTTCCCTGCACTCCAATAGCTAGAATAACATGGCGTGCTGTGCATTTCTGTCCTGCATAGGTGAGATGAAACAGCTCACCGTGCTTCTCGATCTTGGTGACTTCGGCCTGCACCACATGGACTTTATGCGCATCCAAGTCAGCGGCAAACTCTTGCAAAATTTTCTCTCGGGTGCCCGCCTCAAAGCGGCAGTGGGCACGCAATGGCAAACGGCCTGGCTCAGCCATTACATGTTTGCGCAGCTGATAGCTGTGAATCGTGTTGGCAATCTGCCCCTTCTCGAAGAGCACATGCGATAGGTGGTGATGCGCGGCGTTAGTGGCCGCCCCGATCCCCGCCGGCCCAGCGCCAAGAATTGCGATGTCAAAATGTTCTGGCATGCTCGTTAAGGTCTATATCTCTGCCTGAGTTGCAGCGGCGGAAAATGTATTTTTTCTCGCCTTGGGGATTTTTTTTGACTATAAGAGTCAAAACGCGTTGAAGCAATCTTTTTCGGACAGTGGTTTGGGGCCGCATTTTCGCTTGCATCTTGAAGCTAAGAGCACTCGATCGAGCGCACGCGCGATTAAGCTACTGGCCACCACAGCGCACTAGCAGCAGGACGTACTAGGAACGTGAACAAAGAGATGAGCAGGCTGAAATTAAAACAAGGTTGCGTACGTGCGGGTCTCTGGCTCACAGTTTGCGCAATAATTACAACCACAGCCCCTGCCCTGAGCGAAACACCCCAGCACAAGTTTATGGGCACAGGCTCATGCTCCTCTTCTAACTGCCATGGCGCCATTCAGCCGCGTAGAAGCTCAGACGTACTGCAAAACGAGTATTCTACCTGGATTAAGCACGACAAACACTCCAAGGCATATACTGCGCTGCTATCGGACGACGGAAAACGCATGGCGGCTCACCTAAACATCAAAGACCCTTCTCAAGACCCGAAATGTTTGAAGTGCCATACTACATATGTACCTGAAGATTCCCTTCGTGGAACGAAATTTCAGAACGAAGACGGCGTCTCATGTGAAGCGTGCCACGGAGCTGCTGAAAAATGGCTGTCTCGCCATGCGCAAACGGGCGCAAGTCATGCAGAGAATCTAGCTAACGGCCTCACAAATACGGTAAGCCTTGAGAAGCGGGCCGATCTCTGTCTGTCGTGTCACTACGGTAATGATGATCGCTTTGTAACGCACGAGCTCTACGGTGCTGGCCATCCGCGGCTACGCTTTGAGCTTGATACATACGGTATTTTACAGCCGAAGCACTGGGTAATAGACGACGATTACCTGAGAAGAAAGGAAGCATACGTGCCCTTGAGGGCATGGTTTATCGGCCAACTACGTAATGCAAATGCAGCTATTGAAGCACTTGAGTCACCCGCACGCGCAGCAAACAGCAGCCTTCCTGAGTTAGCTCTATTTGACTGTTTCTCGTGCCACCACAGCTTAAGCGAAGAGCAGTGGAAGCACCGCTCATATTCAGGCAGCCCCGGACAGCTGCGGCTTAACCTTCCCGCGCTCGTTATGCTTCAACATGGACTATCAGGTATCGACGCTTCTGCCTCACGCCGACTCGGCCAACTACTCGCAGGGCTACATGCTGAGTACAAGCTAGATCGAGGAAAAGCCGTTCTGCCTAAAATTCGGATTCTACTTGAAACTACGATCGATTCAATCGTCGGGCGCCTGTCGCCAGATAGCACTACATGTTCTGCCGTGCTTAACTCGCTCAGTTTATTTGCTGCTAGCAGCTCGACCTCCCCAACTTTTGAGGTAGCAGAACAGCTTGCAATGGGCATTCAAGCCGTTCTTGCATCATCTCCAGACCTTGCTCAAAAACACGGTGCTGCTGTACGCCATCTTTTTGCGACGCTGCAAAACGCAAAGACATTCAAAGTAGCGCAGTTCGTAGCGCGTGCACGCGAGCTGTCTGCAGCCACCGAGCTTGGCAAATAACTGTATTCTTTTTGGGCTCATCGTGGAATCGAGTGGGTGCCGATGACTGCTGATGGGTCATACCCCATTGTTTTTAGTGATAAATCACGTATTTTCGCGTGAACGTGCTCATAAACGTGAGCGTGAACGTACCCGATCTAGCAACTTTCCGCCCCGGCGATCGATATCTCGTAGTATGCTTGATTATGAAAAATTAGATGTCTACCGCATAGCTCTGGAGTTCGTCG
>JBIKWG010000326.1:0-2718 GCA_044356425.1 Bdellovibrionota bacterium | reverse complement strand
GCGCGAAACTTTCGCAGCGCTCATTTTCTGATGCGTCAGCTCGGTTTCTCCACGGTCGATCTAGCGCTTCACCGTAGCTACGAGCGCGATCGAGATGGAGATATCTTGACCTACTGTCGCACACTGCTTCAGCCATTTACAGCAGCGAAGCTTCCCAATGACTACGGAATGATTGCGGGCTTTACCCACATCTTTAGCTCTCCTATTGGATATGCTGCCGGCTACTACTCTTACCAATGGGCGGAAGTTCTCGATGCAGATGCCTTCTCTCGCTTTAAACATGAAGGGATTATGAATCAAAGCGTTGGGCTAGCATTTAGAGAGGCTATCTTAAGTCGCGGCGATACACTGCCCCCTGAGGAGCTCTTTAAGAACTTCATGTCGCGTGAGCCTAACACTGTAGCTCTGCTTGAGCGCGCCGGACTACGCTGAGGAAACACAAAAAAGCTAAGGCACGACTGGCACTTACCTAAATGGGGCCTTACCCTATCGCATCGCGCCCTGGCGAATCGCGCCGATGCGGCATATTTATTATAAGATTTTAGGGGTTTATCCTAAAGCCTCACCCCACTTCGATCCGAAGAACCTTAAAGAAGATTGCGATGCGCAATCGGGCAGCTTTTGAGGGAGTGCTAGGAAGTCGTGTCGGTCTAGGCCAGCACGGTCTTTTTACTCCCGGGGAGCGGTCAGTACTACTCGTGTATACGAGTCGGTAGCGAATGAAAAAGTCGAGCTTCTGTTAAAGACTTTGAAGGTCCGCTGTATATTTGGGGGAGCGACTCTCGTGACTGATGAATCACATTCCAGTGATGATTTTATTTCAACACTCGAATCCAAGGGCAAACTTGGTTGGCGAGCGGCAGCTGAAATCATGGAACCGTATGGGCGAGTAGCTGCCAACTTCTCTGAAGCGATTCGGCTCATGGTAAGCCACTATGAGGCGGGAACAGCAACACTTCCTCTCTCAGCGCAGAACCATATTCTGCGGCTTCTAAGCAACAACACGATCAAAGCTGCCTACTATTTCATAACCAAAGGTTATAAGCCCGATACCTTTGCAGGAAAATCGCATATCTCCAGTAAAGATCTCTTCAACGCACACTCTCCGATCGATCATGCAGCAATTCTAAGCTATGCGTACCTCTTCAGAAATTTAAGTAAAAAAACTGAGCAGGCTGAGTGGGAGTATGTTGAAACACCTCTCAGCGAGGCGCTTGCGCTTGGTGGGTCGGTTGGATGCAGCATTCCTGAGGTAGGACTTGCATTTGGACTACTATGTCGCGGACTGCGCTACCTCGCATTTGCGGCATTTCTGCGAGACAACCGTCGCGGCTTCAAAGAGTACCGTCGCCATCTCAAACAAGAGGATCTGCCCTTTGACACGGCTTTTGAAGAGAAGACCTGGGGCTGCAACAACATTCAAGTGGCGGCTATCATCATGGAACGCATGGGATTCAACCGTCAGATGGCTTTTCAATTCGTTGCAGCGGCAGAACACGATGCAAAATCTGCCCCTGACGAGCTCTACGGCATCCGATTCCGAATGGCAGAGGCACTGATACATCACTACTCCGAGGAGGGTGAAGTTCTTGACAACTGTCCTGCATGGGTAGGAAAAAAATTTCCCTTCTCCACCGACGCCCGAGGCACACTGCTTACAAAGCTAAATCAGGTGCTACCTAATATTGAGAAGTACGAATGGATCAGCAAATCAAGCACCAGCGTCAATCCTGACTCTACTCCAGAGCTCTTTGCGCAGGCTGAGGCACCAGCTGCCACCGAGGAGAAGGTCACACCACTGCCAGACAGCATCCTTGAGGCGTAAACACAGCATCTAGGCCGGCAGCAATTATAAAGGGATGACGCCCGACTGACCCGTGTGTAACATGAGGCAAGGCGCTAGAGTCGAAGCAACAACGTTGCCTCCGAGTCTGGACATGGAAAATGCAAAGAGAGCGTAACTCATGAGCACAGAGAGAGAACAGGCGATGACCTTTTCAGGAAGTATAGATCCGACACTCACTACGAAAAGAAACCAGCGCGGAGCATCACTCGTGGAATATGCCCTACTCGTTGCGCTGATAGCCATGGTAGCCATAGTAGCGGTCAGAACCCTCGGCCGCTCGGTATCGGGGCAATTTAGCTTCACTAATGCGACGATATCGGGCTAATTCAAGAGCACGCTGCCTTGAACATCCTTTGTCGCCGATTCAGCAGGCGCAGCGGAGGAAGGTACCTGCAACAGAATTCCGATGAGCGGCTTTGGGACTAGTAGAGAGGCTGCCACTAGCAACCCCAAACGTTCATTTCGGCAGCACAAACCGTGCTCACCCCCCCTACTGACCGCACGCACGAGTGTTATGCTCACGTTGCCGGCACTACGATTAAGTTCACGATTGTATTCGATCTTGGATAGTTGTCAGACCAATCCTAACAGCTCAGTGGTTAACTAGCTGCTCTGACCCTGCTCAAACATACCAAGAGCAGCCGGGCTTGCTTGATAGCCAGCAGACAATGAAGCTATCGTCTCATTAATGGCTACTAGCGCATCTGGTATAAAGGTAGCCGCTGCTGTTCGTGCCCCCCATAAGCGCCACCACCCACCAATTAAGACCGGTTGATTATTGATCATGGTAAACACTGGATTTCCTGAGTCGCCTACAATCAAGGGCTCGAAATAATTCGAGAGAGCGCTATCTGAGCTCTCACCAACCTCAC
>JBIKWG010000325.1:0-2723 GCA_044356425.1 Bdellovibrionota bacterium | reverse complement strand
CCCTCATTGTGGGCTACTAAATCAACTTCGGTTAGAAAATTAACGACCGCCTTATGCGAGTTTGACATAATCGCCAGTCGCTTGCCGGCCTTCATCAGAGAAACCGCCATGCGAGCGCCGTGGTATGTTTTTCCGGTTCCTGGCGGCCCCTGAATAAACAGGTGGCTCTGCTTCAGCTTCAAAGCTGCATCCACGAGCTGTTCACGAAATCGTTCATCGTCTGCATCAACGGAAACTACGCTCTTTCTTGGTCCGTCTTCGAAAACGGGAAGATCCTGCAACATGATATCAACGAGGGCAGGGTAGGGATAAGAACGCGATGAATCACTTCGAAGTGACGACAGATCCCAATCTCCCAGTGCAGAGAGAAAACGGTCAAGGCCTTTCTTGAGAGCATCATTGATGTCCGTTGGTTTTTTGCAAAGGTCAATTTGTGAGACCTCTTCAACTTTTGGCCCCAGCTTAACTGTAAGAGTTCCAGCTTCTGGATCGATTTCGTATATAGTCCCGTAAGCACGGCCGTTGTCAATGTCGTATAGATCGTGCTCGGACATTAGCTTGCACTCTTGGGGCGGGAATGTGTAGTAGAGCAGCCGACTAGACGCTATCGGTTGTGCAGTGCGAGATAGATCGCGCATGCACCCTGTAATCACTTCAGGATCTTCTGTGCGCTCGGCAGGCAGCAGTTCGCACTTGCTGAAAAACCTCCACCACTGCGGCTTCATCTCACGACGATAGAAATCGGAGAGGTAAAAGAGGCGAGCTCGCAGCTGCTCAGTCTCTGAGTACGTGCTAGGCGCGCGGGCCGCTTGAAGATCCTCGATGCGAAATAGCGAATGATATCCAGCCACTCGTAGCGCATCTTTCTGAGCCTTGGTGAGCTCATTAGTTGACTGCAGTGGCTCAGCTGGCTTGTGCGACGGACGTAGTGAGTTCCAGTCAACGTTTAGCTCCTGCGCTGATTCAGTTTTAAGGAGTGTGAGCCAATCAAAGAGTTCGATCATGGAGTCGCAATCTTTACGATTGTAGTCACGGATTGCATCAAGCAGGGATGAATTCTGCGTTTCAAGATACTCTTCAAACCATACGATGCTTGCGCCGCCGTCTTTGACGTCGTGTTGACGCTGGGTGCTATAGAATCGTTCAAGATTTTTTATTGAGTATCGTGGCTCGGATACGCGGATCGCACGCTTGACGATAGTGTATAGATCGCAGAACTTCTGGCCGCGTAGCAGTGTGTCGAGTTGCTCAACGCGCGTGGGGTATTGCGATGAGAGTCTTTTAAGGGCAGCTATTTCGTACGCAGAGTAGTGATAGATCTTAGCATTGGGAAATTGGGTAGTGCGCTCAACAAGAAAATCCATCAATTCTTCAAAGCAGGCGCGTTCCGCCTGTTTGGTAACTGCCCAGAAGGGGCGAAATGAGAAGGTTCCATCTGAATTGCGCCAGGAGAATCCGTGAAGATATTCAAGGCCGTCACGCAGTAAGGCGTTCTCACTTCTTAGGGCTTCCTCCTTGAGCAGAGGATCGCCTTCGATGTCATAGAATATATCTCCGGCATTAAGGGGTGGCAAAAGAGCAAATCCATCTCCCCCTTCAGACGGAGGAATTACCCGATACGTTGGCGTATTGGAGGACTGTGCTTTGAGCTGAAGAGTGGCCTGGTCTTTGAGGCGAGCAAATGCTTCAGGGTGTAGCCGCGGTGGGGCTGCGGTGCTTGGGTCAATCAAGGCTGCACACGTTGTTATTCCGCTTTGCTCAAGTTTAATACGCTGAGTTCGGGTGATATTAGCAATTAGTGAAAGGTGATCGTCTTGCTGCCATTTCTCTTTGCACATGTTGCGCCAAGAGCATGAAGCACATTTGGGACACGGCTCAGGGTAGAGAGTGCTTGCTGAGTCAGTTGATATCGACTCCAGAAAGTCGCGCTTTAAGCGCATGTAATAAGAGTAATAGTCATTCAATTTGAAGGTGGTAAGCTTCATAGCTCCATTTACGATGTGAGCATATTCAGGGAGGCTGCCTTGTATCGTCTCAAGGAGCTCTGAGTAGAAGCAGAGTTGAATGATGTAGGACGCCTTCTCGGATTTGCTCAGCTTTGTATCGATGACTTCATAACTGAAAGCACCTAGCTTGGATGGGCGCTCAACACGTTGCAGGAAATCCGCGTAGCCGTTAAGAGGCTCTTTATAGAGAAACGCCTGGTACACGTATGGCGCCCCCTTTTGCAGGATCTCGACTGTGGCATCAAGGGCATTCTCGGGTTGCTCGCTAAGCAGCGGTGGCACTTTTAGAACAGAGTGCCCATCGCGATCAAGCGCAGTCAAGTAACGTCGCTCGTGGTCTTCTCCCTTTCTAATAACGAGCTTCGCCTGTGCATCCTCTTCTGCACGTTGAAGAGGGTCCATTTGGTCTTGAAGATCGAGATGAGTGAGGTAGCGACACGCCGCAAAATTGCACAGGTCGGTGGCTGAATAAAGGTAGCGGGATCCTAGTTTGCGCATAGTAATGTGTAAAGTTGTCTTGTAGCGTTTAATCTGTACCGGGGCTACTGTCTAATGTGCCTAATCTGTTTAATTTGTACCGGGGCTATAGCCCACGGTTTTCGCGCCAATCAGCGCTGTAATCCTGCTTTATAGAGCTGTAATTCTATTGCTAATTATTCAGGGAAAGACGAGTCGGGCATTTTTGAACGAGTGGTACTTGGAATCCTGTTCGGTAGG
>JBIKWG010000109.1:0-9573 GCA_044356425.1 Bdellovibrionota bacterium | reverse complement strand
ACCCCACCGCGGCTCGTTGACGTCATAGGCACCAACTTTTGTGATATCTCTCTCGCTACTCGTGACGCACAGCTCGTAGTAATGTCTGCTATCGACAACCTCGGCAAGGGCATGGCTGGTCAAGCGATCCAGAACCTCAATCTCGCTTTCGGTTTGCCTCAACAAACAGGCTTACTCGTGCCAGCCCTTGGGCCAGTATAGAGATATCTTCCTTCTGTTTTCTGAAACAACGTGAAATCTGCCGAATCCTCGCGCTTCTCACAATCCTGCATCGACAACGGGGCTCTTATTCTGATTGAGTTGGTTTGTACAACATCATGGGCCGCTGCCTTCTCATGCACACCCATGAGTGTTTTGATATCGACAAGAAGAAATCCGGTATAGCTGCTAAAGATCAGGAATAGGACTAGCGCTTCTCATGTGTTACTGTACGGAGCAATCAGAGCACCAATAATAAAAATGCTCGGCACCTAAATGATCGGAGGCCGCCCGTGACTACATCACCCCCCGAATATGGCACCCAGAACATTCTTACGGCCCTGCGGGGTAAAACGTTTCTTATAAAATACGGCGGCGCCGCCATGGAGCAACCACACACGCGGGATGCTGTCTGCGCCGAAGTAGCAGCTCTCAGTCGCGCGGGCGTTCGCCTTGTTGTAGTTCATGGAGGTGGAAAAGAGATATCCCGAATGATGGAGCGTCTCGGCCTTACACCGCAGTTTGCAAATGGTCTGCGCATCACAGATGCTGACGCGATGTTGATCACCGAAATGGTTCTTACTGGCACTATTAACAGCGACCTCGTCGCGCGAATTACTCGCCACGGCGCGCCGGCTGTTGGCCTCTCAGGACGAGATGCAAACCTTCTGCGCGCTAAAAAGCTATTGGGCAAAGCAGGTGAAGATTTGGGACTCACCGGCGAAGTAGAGCATACCAACCTTATAGCCGTTGAAGCACTGTTACGGGCCAATCTTCTGCCTGTTATCTCACCGGTCGGAGAGGCGCAAAACGGTCAGCCGCTCAATCTCAATGCAGACTATGCAGCAGCCGCGATCGCTGGCGCCCTGGCAGTTGATGCGTGTGTATTTCTTACCGATGTGGCAGGTGTAAAAAGAGATGGAAAAGTGCTTCCTGAACTTTCCCAGCAAGATATTGAGCAGCTCATAAGCGACGGCACCATATCTGGGGGGATGATCCCGAAAGTTGAGTGTATGATAAAGGCTCTTAGTGCTGGGTGTTCTCGAGCCCTTATATGCGATGCAGCTCGCCCTGATGTCATCACATCTGCTCTGCTTGAAGAAGCTGGGTGCGGAACAATCGTTAAGAAGTAATCCGTGCCCCAACAGAACAACCACGGCGCCGCACTTCCCTCGCTATCTTTTTAAGAGTCGCCTGAAGACATTTCGAAACGGCACGAGATAAAGCCGCAGCACTGACGAAAACTCTCGCTCTTCGCCATTCCCGATTCCAAACTCAATCTGTTCAAATCCACGGGGAACATAGAGAGAACCAAACATTCGATCCCAGAAAGCGAAGATAAAGCCGTAGTTTTTATCCCAATGCCTACGCGCCTTACTGTGATGAATCTGATGCTGTGCAGGACTTATAAAGATATTACTCATCCGCTCTCCATACGAGACCCACACATGCGAGTGACGCAGATTGTAGCCAAAAAGATAAAAGAGAAAGGTGACTATACTGAGTCCATACAACATGTATGGATACCCATCGGGGGTGATAAAGAAGCGCAGTAAAGCATCTGCTCCACCTAGCAAACATCCGCCGACAATCATCGTAAGTATGTCATCTAGCGGGTGCATGCGATAAACAGTAATCGGATTGAGCACCTCAGCCGAGTGATGCACTTTGTGAAACTCCCACAGCAGGGGGCTTTTGTGCATTACAAAGTGCGCCAAAAATGTGGCAAAATCTGCAACCAACGCAAGTACGATAGAAAAAAGCATGGTAGCGCCGACAGGAGAGAGAGTTATCAACTCATTAGGAGACGCAATACTCTGCAATGCTTGCTGCACCTGCGCTGATATAAAGATGCTCAGACCTGCAAATGGAACCAGGATAATCGCGTACAAAATTGAGTTACACACGAAATAAAGATAGTCGACGAGCGAAGACGGGTGCGTGTAGACTTCTCGAGGAAGCATTTCTGAGATTGCGGAGCTGACCGGCCTCTTCTCTCGAATAACAGTACGCACATGAACCGCAAATCCGATCAGAAAGCTCGTTAAAAGGTACAGCAGATACGTACGGCTGTTTGGCTGCACGAGATAAATTGATGGAGTTTGCAGGAGCGACACAAAGTCCGAGTAATTCATGATTACCCCAAAGTATACACCTCTCTTCCTTTTCTTTCGATACGCAATCGCTCTCTGTTTTGGCGCGCTACTTGCCTCTATACTCCCCTACACGAACTGCAGTCCTGCAACCGACCAAGTCGAAGTAGCTGGCGCAACTGCTGAAAGCAACACACCAAACCCGATACCGCAGGCATCGTCCCTCTTTCTCCAAGACTTAACCTGGATCGATGTCAGAGATAGAATTCGTAGTGGCACAAAGACGGCAATCATCCCAACCGGTGGCATTGAGCAAAATGGTCCATTTGTTGCACTTAATAAACATGACCTTATTGTGCGTGAGGTATCTGCCCGAGCCGCTAAACAGCTTGGAAATGCCCTCATCGCACCCGTAGTTTCTTTTGTGCCAGAGGGTGAATTTGTGCCGCCCTCGGGGCACCTAAGCTATCCAGGAACTCTTTCAGTAACCGAAAATAATTTTCAAGGTCTCTTAGTCGATATCGGGCGCAGCCTTGCAATCCATGGTTTCACAACTATTGCTCTGCTCGGAGATAGCGGAGATTCACAACGTGGACTGCAAGCCGCAGCCGAGCGATTGCAAACGGTAACTGGCAAGAAAGTTTCGGTAAAGTGGATGAGCAGCTACTACGATTATGCCGAGCTCAGAGCTGTTTTACAGGCTCGTGGGCTGGTCAAGGCGCCCGAGCTATTCCATGAAGAGCTTGCTTTTACAGCGCAGCTTGCAGCGATCGATCCCCACAGCATCAGGCTAGCAGAGCGGCTTGCCGCAGGCCACACCACCCTAAACGGCTTCGATCTATCTGATAAAAAGAGGTTGCTAGCGCTCGGTGAGGAGCTGCTTGCGCTGCGAGCAGAGAAACTCGCAGCGGCTCTACGGTAACGGGTAAGCTTCTTTAGCTTAGCTGAGTCGGCAAAGACTTAGCACCAATGAAATAGACCACCTCATCTAAAAGCTCTCCAGATTGACTGGCAATCACCTTCTCAGCCACCACGCTACCACCGAGAGACTCCGGTATCTTGCGACTAGCAATATTTCTCTTATCAACGGCGTAGAGAAACCCATCAACAACCAGATTTTCAGCAGCCCAGGCTGCTAGTGTGTGGATCGCTTCACGACCATACCGATTTCCGTGGGCCGCTTTCTTCACCCACAAACCGAGCTCAGGCGTACAACTGTTGTCGCGGCCATGCAACCCGCAGCAGCCGAGAAACTCTCCTGTTGCACGAAGTACAATTGCACTAACTAACTCTTCCTTTCTTCTGCGGCTCTCGGCAAACAGCTCGATAATCTGCTCTACCCGCTCCACGTTCTCTGCAGGTTTTGGATACATGAAACGAGTAATCTCTGGGGTAAACTCGCTAAATATCTCTGCTGCGAGGCTTTTTTCTACCGGCACCAAGAGCACTCGTGGCCCAGTAATTACAATAGAAGAGAAGAGAACTTGAACCCCCGACTTTACAACAAATTTGCACGGTCCTGCTTGCATGCCTACCAAATCCTACGTTTTAGGTAATCTGTTCGGTAATCGACTGCGTACACCGTGCCGTTACGTAAGGCTCTTCCGAGGTACGCCTGCTACCAGAACTTCTGCGGTCTCAGCAGGCGAGCTACCGTGCCCTGGACAGCCCTGATCGAGAGGGACGTCTGTACTCACTGAACTTCCCTTCACCAGCGATTGTCCAAGAAGATACTGCTCTAACTCTTCTCCGCTAATATCGGCAAGCATCACCCCATTCACCTCTACACAGGGGCTTAGTGTCTGATTGCTCTTGTGCTGCATCTCGGCCCGTTGTGCGGGGTCGTTTATAATATCACGGTCTTCGTAGCTAAGCTGGTACTTCTCTAATACTGCCCGCACTCCCCGGCTCCAACCACACTGCGGCTTGAGATATGCAATTATTTTTACCTGAGTAGGGTTCATATATATCCTATGTTTTGTATAGCGGTATCATAATAGGCAACTGTATTATTAATTACCACCCTAGGTTCCTTTAGCAGCCCCCAACCTCGACTATCACTACGTGCCGCAAAAGGTCCGATACCGCAGGTCATCATGCTCTGCTGGTGGCACCATTAGTTCCGGCTGAGCAGTATAGGGACTCCGTAGTGCTTTCACTAAACTAGATACAGGCGCCATATTCTGATTATCAACAGCCTCAGCTAATGCACCCTCTACCAGGTGATTTCGCGCTATAACCGCCGGATTTATCATTTGCATCTCGATATAGCTCTCTTCGCGATTACGCCCGTTACGAACGGGATCAAGCCGTGCCCTCCAATCCCTACACCACTCCGTAAGAGCTTCAGGAATTGAGAGCCCGCGATCACCACTTAGCGCACGAAAGGTATTTGTATAATCAAGCTTTGCAGCGTACATCTGCTCAAGTAACCGCTTTATTAAAAGCTCATCTTCGGGCTCAGATCCTACTAAGCCTAGCTTTTTGCGCATTCCATCAGACCAAAACTGGTTAAATAGAGATGCAGCTTGATCAACTACTTCCTGCGCTCGATTGATGGCCTGCTTCTCATCAGAATCAAGCAGTGGCACAACAGACTCAACAAGCCGTGTAAGGTTCCACTGCATAATAAGCGGCTGCATACTGTATGAGTAACGACCGTCTCTATCGATTGAACTAAAAACTGTGTCTGGATCGTACCGATTCATAAATGCGCACGGACCAAAGTCGATGCTTTCACCTGAAACAGTCATATTGTCAGTATTCATGACTCCGTGAATAAATCCCACGTGCATCCACTGCGCAACCAACTTTGCCTGCCGAGCTACAATCGCTTGCATGAGCTTATAGTAACGATCTTCGGCCCCCTGAAGATCAGAATAGTGTCGCGCAATAACGTAGTCAGCAAGTGCTGTAGTCGGCTCTAGCCCGCTCTGCCGCGCTGCATACTCAAAGGTTCCAACACGCACATGGCTCTGCGCTATCCGGCTCTGAATACCCCCAGGCAGAGCGCGGTCTCGCATAACCACCTCACCACTCGCCACGACTGCAAGAGTGCGAGTAGCAGGTATCCCTAGGTAGTGCAAAGCTTCGCCAATGATGTACTCACGCAACATCGGACCCAACGCTGCTCGACCATCTCCACGCCGGGAAAAAGGAGTTATACCTGATCCTTTCAGCTGCAGGTCGTATACAGCCCCATGTGGGGCCGTTAGTTCACCAAGCAAAACTGCCCGCCCGTCGCCCAGTAGCGGCACAAAATGCCCGAACTGATGCCCTGAATATGCCAGTGCTATCGATTGCGTTCCCTCGGGCACTCTGTTGCCCGCAAAGAGCGCTATCGACTCTGAAGATCTCGCTATATCGCTACCCAAGCCTAATTCTTCGGCTAGCGGTTCGTTAAAAATTACAACTACAGGTGCTCCAACTGGTGTTGGCCGCACCTGCTTGTAGAAGTCGCTTGGCAAAGTCAGGTAGGTGTTTGATAGCTGCATACAATGTGGCCTAAGGCTGCTGTTTCAAACGTTAGCGACAGAAGCGCACTCAACAATTGAACTCGGGTGTAGAGGCTTTGAAAACTCTGTGGCTAAACCGGTCGCACCATCCTTGCGCGCGTCCGGATATTCTCGTCTATCCGCTTCTCAATGTGCTGGAACCGTTGCGCATAGTCGGCGCTGTTTGTTCCCACCCTTGATACGTAGGGATTGTGACTTACGATACTACTCGGCGAACTCACTGTTCGCCCAAGGAGTTGGTCCAATAGCTTTGCCCTAGCTTTACTGCAGCTCTTGGTGGTGGCATCAAGAATCTGCTTGTAAAACGCTAGATCGCTCTTACTGTAGCAGGCAGCAAGGTGCTGCTCAATTGCTTTCGTATGCTCGGCTAACGTCGCCGCCACAGCTTTTTTGCGCCCGATAGAGAACCAGCGTTGATACCAAGCTACCTCCTGGGTGCGCAACTCTTGCAGCCTAGCGACCATTGAGGACATGACACTTGGCAGTGGAGCGATCTGCTTATTCGTCTTACTGAGTATCTGCTCTTTGAGGAGCACCAGTGTGGGAAGGCCACGAAAGGGGCTCTTCTCATCGGCCGAAGCAGTAAATCCAGCCTCGGCAGCAATACGATGAGTCAGCGCATTCATAATAAGTTCAACCGTCGCAAGATCTTTTGCGCCGATCGTAATCGCATCGATGAACACAGCAACTAGTCTATCTGGTGTGAGGCTGGCTAAGAGTGCCACCTTATTCATCTTCGACCGCACGAAATTAGGTTTATGCGCGATGTGAGGTTGGGCATCTATACCGAGCACCATCGCCTCTGGCGGGCTCTCTTCGCATTGAATCTCGACTCTACCGAGCTGCTCCTGTTGAACCACACCACCAGCCCATTTTTTAGTCACTGTGCATCTAAATTCTGGAACGATCAAGAATGTAGAATTCGGGAACCGTCGATCAAGATCTCGACGAATCTTCTCTACAAGCCCTGCGAAATGTACTTCGGCCGAAGCTCCGATACCTTTTACTCGAGTGCGAGAAACGGTTACAACGTGAGCATATTTACTAGAGAGCAGATCTTTATCAGATGCTTCGTTGAAGAGATCAACCGATTCGTAAAAGCGTTTACCATCTATAGGCACCACCTCCATCAGGCTCGGGCGCTGATCTGCTGCCATCGGCGTTCCAACCGTATAGAACCGCATATGCGCCTTTCGCAATGCTTCATCGAACTCCTGCTGTGAAATAAATCCCAGGGGCGCGGTGGACGGAGTGTGGGTATTATCGCCTTGATTGAGAACAACCAGCAGCTTCCCCTGCCAGCGCTTGAGCAGTGAGCTTCCCTTATCTACTGCCGGAGCACTTTCATGTAATCGCATGTGATGGTAGACCGCTGTATCCCATACTGAAAACGATAGCCCCAAATCTCGCGCGATATCGTGCCATGCTCTGAGTTCATCAGCGCTCGTATCAGCATTCGTAACGAGCAGGAAGTCATCTTGTGGTCGCGGAGCATAGGGAATACCCTCCTTAATCTCCACCGTACGCGTATCTATCAGCTTTAACTCAGTCGCGTTTCCTATCTTTTGAAGTCGCAACTGCGAGCCGACGCTATGAGCTACATGGGACTCCTTATTCTGTTCGACTTTTACGTAACAGCTCACCACAGCCGGCGCTTTAGGGTCGATCTTTGAGATACTAAAAAAGAGTTTAGGAGCAGAGACTGTTCGACCGCTCGCGTCGCAAAAAACGAGCTTACCTCCGCCTGGCTCATCTGAACCGACACCGCAGGCAAGCTGAATCTCGCGCTGTAAGGCAGTCATAGTGGCAGCGCTACCTAACTCTTTTAGAGAGGTGTTTCGCACGGTAAATGCTACAAGTGCGTACTCTCGAGCCAAGAGCGCTCTTGGATTGTACACCTGATCAATTTGAATTGGATGCGAGAGCTTTACCGTATGCGGCTTTGAGAATCCCGAAAATTGATATTGAAGACGGGGCGCAACCGCCATAAGATCGAGCGTCATATTTTCTGAAAGCGGAGAGGCGCCGTTGCCAGTATACTCCTTTAGTGTAAAAAAGAGGCTGCCGGGCAGAACAACTGAACTCTTCGGTGGTATCTCATCGAGCAGATAGAGCACCTGAGTATTGCTGGACATAGCAGCATGAGAAACCACAGATACAGCGATCTGCTTCCCTCGAGGAGTGGGCATCTCTCCATTGTTGTAAATCTGTATATGAGATACCTCGATAGTGTCTCCCGGCTCATAGATCCCATTATCGGTGCTTGAACGGCTCTTAAATGAGCCAAGCGTTAGGTTGTATATTCCGCTATAGACTCTGACTGTGCCATCGGTGCAGCTGACCCTTATAGACAAGCTACCATGGCGTCCGTTGCTACCAGGATAAAGTGGCGTTGTTGGCGTGCGTCCGCTAGGTCCGTCAGACCCATTCAATCCACCTGAATGATAGATATGAACTGTCTTCCCATGGCAATCGGTTTCGGTCCTGTTGTATGTGTCGCCTCCTCTTCCACCGCGACCTCCACGGCCACCCTGACCATGACTTCCTGCAGCGCCACCCTTTCCACCGTAATTCTGAACCCAGACTACCGACAGTATGTCGGTCTCATCCTGTGCTACGCGCAGCGTTACATCACCACCCCGCCCTCCAGGCCCGCCAGAGGTACCGGGCTCTCCGTCACCTCCTCTTCCACCGTTTTCACCATTCGTACCACTGCCGTATCTTGTTGCATCCCACCCCTTTCTTCCATCCCTCCCAGCTGCGCCATTTCGCCCGTGCAAGCCGTCCATACCATCGCCGCCGTTGGCTATCAGCGCGATTGCCTTGAGCCCGATAGCCCGCTCTTGCAGAGTTTGAAACCCCATCGCTGCTACTACATCGCGGTAGCCAGAGCTAAAGCAAAGAGTCACATCCAAATCGTGCGCGTGATTTGCTCTCGTAAGCGAACTTGTTTCCTTAACACCTGATACATCTATCCGCATCATTATCTCCGTAAAGGATATTGAGTAGGCGTGACTCATCTCTACTTGAATGCGGATTCTTTTCAAAGGAGATCTTTATGAGCGTTCTTGTTGCGCTTTGACTGTGATGAGTACACCTTCGAAGCACTACCAGCTATGCGACTGAATTAAAAAAGTCAGCACAGACAGGCGTTTGCATCGCAAAAAATCGCCACGTTATGGCGCTTGGAGGTAGACTTACGACCATTCAAGTGGATACCAACTCAACGCATCTCTGCAAACTCTTCTGAATCCAACTCAACACCGCAATGTATAACGCAGCGGGCTCCTGATAATCTTTCATACATGCTTCAAAGAAACAAAAATAAAAACACACCACAAAAGCCCCTTGGCCCGTCACCACTGCCACCAGCACCTGCCCTGCGCCAGCTGGACCAACTTAATCCCGCTACCGTCTCTGACTTCAAGGCGCTTGAGGGAAGAGCCATCCGACTTACAACCATGGCTATCGCAAATACATTACAACAGGGTCAGCAGACCAACCCATTTGCACCGCGTGAGATTACCTTGCTCGTCGAGCGTGTGGATACAGGCCCTCGTGGCGGGATCGAAGGAAAGATACTTCTCGATCCTCGAGAAAGCGATCGCAGCTTGAAAGACGCTATGGATAACGCTGGCATGAAATGGCTCTATGAGGACCAAGCTACCTTCCTCCCGCTCATGGAGCTGCGCGCAGGCTATTCAGTCATTAACTGCCAGGTAGCAACAGCAGGAGCTGCCATGCAATGGATAGATGCTGCGCTACGG
>JBIKWG010000107.1:0-9637 GCA_044356425.1 Bdellovibrionota bacterium | reverse complement strand
TGAGCTGCCAGAATGGGTTCAAGACTAAAGGCGGCGAGGTCTAGCTGTTGCCGACGCGGCCCTTGGGTGCAGTGCCTAGGTTGCGTAGTATCTCTTGTCGCACCTGCGCAAGTGGTTTGCAGTAGGTCGTGCGAGAGTGGGTGATCGCTTCACGAGTGCAGCACTCTTCTTCAGGCGGGTACACGAGATCCATCGTTGTGCCTGAAAACGCCTCTTGTACGGCGCCATTAATGCTCATCTTCAGATAGAAGCTGCGTAGTGGAAGGTTCAGAACGTCTTCGTCACTAAAGCGGGGCTTAAACTCTTGAGCTACCAGATCAGCATCATCAGCGCCTACGCGGAACGAAAGCAGGTTGGCTACATTGCCAAAGATGGTGCTCTTAATCGAGGCGGGCAGCTGCGCTGTGTATTGATGCGCAAACGTTAAACACATCCTGTACTTGCGCGATTCGCTTAAGATCTCGCTGAAAGACTCAGAGGCAAAGTTCTGAAACTCGTCGATGTAGAAGTAAAAGTCTTCGCGGTCTTGCGCTAATGTATCGGCACGTGACATCGCTGCTTCATACATCTTCCAGATAAGGAGCGACCCAAGAAGTTGAGCATTGTCGCTGCCAAGTACGCCCTTAGATATCTTGAGTAAAACGATCTTACGACTGTCCATGAAGCTACGAAAATCGAACAGGTTGTCGCTCTGTCCGAGGATGTTTCGCATGGTTTCAGTAGAAAGTAGTTCATCGAGGCGGTTAAGCAGACGAGATATCGGGCCCTCTTCGAACTCCCGCTGGTGTGCCACAAAGTCTCTTAACCAGAAGCGCTTTACTGATTCGTCTTTTGCCTGACGCACTATATCGGTGCGGAATTCGCTGTCAGTAAGCATTCGCCGCAGCGATAGTATGTTGGAGCCCGGCACTGATAGTAACCCAAGCATGGCATACCGAAGTACGTGATCCATCCGCTCAGACCAGTCTGACCCGAACACGCGCTTAAATGCGTCAAGAAAGCTCAGGGCAACTCGTGTATTGAATTCGGGCTTGATGGCCGTCATTGGATTGAAGCTTGGTGGGTAGTTCGTGTCAGCTGGATCGAAGATTACCACGTCTTTGGCGCGGTGCTTCGGTATTAGCCGCAGGATGTCATCAATGAGATCGCCGTGCGGATCAATCACAGCGCAGCCATCTCCGCGATTGATATCATTCTGGATGAGAAGCTGCATCAGACATGATTTTCCACCGCCAGACTTTCCGACTACGTACATGTGTCGGCGTCGATCGAAGCGCTTTATGCCAAAGGGGATAGAGACGTCTCGATAATTGGCCACGCCGAAAAATGAGGTCTCTTGGTCGTCACGATTGCTTGGAAGAGCCACGGGGGCGGGGGCCTTCTTTGATAACACCTGGGCAGTATTGGGCAGTGTTGCAAGTGTTGGGGGGTGAAATAGTGTGGCGACCTCAAGCGGCGAGAGTCGATACGGTTTGATAAACCGGCGTTGAGAGATGCGACTCATGGCTGCTGGGCCGGTGACAGTTCGTCCAGCAACAAAGCGGTTTTCGTCGACCGTATTGTACATGTTTGCTGCTTCGGCGATAGCTTTAACGTGTCGGTTAAGGCGCATCTGCGCCGACGAACGCTCCTGATGTGTTGCTTTTGGCGATAGGTCGGTGAAGGCTGAGATACGGTAGTTTGCAAAAAAGAGGTGATTGGCGCACTTCTCTCGAACGCGCGCAGTGGTTTCCGGATTAAGTGATCGCTTCAGCCACGTGCGCGGCCGAAAAAGCTCGGTAAGCTTTGCTGCCGCCCGCTTTTCTGCCATCGTTAGTTGGCTATAGAATCCGTCCTTGATCGGATTAACGATTACTTGGATGAGAGCACGGTCGGGCTCCGACACCGCTCCGAGTGCTCCAAGCATGGGTGCGATTGAGTCAGAGCTTATCGCTTTGTATCCCGTAAGGGGATAGATGTCAGAGCGCCACAGGCTGAGATCGATACTGGAAGCGACTGAGTGTTGATTAAATCGAGAGCCATAATCATCCACCTCGTGAATCTCACCATCGCTGATCCAGGTGTATAGTGCAGTTGAAATAAGCTCTAATATCTCATCAGAACCCGCAAAGCACACGTACACCACATCTCCGATAGAGAAGAGCTCCATTGAGAACGGTTGCCAGAGCGCCTCGCAGATGTCGCACAGATTGTGCATGAAGATACGCGGTGGCAGAACGTCCCATGTGGTGTCCATTAAGGTGCCCGCATCGCTTGCAGCACGGCGTGGAAGATGTAGACAGATAACTCTCATAGCTTCAAGTTCGGGCGTAGCGCCTCTCTTATAGTACCTGTTTTAAGCTCCCTACTGAAGAGCTCACAATCAAGCTTTTGGGTCGGCCGGGCGACAAATCTGGCTTGTAAAACCACCGCTTGTTGCCTCACGACGTTCTATGATGGCTGTGCTAGCAACTGCAACCTAGCCGCTAAAGGCGCTTTTATTGCTAGTGGAGTTTGGCTGGTATGGGGCCACCCATAAAGGTAAAAAGTGTGTAGTTCCAGTCGCCTAGTCGAATGCCCTGTGCTGCTGGAGGTGGTGTTCCTTCCGGCCGAGTCAGCAAAAGAGCCACCGATCGTTTATCTGATTGGAATCTGTGACGTTACCAACCAGTGAGGGGAATTAGCCCCTTACAGGAAGAATGAAACTGCCTTTTACAGGGATGTTGTATGTCTCTTAATTCAGAAACCGTCCGTTTCGATCCCCAACCATGTAGCGATAGTGGTAAGCAGCAACCGGCTGCGGACCTCTTCGTTAAGCCCGAATGGCTAAAACTTGACGCTCTTGTGACCTCACTCCTTGATATTGAGAGCGAGTCCGAGAAGTTTCGTCTTGCCCTACGGCGAGACTTGCGGTTGATTGCCTTAGCTGGGGTCCCGATAAATTGGGATTCTCCACACTTTGCCCCGTACCGAGATGCAGGGCTAGTGTTGAGAGATATGCATAGAGCATGTCGTTGACAGGTCGAGCGAGCGCATAAGCCGTTTTCCACCCGCGTGGAAAACGGCTTTCACTCGCTACTACCGAGGCTAATGGGCTTTTAAAGAGGTCCATTGGCCCTTAAGGTCAGCGGTAGCTATGCCGATTCTCAGAGGGGGAATCGGGATGATACACAGCACGCGGACAAACAAGAACTGTGCGAGTTTTTGGCTAGCACAAGCCCTTAGACGTTGCTGGCCAGGGTTACTGCTTGGATTGATTTTGTGTGGCTCGGTTCCTACGGTGCGAGCCCAGAGTGCTGCTGAGCCCACAATCCCGTGGAGCTCTGACGCAAAGCTAGATATCTTTTCTAGCTACCTCTTTCGCGGTCTTCGGATGCACAGCGGGGGTGCGGTTCAACCTGCGCTTCATTTGCGGTATGCAGCCGAGGAGACTCGCAGCCTGGATCTCTCTCTGTGGGGACACCTTCCGTTAAACGCGACCTCTTTTGTTGAGCTCAATCAGTCGCTCGCATTTAACCAGCGCTACTCGCGCGCTATCTTCTCTGTTGGGCACCAGGTGTATTTGTACTCTGGGGACGACGCACCGCTTGAGAACAGGGCCGAGGTGTGGGGCAGTATGGCACTTGATACGATGCTCAACCCGCTTTTTGTGGTTTCTGAGGATTACACTAGGTACAACCTCCAGTATTACGAGATAAGTCTCAGTCATGTATTTGAGAAGACCGGAGAGGGCGCATTCTGTTTGGCTCTTTTTTCAAATTTCGGGTTCGTAAGTAATGGTGATGAGCTTTATCAGGCAAATGGGCTGGTGCAGGTAACATCGGGTGTCGGCACCGAGGTAAGTGTCGGCGGCGTTACGCTCTTGCCATCAATCTCTTACACAGCGGCGGCTGATGATAATTCCCGTAACTCATTGTGGGGCGGAGTGTCGTTAAGCTTTCGGCTTTAAGGCGGCTGAGAGGCCGTTACACTACTGCTAACATCCGCTCCAGTGCCGCCCGAGCTCGGATCCTGATATCCTCGGGCACATCGATCTCGCGCTGATTGTAACGAAGCGCGTTAAGAGTATCCTCAAGGGTGATCTCATTCATGTGCGGACAGCGCACACTGCACAGCCGAAGAACATCCTTATCCGGATTTTCTGCAATAATGTTGTCAGCCATGCTGCACTCAGTCAGCAGTAAAAAGTGGGGGGCCCTGGACGATCGCACGTACTCTACCATCTTGGAGGTGCTTGCCGAAAAGCTTGAGGCAGCCACCACTTCGGGGCTACATTCTGGATGCGCTAAAATTTCGACATTAGGAAATTGTGCTTTAACGTTGTTGATGTCCTCAACAGAGAATCGCTCATGCACCTCACACACACCCTTCCAGCCTATCATTACGTTACCTGAGGGCGCAGCGGTCGACGTTGAAGGAAAGATGATCTCTTTACCGGTTTCCTTCGCAACGTTTGCGGCGAGATATTTATCTGGCAGAAAAATAACTGTCTGACTGGGAATCGAGGCAACGAGCCGAGCCGCATTGCCAGAGGTGCAGATGTAATCGGATTCAGCCTTCACATCAGCGTAGGTGTTGATGTACGACACGACCGGAACACCAGGAAACTGCGCTTTTAAGCTGCGTACATCTTCGGCAGTGATGCTTTCAGCGAGGGAGCAGCCAGCCACCTGAGCCGGCAGCAACACCGTCTTAGTTGGGTTAAGGATCTTGGCGGTTTCTGCCATAAACCGTACACCGCAGAAGATGATCGGGTCGC
Organism: Bdellovibrionota bacterium; assembly: GCA_044356425.1. GTDB lineage: Bacteria > Bdellovibrionota_C > UBA2361 > UBA2361 > OMII01 > OMII01. The sequence goes on along the minus strand of JBIKWG010000107.1, from coordinate 4,899 downwards.
AGTCAGTAATTGCTGCGCGGCGCGATAGCTCAAGCGAATCTCCAACAACATCCGGCACGGTATGAAAAAGAGCCGGCTCCATGTAGTTGTGCCCAAGGATGATGGCACCACGCTCTCGCTTGAGCCGGTTAATTTCGTATACAAGCTCTGCCTTGATACGCAGCTCGACGTCTGGCACAAGCTTTGAAAGCTTCTGCTGCATGAGTTTGTATGTTTCTTGAACGGACGAAGCCTCGATCGCCATAATGTGGTAATATTAGTATTTCTCGCCGTGTAGGTCAAAAAACGTTGTAGAACCTACCAAATCTTACCCCTTGCTGTCGCTGTCTCTCTCTCTTCATAGGATAATCCGCAAAAAGTCTGAAGAGGCTCGGATATCTCAAGCCGAGATAGAGATAGAGAGAAAGAGAGAGAGAGAGAGTTGGGGAAAATGAGAGTTTGGCTTGACCCGCCTGTTTGTATCCAGGATCCAGTGCAGAAAACCTCAGAGCGGAAAAAAATGGAAGAAGCCAGATAGAAGAAGCCACCCAAGTCTGCTAAAGCGCCTCCTGGATTCAGTAATCTCGTTAAGGCGTGGGATATAAGAGTTTTTTTTGAGCTTACCCCAAAACTTGAGCAGGCAGTTCGAGCCCCAAGTGAAGTTGCGCAAACGTCGTCGTTCGTGCAGAAGGCACTCACTAAAAGAAAGGTAGCTGCTTTAAAAGTGCATGGCAACGCATCGCCGATGATGATAATCGACATCTTCCAAACAGCGTAGACCGACCGCCGCCGAGCGTTCTGGTTGCGCGGGGCACCCCGGCGTCACAGCATACGTGATTGCTTTTTTGCAGAAACGCTGGTGAGCTGACAGGCAGTCAACGTTTCTCTAGCTAACTGTTATCTTTGCACCCACTGCCTAAGCACTTCGCTGAAGCGACTCTTAAGGGTATTGAGCAGCTCTTCAGTTTCGCAGCCATGCTGCCCCCCATAGCGAACGAGCTCAAGCTCATCGATAAGTGAGCAAATGGCTTGGGCCAGCTCGGCATCTTTGAGGCTTTCTAGCGTCTGAGCACGCAGAGTCTCAAAACTATCACCCTCGAGTGCCGCAGGCACTCGTTCAGCGATCGCTGCGCGAACAAGAGCCTCAAGTTCACTAAGTGATGCAACGTTGTCGATGCGACGTGGGGTAATCAGCAGCTTTCGGCCCTGCTGCTGACGGCGGATAACGAGTGTGGCGGCACCAGTGATTGCTATGGCGACCGTCAGCAGAAGCAGCGCGAGCTGCACACTTACAAACTCTGCAAGCCGTTGGGCAAGCGAGGCCTCGTGATAGTCAAGGTCTGGGGCTAAGGGTAACGGTGAGAGCGTCGGGATGCCCTTGGTCTGACCGGCTACGCCGTTGGAAGCAGAGTCGCCCTTCGCTTGTAAAGGCTCAGGTGTGTTAATCCCAGCTGCGGGACCGTTTACGGCAAAAGAGATCTCGGCAGATGACGCTGTAAGGTAAGCACGCTTTTCAGGATCGAAGTAGGCTACCCTGACCGGTGGTATACGAACGATTCCACCTTTAAGCGGAACGAGTGAGAAGCGGAAAATGCGCTTCATGATAACCCTGCCGCTTGAGGTGCTAGTGGTTGTCTCTGGCTTCTGGTCGTAGACCTTGAGTCCTTCAGTCGTTGGCAGAACCAGCCGTTGAAGTGGGCGTACATTTCCCTCGGTTGTTATTTCGATGGCGATAGATTTCATTTCCCCCACCGAGATAGGGTCTGTGGTATAGCTGGTATGCAGACTTGTAGCGCCAACCAGCGCGACAGTTCCCAGCAACGCTTGCAGCTCAGATGGCGCAGGTGGCAGAGGCTGAACATCTAAAGTGATTGCGTTTGAACGGAGCGTAACGTCGCGTAGCTCCACGGTCTGCAGAAGCTGTCCCAACAGATCGTCGCCAAATTGAAGCAGCGAAGGGGATGTGCGTTTGCGCCGAACTGGCACTTTTGCAATTACGGTGCGAGCCGGAATTTCAACGCTGCCATGAGTAAGGGGATACAGGGCCTTAGCATGCTCAACGCGAGTATACTGCTGGCCGTCGACCTCAGTAACCGAGCGATCGTTGTCAATCAACCGCTCTTGCCAAAATCCGTCTGCACTAAAATCTTCTAGCTGGTATTCTGCTAGTTCAACTCGGGTATAGAGTGATAGGGCGTCTATCACCTGCTGCCCTTTGTAGGGTTTAAGTGGGGTAGCGGTTTGTTTGAGAAAAAGCTGAGAGGGTTTAGCCGCGCTGTTTCCCGAATCAAGGCTGTGATCGTGTGGGTTGTGCGAGGATTCTTGAACCTCAACGGTAATTTCAGCCGCACTGAGTTTCTGTCCATCGACGGCGACTTCTACCGCTGGAGTTTTTAACGTTCCACTACGTTTGGCTGAGAGTTGGTACACGTAGCTCACACTTGAGTCTACTACTCCGTTAACGATGGAGATGCTTGTTTGCGGGCCCAGTAGGGTAGCTTCAAAGTCAACCTCGTTAAGAAGCCTTGGTCGCGCGCCGGTAGTCTGAATGCCAGATAGCTTAACTGTAAAAATAAAGAGGTCGTCAGTTTGGCCTGATCGGGGCGAAATCTCGGTGGTGAGTAATGGTGCACCGAAAGCAACCGATGCATAAGATACAGCGAGCATTACTGCTGCGAGTAGCCATGCACCAGCCCGTGCTACTTGAGTCCTGTAACTTTGACGCAGGTATGTCCTAAGCGGAGGGGCTACCATGTTTGTCCTGATAATGGGCGACTTGCCCGGTCCTTTGTAATAATCAGCGGTGATTCCGGCAAGGATTCCAGCCAGGCGTCTGCTTCTTGAGTGGTTGGCGGGCGATCTTCTGCTGGGTTTGCTGTCGTGGGCTTACGATTCTCAGGCCCAGCGGCCGAATCAGGTGTCTCTGCTTGCGGCGGCAGAGCCTCTTTTATGGGTGTTGGAATACTGGGGGGCTCTCCAGGAGCGGGTTCAGTCGAGGAAGGCGAGGGGGAGCTAGGAACTGGCGCCAAGGAGGGTGCTGGCGAGGGAGCCGATGAAGACTTAGCTAGCTCAGCCATATCTTGTTTACTGCTATCTTGTGGATGCTCTTTTTGTTGCTGCTGTCGCTCCTGACTGTCTTCTTTATCGGCTTCAGACTCGTCTGAAGCAGTTGGTGAAGGCTGTGTGGTCTCTTGTGGCTGAGGCGAATTCCTCTTTTGCGATGGAGGAGTCGGCGTCGGTCGACTCTGCTGCTCGCGCAGAAGAGCCCGAGCAACCCGCAGGTTGTGCGCCGCTTGCTCATCATCGGGTTTTACGTCTAGCGCTTTACCAAAGGCGTCAATTGCTTCTTGATAGCGACCAAGCTGCAACAGGGCATTACCTTCGTTGTACGTATTCTCAAAATACTCTCGACCCTGGACCGTCTTTTCGGCGGCGTCGTGAAAGGCCTTGGCTGCTTCCTGTGCCCTGCCATTTTTATACAGCGCGCTCGCATGAGACTGTTGAAGGCGCGTGTCGTGCGGGTCGCTCTGGAGCGCTTCGCGAAAAGCTAGCTCCGCAGCTGAATAGTCGCCGTTGTGGTAGGCCTCATATCCGCGGCGGGCAGCTTCAGAGCTGCTTAGCAGTGACTGCGTCTGTGCCATGCTTGCTTGCGGTGTTTGCGCAGCAGCCGGAAGAGCTGATGTGGCTAGGGCTGCTGCCATGATGAGTATCGAGAGCAGAACGTGGCGTTGCACAGTCAGCAGCACTAACAGCGTTGCGAGAGCAAGAAGTGCGGCGAGAGGACCAAGTTCTCGGTAGGTTACAATCGTACGTTGGGTGGCTGACTGTTGATCAATACCAACACGTCGGCGCTGAATCAGGCTCTCGATGTCATCATCAGTCAGCCCTGCCCGCTGATAGCTACCTCCTGACAGCTGCGCTATCTCGCGCAGGGTGCCTTCGTTCAGGGCAGTGTGAACAACTTCACCGTTTGCACTGTATAGGTACTGACCGTCGTCTAACGTAAGGTGGGTGCCTTCTGTTGTTCCGACCCCCAACACATCGATGCGAATCTCGCCAGACTTTGCTAGCTCAAGCGCCTCACGGCCGGCCTGCACATCGTCTTCGCCGTCCGAGATTAGCAGCAACTTAACCTGTCGGGTATTCTGCGTACTGTTTGAATCTTTTTGCTCGTAGCGGGTTAGTGCCGTCTTAAGTCCGAGAGCGATACGGCTGCCAAGTGAGCTTACCATCTCAGGAGATATCTCATCGATAAATTGTTTAACGACGGCTGTATCATTGGTCGTTGGGCAGAGAACGTAACTGCCTCCAGCAAAGATTGTAATCCCGTATCGTAGAGGGATGCCACGTGCAAGCGCTAGGTCAATAACGTCTCGCATCTTTCGCTTGGCAAGAGCGATCCGCGACGGCGGAACATCTTTGGCGAGCATGCTGCGACTAACATCAACGACGAACATCAGTTCGTCTTGCGTCTCAGACACCCGTGCGAGGTCAAATCCCCAGTACGGCCTGCTAAGAGCCACGATAAGAAGGGTAGGAATAGCGCAGAATAGGAGCAGCGATTGATATCGCGCTGCCTCGCCGGTTAGTCGCTCACTGAGCGATTTTCTGCGCTGTATTCCGCGGGCCACAACGGTAAACAGTGCGGGAAGAGCAAGAAAGAGCCAGAGAGCGAGCGGCGAAAGCAGGCCTGGATTTTCGGTTAACATCTACGGCACCCGCAAAAACACAGTGGCATTAAGCACGGCTGTTACCATAAACGACAGAAATCCAGCGATCGCCCACGGGAAGAATAGCTCTTCGATGTGGCGTTGCGCTGGCTGTTCGCTTTCAGTCGTTGTGAGCTTCTCTAGCTCTTGGTAAACGGTTTCAAAATCGGAAAGTGAACTTGCATTGAAATAAACCCCGCCGGTGGTCGAA
>JBIKWG010000324.1:0-2772 GCA_044356425.1 Bdellovibrionota bacterium | reverse complement strand
TTTCGCAAAACCAAGGATCAATAACCCAACCCCTCCTAACGGAGGGGACCAAAAAACCAATTACCAACGATCAAATTATTTTTGATTCCGGGGAGGGGGAGCCAGACGCAGCAACATGGTAGAGGGCGTCGCCGCCGTCGAACCTGTGGACGAAGACACCACAGTCCTGACCGGTGAGCAGCGCGAACCCAGGGACAGAGCCGCGGACCCATTTATTCTCGAATAAATCCTTCCCGCCCCGCTTACACGCAAACGCAGCCGCTGCAAGAGCTTGGTCAATCGGATGCGAGAAAACCAGCCCCTTCATCGCGTGCATGCTTGAGGCGCGCTACTGCGGATTCATACTCCGCTAACATAGGAACCTTGGTATGTTCTGCGCCACTCATAGCACCTGAGTTATTGAGGATACTTTGAAAGTGTGCCCCATAGTATCTGTTAATCGGGGCGGCTAAAATTCACAGAGAGAGAGAGAGGGCAGCATTTTTTCGGTTGGGCACCTCAATCTGCAACGCTTGAGACATGCCGCTAGAACCGACAACGGATACGAAAGGTCACGGGCAGGACAGGTTTAGTGCGGCGAAAAAGGAAGCTGTCATCCTTCTAACCTATTGACACAACTGCATCGACAATTAGCCGTCCCAGCCATTTTGCCTAGACCAATCATTTGCGGGAGCAGAATAGTGCTATACACGGATAGCCTACAATTGCATAACACATGTGCGGCATTATAGATTTGCTGGACGATCCATCTGTAGAATAGACATATCAGTTTTTATGCTTAGCCAACTACGCGCACCCACATCGAACGAAACAGCTGAAGACAGAACGACAGCAGCTACCCCGTGGTATAAATCTCTGACTCCCACACCCGTCACCGCGATACTCGGTGCTGCTGCGCTGTTGGGCGGTGAAGTTAAGCTCTATGGTGGCAGGACCCCTGATGGCGTTGACCCGAACATAGCTCTTGCAGCGGGGAAGAATTTTGGAGCTAAAATGGGTGTGCTTCACTTGAAGTATGAGTATGACGGCGTTGAACCAGGTAGCCGCATCGTAAAGTTTGCCGGTGCGGTGCTTGGAAAAAGTGACGTCGCTTTTAGCTCAGCTCACGTGCTAGATAACGGCATCTTGGACAAAAATCTAAAGGCCTGGGTAGGCACTGCACCTAACTACAACGACTCTCAAGGCTGGCATGAAATTTCATCTTTTCATTTTTTCAAAGGCTGGGTTAACGACGGTTCATGGGCCACAGAAGGCGTTGCTGATATCATAGCGTTGAGATTAAAAGCGCCAATAAGCGATACAGAAGCTACTCCTGTAGTCAGGGCATCAGCCCCGGTTGCACTAGGCCAAAGCGTTACCTACTGCGGCGCTAGCAGTTGGGGGCCTGTATCTGCAGTAAATTTAAATCCCTCAACTGGCGATAGGCGTGCAGGAACCGAAAGGCTCATACCAGGCGACCTACTCGGTGAAAATAGATTCTACCAAATGACACGACTCGATAACGAGCCAACGAATGTTGACGGGCTGCAACCAGTTAAGGGGTATTCTGGAAATGGAGTTTTTTACAACAACCAGCTCGTTGGCTTCGCAGCGATAGCCACGACTGGCAATTTGGCGCAAGCCGCTGTCTATCTTAAAACAACCGAGCCTCAAGTAGCAGCTTTCATGGATTCCTTTTTGAAAGAAGCCCCAGATTTAAAGATATCACTGACTACTGACGGAGTTAATTTAAGTTGGACCGGTGATCCTACATGGCGCCCTCAATCAAAGGACTCTCTTACTGAGGGAAGCTGGCGTGATGTTACTCTGCCAGTACTAACAGACTCTGCCAAAAGCAACACGGTGACTATCCCCACCAATCACCTGAAACCTCAGCAGGTATTTCGTCTCGTACAGGACGGTCAATAGCCTCTCAGCCCGCCCTCTCTGGCAGCCTGACTGGATTAATCATCTCCGATGCCACCCGATCCAGAAAGCCTTCTAGCTGCCGTCTCAGTAGTATCGCGCACCGACGCTCCAACCACCCTTACGCTCACCAGGACAAACAAGAAACCAGAGCAACAAGCAGCGAATGCTCTACCAGCGAGACTCCACGCTCTTTTCTCTTATCCACAAAAAGCCATCTGCATAAATCTGAGCCAACTCATTTAGGAGCGGATGATCCTTAAACCCAGCATGTTGGGTATGTTTATATTGATATGCTGTAGTGTGCATCAGTCTTATCCACCCAATATTTCTCGTATTCCCTGTGTCCAGTATACACATTCAATGCCGTGCAGCACTTTCGGATTCTGATCTAGAGATAAGCACAGGGCTTTAGCACCTGGAAAGTCTGGCAGAAATCGCCTTAGTGAAGCTACATCGTCATCATCAACTTTATCCGTTGATTTTATTTCGATGATAGCGGTCGGCATCCCTGGCCGCTCTATAATTAGATCGATTTCCGCATCGTCCTTTGTCCGTAGGTAACTAAACGTGAAATCGTTTCTTCGATACGAGGCTAGTCGAATAATTTCGCAGACAACTAGGTGTTCGAAAGCTTTTCCGAATGCGTAGGTTTGGGGCGTTAGAGGGATGTCGAGTGTTCGTGACAGTGCCCTCTGTACTCCGGTATCGAAAAGAAAAAACTTCGGATTTTCACGTTGTCGTTTCCGAATCGATTGGTGATAGGGTTCTAACAAAAATCCTAGCAGCGTATCCTCAAGAATTTGAAAGTACGTATGAACCGTTACATCAGATGTGCCCACATCACGGGCTATATTAGCATACGAG
>JBIKWG010000106.1:0-9777 GCA_044356425.1 Bdellovibrionota bacterium | reverse complement strand
ACCACCCGATACCCAGCCGGAAAAGCAAGAACGTACCCAGCTACGGCCTTAGAGGGCTCAAGCTGCAGCTCCTCAATCCCATCTACTTTGTTCAACAAACCTCTATCACGCCGCACCTTCTGTATCGGCAGTGATACCTCGCGCGGCAGTTCGCTATCTATCGGGCGATAGATAGCGGTACCAGCACCGTAGTCGCTTACAGCACGAAAAACCGGATCGGCTGAAGTATGCTTCATCCACTGCGGATCTCTTACTTCAAAAGTTGTCTGCACAATCACGTAATCAGAGGCGTAATCAGAAAAGTAGCCGAGCTTGATTAGCTTTGCATCAGCACCAAACGAGCGCGCAGCCTCGCGCTGAAAGACATCTCCATCGCCAAGCACAGAAACAAATATCTCGCGCCGCTCGCGCTTGGCCTCATTTATTAGAAACGAGAGCGCCTCTTGCTGTCCGCTGCGAACACGAACAAGCTCCCGGCGCACTGTCGGCTCAAGCACTCTGGCAAAACTACTTTGGTAGAGATCCCAGGCCGGAAATGCACAAACAGCAGCAGCGCCCTGCAAAAGCAGCAGAGCTAGCAGCGGAAGGCGCGCGAGCTTACACCTACGACCAAGAGCGCACAGCGTCAAAGTTGCTACGACGTAACAAAACGGCGCTACAGCTAACGCATATCTCCACGCCTGCTTCGATGATGCCGAAAGAAACGCCAGCCAGCACACACACACCGCTACCGACACCACAACAAGCTGCTGCTCACTAGGGCGAAGCGCCCGGCAAATAGCAGGCACTGCGAGCAATGGGGCAAGAACGACTCCAATAAAAACAAGTGGAGGTAGCTCAGCAATTGCATACGAGAGATATCCACCGGCTGGCGGCAGCGTCGCGCCGGCGAACGATTGATGCGTTACAGATGTAAGATTAAAGACCCGCATCCAGTAGCGCGCTAGATTCTCCCAAGAGGCAGGAAACACCACTAGCCATGTTAGCAAGACAACCACAAGTGTGGTCAGGTGCCACTGCCCGCCAACCCGCTCTGCGCGGCGCCAACGGACAACCTGTACTACGACACTGATTGAAAGCAGTGCCAGCACGATCTCACCAAGAGCCCCCGAGCGCAGCGCTACGCCAATTTCATAAAGTACATGCGGTCCGGCATGGCTTACTGCGGCCCATTCAACAAAGCTCTCTCCGTGGTGCCAGATACGCGTATATAGTAGGGTAAACACCGCAAGCGACCATATCGCCATCCACAGATCTGACCACGAGATCCCGCGACTAACAAACGTCTTTGGCCACAGTCGTGCAAGCAACAGCTTGGCTATAAAGAGAGCTGGTACTAATGCAATTGAAGTAGGCTTAGTAAGAAGACAGAACCCAAATCCGATGCCGGCCAGGGCTTTTAAGCGACAATCGTTAAGACGCAGCGCTGCAAGGTAAGAAAACACTGTAGCAGCTACAACAACGCCGTGAATCGTATCAACATGGGCAATGCGACTAAGATCAATAGCGCGCGGGCTTAGAGCTGCCAAAAGCGCCACGGTCAACGCTTCCAAAAAACCTGTCCACTTCAACAAGACCAAGAACAACAAAGATGGCAACAGGCTTGAGAAGAGCGCGTTTCCTAACCGCGCAGCACTCAGCGAATCAACGCACAGCGCGCGCATTGCCGAATCTCCAAGCGTGCGATTGACGAAGCTGCAAGCGACCTTACTGGTTGACATGACAAGCGCAGGAAAGACTCCTGGGTGACCCAGATGGCTCGTGGCATGAAACGGATCGCTGCGAAGCTTTTCAAGCACCCTGTCGGTGCGAGCATCCCAATGCCTCTCATCCGCCTGCAGAGGTCCGGAGCTAACAAAAACAATGCGTGGTACGAGCGCGACCAGAAAAAGCAGCACCCCAACAAAACCCACGACCCGCCGAGCGACAGGGCTAACGGGGCATCTTTCAGATACCTTATTCACCAGACTCTCATTGCCTTTATAAAGATGCTCGACCGACGCTAGCACTTCCAACCAGGGCGCAACAGAACCCCGTAATAGCTTAGCGCGCCTACTATTTTTACTGCTTATAGCGCCATTGCTTTGCCGAAGAAAGGATCGATGTTCCCTGCAAACTCTGCGTCCGCTAAGTCTCGATTACCCCAACGCGGGAGTGGCCTTATTGTGTACAGTGTCAAGTGCTTATAGTATGGTTAGGGCGGTTTCGTTGCATCTCCTCGGCTGCCGAAAAACAGCCCAGCGGTTTCTCTACGTTGGACAGATAAGCCAACGATGCAGCGCGGAGGCTGTTTATGGTAAACTCACGAGACAGGGTCATAGGCACTACTACAGTCTCTACGGCTAGACTCCCTGCTACTGCAGTCTCTTCTTCTTCACTCCCTTATTCTACACTCCCTTATTCCACACCTTCTTCTGCTGCACTTTCTTCTGCGGCAACGTCCTCAGCAGTGCTAGCAGTCGCACTCTTTGTCTGCGGGGTGTTCTCTTTTAGCAGCCCAGCATGGGCCAGTGCCGCAGGGGAGTCGACCACTCTGGCTCCTCTCGGCGACCGACTCTTGATGCTATTTGGTCGACTTCATCCCACTCTTGTTCATTTTCCGATCTGCCTGCTTATTGTAACAGCAACAGTTGAAATTTGGGGCGCGGTGCGCCGCAGAACAGAGATCAGCGTCATTGGGTTATACTCGCTGCTGTGGGGCACTGCAGCTTCTTTTACTGCTACCCTTGCCGGACTCTCAAATGCTGCTCACGAGGAGTTCCTCGGAGAATCTGCCGATTTTTTATCTGTTCACCTGTGGGGTGGTCTGGCGCTAACCGCGCTAGCTGTAATTAGCGCACTTACGGGTGTCCGCTGCGCTAGAGCAACCACGAAGCGAGCCCGCGTAGCTTATCGTACGCTGGTAATCGGCAATTCGATCTTCATGTGCGTTGTTGCCCATTTCGGTGGACTGCTTGTTCATGGCGCAGATTATTTCGAAGAGCCGATGGTGCTATCGTACAACAAAACATCCGAGAGCGATGGCATGGCGAGCATCAAGAAAGCTGCTCTCGAATCGACCAAGGGCAACAGTCCAGTTATCCCGCCGCCATCACGACGAAAGATTAACTTCGAGAAAGACGTACATCCAATTCTCCATGATAACTGCGCCAAATGCCATGACGATGGAAAATCCAAAGGAGACTACCGGATCGATGACCGCGAGCTATTCATCAAAGGCGGAAAGACAGGCCCCGCGGTCATCCCTGGAGATTCTCAATCGAGCTACCTCATCAAGCTCATCTCCGGTGTTGAACCCAAGAAGGTGATGCCCAGTAAGGGTCGTGCCCTTACCGCTGATGAGATTGGTGTAATGCGAGCCTGGATCGACCAGGGAGCCGTCTGGGGAACCATGCAGCGCAAGAATGCTTTACTGCCTAAAAAGGCTACCGCGCCACGACGACCCGAGCTGCCCGCCGCTGCACATCTGAACCCTGTAGATAAATTAGTAGCCACCTACCTCTCGAAGCGCAGCTTGAGCGACAAGCTCACTAACGATGGAGCGCTGATCTCTGACCAGCTTTTTATTAAACGAGCCTACTTTGATCTCCACGGCATAACACCCAGCCTCGAGCAGATAAATCGTTTTACCAGCAATCGCTCTCCTGATAAAAGAAGCGATCTCATAAGATCTCTGCTTGCCGACCGCAAAGCATTCGCCTCGCACTGGCTTACCTGGTGGAACGACATGCTGCGAAATGATTACTCAGGCCCTGGGTTTTTGCACGGCGGGCGCACTGATAATTCAGCTTTCATTTACGCAGCGCTGTATAACAACACACCCTACAACTCCTTTGCTGGAAAGCTAATTGCTCCGACAGAGAACACCAACGCATTTATAAACGGAATCAAATGGTGGCAAACCGGCAACGTGTCCGCCAACGAAGAGATCGGCATGCAGGCCGCGCAGAATGTTGGCCAGGTTTTTATGGGCATAAACCTTAAATGCGCCTCGTGCCACAACAGCTTCACTGATGAATGGAAGCTGCGCGAGACGTACGCATTTGCCAACGCATTCGCCGAGCAGCAACTCGGTGTGCACGAGTGCAATGTTCCGACGGGCGAGACGGTTCAGCCCGGATTTCTGTATCCAGAGCTGGGCACCATCAAAGATGGCTCTCTTCAGCAGCGCCGCAAGCAGGTAGCTAACCTCGTCACGAGCGATCTAAATGGGCGATTTGCTCGAACCTTTGTTAATCGAGTTTGGCACCGACTGTTCGGTGCAGGCATCGTAGAACCGCTGGACGAAATGGACTCACCCGCGTGGGATGACGATCTGCTTGATTGGCTTGCAGCTGAATTTGTGACTCAAGGATACGATGTCAAGAAGCTGCTTGAACTGATTATGACATCGCGAACCTACCAGCTTCCTTCGGTGGGAGCACCTGAAAAAATCAAAGCAGGCTTCACCTTCGACGGCCCGATTGTTCGTCGCAAAAACGCTGAAGAGCTGTTGGATGGTGTTGCCCAGGCATTCGGAGTTACCCCCCAAGCTCTCCCGTCGGATGTTGAGCGAACCCTCGCAGTTACTGTATTTAACCCAGCTCTTGATGCCGTCAAGGACATCCAGAAAGACACACTACTGTTTAAAAGCGGTGAGATTGCACCAAATAGCAAAAGCATAGAGTTTGACGTAGCTCTCAATGACACCCAACCAGTTTGGCTTATTGTCCTGCGACGTTTTGAGAAGATGAGCGAGCTAGACCGCCAACGCCAGAAATTTGAGCAGATAGATAAACAAGACGAGGGGCTGCTAGAATTAGAAACCAGCTCATCTCAGACTGAGCGTGATCGACAGAGTCAAAAGGTAAAGGGAGTAAAACGCAACGCCGCCCAATTACAGAAGAGCGAAGACTACTATGCGCTGTTTGAAAACGTGCGGTTCATAGTTGGGGGCCGCTCTACACCACTGCTAGACGTGGTCCCTACCCCTGAAGCCTTCGTAGATAAGCCGGTCGACACCGCCACTATTGAAAACACTGACGCCGACCACCAAGAGTTGTTACCGATCTTTGGGCAAGACTCAGTTAAGACGCGAGCTTTTAGTGCGATACGATTAAACGTGGCGGCAACAAACGCCAAACGACTGATGGGTCGCGTGCGTTCTGTTAGCTCACAAGCAGAATCCGAGCACCGCGTTGAATTCCTTATAATTCGCGGGCTCGACCTTCGTTCAGTTTTTCTTGAAGCCACCCCCACCATGTTAAGCCTTGGCAGACCACGCCGCGAACAGCTAACAACCGCGAGGCGCACGTCAGCAACCACTATGCAAGCTTTAGAACTCTCAACAGGCGAGGGCCTGGCAGAGCTTGTTCGAAAGGCAGCAACGGTAGCGCTGACGAGCGGAACGTCACGCCGCATACCCCAACGCACAGGAAACACTAAATCTGTCGCTGTGACGATCTATTCGCGCATGCTGGGGCGTAACCCAAACGCGGCCGAGCTTGACGCGCTTCAGGGATATTTTGGAGCAACGGTTGATGCAGCTGAAACTGAAGACCTCATTTGGAGCATCGCGATGCTGCCGGAATTCCAACTAAGTTCGTAATATTAATGTTCTGCGTAAAAGCATATGAGTGACTCTTCTCGCAATCCAGATCGTCGTCATCCAAAAGCAGCCGCTCCGGAAGTAAGCTTTTCAGACGTTATGCACACGAGTCTCTACCAGAAGAGTTGGAGCAGAAGAGACTTTATAAAAGCTGCCGCAGCCACAACGCTTGCAACTCTAGCAAGTGGCATACCGAGGCTTTCACTTGGATCCGAAGAAAAATCTGAAGAGATCGCTCCACGCGCTGATGCCGTTATCCTGCTCTGGATGGCTGGTGGGATGGCTCACACTGAGACTTTTGATCCAAAAATTGTCGAACCGGACTATCGCGGTAAACGCGTATATACGGTTCGCTCTACCTTTAAGCCGATCGACACCGCTGTCGACAATATTAAGTTCTCTGAGGGGCTAGAGCAGATTGCCAAGGTTATGGATCGGGGAACGCTCATTCGCTCGTTTTCTCCACCTGACCTTGGCCATATCCTGCATGCGCGTCATCAGTACCATTGGCATACGGGTTACGTACCTCCGCAAACTGTGGATGTTCCCCACATTGGATCAATGATCGTCAAGACACTCGGATCACGCACACCAGACATGCCATCGTTTGTGCATATCGGCCAGCGGCTCGATATCGACGGAGCAGCTGAGGTCCAAGCCTTTCTTACACCAGGCTTTCTCGGTGGAGAGCACGCCCCTCTCCTCATCGTAAACCCTGAAACAGCGATGAAGGCCATCGGCCCCGCCGGCGGGTTATCTCTTGACCGCTTTCGCAACCGCAACACGCTGCTCAACAACCTCGTCAAATCATCCCCGATAGGCGAATACGGCAGTGACTACCAGCAGCAGTCGCTTAAAATCGCTCTTGAAAAGAGCTATCAGCTAGTAACCTCACCGAAGGCAAAAGCATTCGATCTCTCGCAGGAACCAAAGGAGGTATTTGACGCCTATAACACCAGTCGCTTCGGTCGCGGGTGTCTGCTTGCTCGAAGGCTTGTGGAATCTGGCGTACGTTTTGTTGAAGTAACCACAGAACATGTTCCGTTTGGAAACTGGGATACCCATGATAACGGCCATCGCCGAACAGCCGAGATGAAGCGCTGGATTGATGCGCCGATTGCGCGCCTTGTCCGTGATCTTGAAGAGCGCGGCCTACTTAATCGAACCCTGATTATTGTCGCTAGCGAATTTAGCCGGATATCAGTGAAGAACTATGAGGATCGAGATCCGCACAATAAACAGCTGATAATCCACCAAATCGGTCAATGGGGGCTACATGCACACTTCACCAAGGCTGGCAGCGTGCTGATGTTTGGTGGTGGCGTTAAGAAAGGCCACCTCTATGGCCGCACCGCTGATGAGATGCCCTGTCACTCTATAGAAAATCCGATTGAGCTCTCTGACCTACATGCAACGATATATCATGCGCTAGGCATCCCGGCCGATCTTAGCTATGAGATTGAGAAACGACCATTCTACGTGACTCAAGATGGCCTTGGGAAACCGGTCATGGAGCTTTTTGCCTAAGCCGCCACTTGCGAAACCGTGATTGAAGCTGCGAGGATCTGATGAATCTCAGATAACGTAGTTGGTTTTACCAGGTGAAACGCAAAGCCAGCCTCCCTGCTCTGCTCTCTATCTCGCTCTTGCCCATATCCAGTAACTGCCACTAAGGTAACATCTGGACCAAGCGCATTGCGCAGCTCATGTGCGAGATGAAATTCGTCCATGCTGGGCATTGCAAGGTCTGAAAAAACAAAATCGGGATGAAAATTCTTTGCCATCTTAATTGCTGAGGCAGCGTCATATGCAACAATCACTTCCTGATTAATCCCCTCAATTATCATCGCTAGCGTATCAGCAGAAGACGGTAAGTCATCAACTACCAACACCTTACGACGAGGCAACGATTCGCCGCTCTGCACTTCGCGCTGCTTAAGTGCCTGGCTACCTGCTGTTGAGGCACCCAGCACCTGCTGCAGCGGCAGCCTCACAATAAACTCACTGCCCTTGCCCTCCCCTTGACTCTGTGCCTCTATCGTCCCTGCGTGCAAATCAACGAGCTTCTTTACCAAGGTTAGCCCAATGCCTAATCCACCTTGGGACCGATCGAGAGTGCGGGCAACCTGAGTAAACGGATCAAAGATGCTAACCAGCATATCTGGAGGAATCCCCGCCCCTGTATCCCTTACTCGAACCTCACACCACTCATCATCCGACGCCAACGTAACAAATATCTCACCGCTCTGATCGGTATACTTGGCTGCATTGTGCAGCAAATTTCCGAATATCTGCGTTAATCGCCCCACATCACCATTGAGCACCACCACACTATCGGGCAGAGAAACATGCAGCTTATGCCCCAGAGACTCGATAGAAGGACGCACTGATTCTATGGCACTTTGCAGAACCTCAGCTACATCGACTACACTGCGACGCAGCTCAATCTTACCGCGCGAGATCCGCGAAACATCCAGCAGATCATCAATCAGGTGCCTTAGCTGTGCAACCTGCCGCTCCATCATTTCGTGGACCTTACGAAGCTGAAGAGAATCTTGCTCAAGCAACGACCACATCTGCAGCGCATTGCTAATTGGCGCCAAGGGGTTGCGCAGCTCATGTGCAAGCGTTGCAAGAAATTCATCCTTGCGCCGGTCGGCTTCCCTAAGCTTTATTTCAGTCTGCTTTCGATCGGTAATATCGATATTTACCCCATAAACAAGTGTAGTAGCTCCACATGCGTCTGTACGGCATCCGCCCAGCCCCATAAGCCAACGCTGCCTACCATCGGGATATTGCACGCGGAACTCTGCATGGTATGGACGCTCTCCCGAGAATGAATCGTGATAGGCCTGCAGCACCCGCTCTCGGTCTTCAGGAACAATTCGAGAAAACACCTCCTCTGCCGAAGCGCTTCTTCCAACTTTAAAAAGATCCGCGCATATCTCATCCAGGGTGCCCCACCCCGTGTGAGGATCCTGTGACCAATACCCGATGCCAGCTGCTTGACCAGCCAACCTGACGCGCTCTTCACTCATCCGAAGCGCCTGCTCAGCTTCGATCCGTCCAGTGATATCATGCGCGCTTCCAAGCAAACGATTCGGGCGCCCGGTAGCATCTCTGAGCACCGTCCCAGTCACGTTGACCCACACTATGGTTCCATCTTTGCGAACGTAACGCTTTTCAAGGCGCAAGTTATCTACCTCGCCCCGCACCAGGGGTCCCATGCTCTCTTGATTTGGCGCTCTGTCCTCTGGATGAGTGAGGTCAAGAAAAGTGCAACCCGCCAGTAGCTCAGCTTCATCGTAGCCGACCATTTCACAGAACAATCGATTAACTCGCAGCAATCGTCCGGTAGCGATATCCACTTCGGCATTCGCCACGCCGTGCGATTCAAATATTGAATGATAGAATGCGTCCATATCTTTGAGCGCTTTCTCATGCAACCTCTGTTCGGTAATATCCGTTACAAAAACGATCACTCCCCGCAATGATTTGTGTTCATCTAAATCGGCTGTAAGTACGACCTGCGCCCACTTCCTTCCAACCACTCCCAGCAGCAGCTCAAGCTCAAACGTGGATTTCTCTTTATTAAACGCCTTATCAATCGCTGGACCAATCTGCCCCCACGCTTCTGCGCCGAGAAACTTACGAACTTCTTGCTCTTCGAACTGCTCACACTGACAGTCGAAGTATCGCTCATAATACTTACTTATCAGATGGAACTGCCGATTGAGATCAACGTACAAGACCAAGGCCGATACCTGGGCGCAAATTGCTTGGAGCCTTTTAAAAAGCTCCTCCGCCGCCTGAGTGGTAGGAGAGATTGTTTGCATACAATCGGTAGCGCTGTTTCGCTAAAATTACACAGTAGCCTATTAAACAACCTGGTAGTCCGCCAAAGAGGTTTCCCTTACCATCATCAAGCGACACCACTAACAACACAATTCTTTAGCGAGCAATTTGCGTTACACCTTTCCAGACTATGATGGCACTCAGTGCGCAGAGCATGCGGGCGAACGAACCACACAACTGGCTTATAATAGCCCTCTAACCGCCTGATTACCCTGGCTTTTAAGCCAAAACAAAAAGCTCTCGCTGTGAAGACCACGCTCAACTAAACGGCAGCTTTTTTGCCCCCAGAAAGCGCCCGCACTAGCTGCAGCTGGCTGATTAGCGGCAGCTGCTAG